>CAYJPU010000043.1:0-17405 GCA_964372105.1 uncultured Undibacter sp.
GTGCGGGCGGATCTCGGCCGGGATCGCCTGCCACCATTCCTCGGTGTTGTTGAACTCCGGGTCGATATCGAAAACCACCCCGCGAAACGAGAACAGGCGGTGCTTGACGACCTGGCCGATCTTGAATTTGGCGCTGCGCATCTTGTTCATGGGACGAGCACATAGTGCATCGTTCTGGTCCGCGCCAGGGCGTTTAGAGGCCATAGCGGGCGGCCATCTCGGGGTCCTTGGCCGCGACCAGTTTCGCCAAGTCCAGCAAGACCTTAGCCTGTTTCCATGTGGCGTCGTCCTGCATTTTGCCGTCGATCATGACGGCGCCGGCGCCGTCCGGCATGGCGTCGACGATCTTCTTGGCGAAGGCGACCTCGGCCGGGTCGGGCGAAAACACCGTCTTGGCGATGCCGATCTGGGTCGGGTGCAGTGTCCAGGCCCCAAGACAGCCCATCAGGAAGGCGTTGCGGAACTGCGCCTCGCAGGCTGCCAGATCGGAGAAGTCGCCGAACGGCCCGTAGAACGCCTTGATGCCGGCGGCGGCGCAGGCGTCGACCATCTTCGCGATGGTGTAGTGCCACAGGTCCTGCTGGAAAACCGCGCGTGGCGCACTACCGGCAGCATCGGCAATAACCTTGTACTCGGGATGACCGCCGCCGACGCGGGTGGTCTTCATGGCGCGCGAGGCGGCGAGGTCGGCCGGCCCCAGGCTCATGCCGTGCATGC
The DNA here is from genome assembly GCA_964372105.1 of uncultured Undibacter sp. Lineage (GTDB taxonomy): Bacteria > Pseudomonadota > Alphaproteobacteria > Rhizobiales > Xanthobacteraceae > Pseudolabrys. The sequence continues at coordinate 718 of CAYJPU010000043.1, forward strand.
GCGGCGAGGCGGTCGCGATCGCCTCGACGTTGTTGACGCCCTGCGCCGTCTCCAGGATGGCGTGGATCAGGATCGGCTTGGTGATTTTGTGGCGCGCCTCGAGCTGCGCCAGCAGTTGGTCGAGGTAGTGGATGTCCCAGGGGCCGTCGACCTTCGGCAGCATGATGACGTCGAGTTTGTCGCCGACCTGGCCGACGATCTCGGTGACGTCGTCGAGCGCCCAGGGCGAGTTGAGCGCGTTGATGCGCGTCCACAGCCCGGTCGCGCCGTAATCCACCGACTTCGCCATCTCGATGAAGCCGGCGCGCGCCGCGCCCTTGGCCTCGACCGGAATGGCGTCTTCCAGGTTGCCGAGCACGACGTCGACCTGCCGCACCATCTCAGGCACGCGGGCGCGCAGCTTTTCCATGTGCGGCGGCACGAAATGGATCATGCGCTCGAGCCGGACCGGCAGCTCGCGCAACGGGGCGGGCGCGCCGATGGCGAGCGGGGCGAAGAACTGGCGGGGTAGCTTCACGGGCAGGGTCCTTCCAAAAGGCCTGTCTGGCGTTTAGAGGAATGCAGAGGCCGCGCCAAGTCTCGAATCAAGTCTCCAATTTCGCAGCCAGAACGCCGGCCGTTCGGGTGCCGGCCGGGACCTTCCGCGGATGCTCGACGTCCTCAATCTCGCGCTGCCGTTTTTCGGCCTGATCTTCATCGGTTTAGCCTGCGGCAAGCTCAAGCAGATCCCGGACACCGCGCTCGCCTGGATGAACTTCTTCATCGTCTATGTGTCGCTGCCGGCGCTGTTTTACCGCATCCTGGCGCAGACGCCGCTGGAGCAGCTGGCGCAAGTCGACTTCATCGTCGCCACCACCTTGGGCACGTTCTGGGCCTTCGCGGTCGCCTTCGCCATCGGCATGGCGATCCGCAAGGGCGACATCGGGGAATCGACCATTGCCGGGCTGGCCGGCGGCTACGGCAATATCGGCTACATGGGCCCGGGCCTGGCGCTGGCGACCCTCGGCACCGAGGCGGCCGGGCCGGTCGCGCTGATCTTCTGTTTCGACACGCTGCTGCTGTTCTCGCTGGTGCCATTCCTGATGGCGCTGGCGAGCCCGCAGCAGAAGAACATCGGCGCGGTCGCGCTCGAGGTGGTCACGCGCATCGTCACCAACCCGCTGGTGATCGCGACCGCGGTCGGCGTCGCCTCGGCGGCGGCGCATTACCAGCCGCCGGTCGCGCTCGACCGCCTGATGCAGTTCCTGCAGAACGCCGCAGCGCCCTGCGCGCTGTTCACGCTCGGCGTCACGGTCGCGCTGCGGCCGTTGAAGAAGATGCCGTGGGAAGTGCCGTTCCTGGTGGCGGTGAAGCTGACGCTGCACCCGGTGATCGTGTTTCTGCTGCTGTCGCTGTTCGGACCGTTCGAGCAGACCTGGGTCTATGCCGCGGTGCTGATGGCGGCGCTGCCGCCGGCGCTCAACGTGTTCGTGTTCGCGCGCCAATACGACACCTGGGTCGAGCAGGCGTCGAGCGCGGTGCTGATCGGCACGGTCGTGTCGGTGGTGACGCTGACCAGCGTGATGTGGCTGGTGAAGATGAACATGCTGCCGGCGCTGCTGTTTCGGTGACGGATCGCGCGTAACCTAAAGCGTTTCGCCGCGCATCAGGCGCGGCTCTGCCGTACGCGGGGCGATGCCTTCGCGCATGACGGCGCGGCGCAACGGGCCGATGCGGTCGATCATGTAAAGCCCGAGCCCGCGCACGCCCTGCACCGGCAGGAAGTCGGTGAGCAGCGTCCGGTTCAACAGATCGATGGCGAAGGTGCGGCTGCCGACGTCGGCGCGGCGCATGCGGTCGTAACGCGCCAAGACGTCGTCGCCGCCGATGTCGCGGCCGCCGCGGTGCGCTTCGACCGCGAGCTCGGCGATCGTCGCGGCGTCGCGCAGGCCGAGGTTGAGGCCCTGCGCGCCGATCGGCGGCACGACGTGCGCGGCTTCGCCGACCAGCGCGATGCGTCTGTCGCCGAAGCGGCGGGCGGTCGCGACCGACAGCGGAAACAGCCCGCGTCCCGGCTCGACCTGCACCTTGCCCAAAATCGAATGCGCGGCGCGTTCGATCTCGTCCGACAAGGCGGCGTCGTCGAGCGCGGCCAGTTCCTCCGCGCCGGCGGGATCAAGCACCCACACCAGGCTCGAACGTTGCCCCGGCAGCGGCACCAGCGTGAACGGCCCGGTCGGGGTGTGGAACTCGGTCGACGAGTCGCGGTGCGGCCGCGAATGCGTCAGGCAGACGGTGAGGGCGATCTGGGCATAGTGCCGCTCGTCAACGCCGATGCGTGCGGCCGCGCGGCTGAGCGAGCGGCGGCCGTCGGCGCCGACCGCGAGCGGCGCGCGCAGCGTCTCGCCGTTCTTGAGCGCGACCGTGACGGCGGCGTCGTCCGACGTGACGCCGACCACCTCGTCGTCGATCAGCCGCAGGTTGGGCAGCGTGCGTGCGCGGCGCTCCAGCGCCGCCACCAGATCGCGGTTCTCGATGTTGTAGCCGAAGGCGTCGAGATCGATCTCGTGGGCCTCGAACTTCGCCTCCGGCGCGCGCCACAGCCGCCCGGTGTCGTCGACGATGCGCATGATCTTGAGCGGCGCGGTTTGTGCGCGGCAGAGTTCCCACACGCCCAAGGCTTCCAATGCGGCGACAGAGCCGCCGAGCAGGGCGGTGGTGCGGTTGTCGCTTTTGGCCGGTCGCTTGCCGGCCAGCACCGTCGTCAGGCCGCCTTGGGCGAGCGCTATCGCCGCCGTCAGCCCGGCCGGGCCGCCGCCCACCACCACCGCGGCGAGGCCGCCGTTCTGGCTAATTTTGTCCGACATCAAATACTTAGCGCTCCGTTTCGCGCTAATCGGATTAGCACGGGCCGGGGGTGGCAACCATCGGGATTGCTCCGGATGGCGCGGGCCTGCCCCGATGCGCTATGCACGGAGCGAAGGATCGACCGTTGACCGAAACCGCCCACGACCACCTGTCGCATCTGCCACCGGCCGAAAGCAGGCTGGGCGGCATTTTCGCACGGCCGAAGGCGCTGGCGATCGTCTGCGTCATCGCGCTCGCCGGCCTCGGCTGGGCCTATCTCGGGCTGCTGACCGCCGGGTTGAGCAGCCCGTTGAGCGCGTTCGACGCCCTGTGCCGGGCCATGGCCGACACCTCGCCCGGACCGGCCGCCATCGCGCTCGTCGCCCTGATGTGGGGCGCGATGACGCTGGCGATGATGCTGCCGAGCGCCGCGCCGATGATCCTGACCTATGCCGAGATCGCCGACGCCGCCGCCCGCAAGGGCGAGCGCATCGTCTCGCCTTTCGTGCTGGCCGGCGGCTACACCGTGATCTGGTTCGGCTTCGCTGCCGCCGCCACGGCCGCGCAGCTCACGCTGACGCGGCTGGCGCTGCTCGACACCGGCATGGCCTCGGCCAGCGGGCTGTTCTCGGGCGCGATCTTCATCGCCGCCGGGCTCTATCAGTTCAGCGCGCTCAAGCACGCCTGCCTGACGCAGTGCCGCAACCCGTTCCAGTTCTTCTTCACCAACTGGGCGACGACGCCGCGCGGCGTGTTCCGGCTCGGGCTCAAGCAGGGCCTGTTCTGCCTCGGCTGCTGCTGGGCGATGATGGCGGTGATGTTCGCGGTCGGCCTGATGAACGTGGTCTGGATGGCGGGCCTCGGCATTGTCATGACGCTGGAGAAGCTCGGCACCGGCCGCGCCTTCACCTATACCATCGGCGTTGTCTTGATCGTCGCCGGCGCGGCCTTCATCATCACGTCGTTTCTGGCCCATTGGCCGGTGCGCGCGATTTGAGTTAAGAACCGAGACAAGCTGGGGGAGTGGAAGCGTGACCGAAGCGTGGACGTTAAAAGGCGAGATGACGCTGTCGTGCAACTGCACGGTGTTCTGTCCCTGCGTGCTGTCGCTCGGCGACCATCCGCCGACCGAGGACCGCTGCCAGACCTGGGCCGGCGTGCGCATCGACCAGGGCCAGATCGACAACGTCGATCTCTCCGGCATCAACGTCGGATTGATGATGGACCTGCCGGGCATCATGTCGCGCGGCAACTGGACCGCGGCGCTGTTCGTCGACGACAAGGCGCCGATCCAGGCGGTCAAAGGGCTGACCCGCATCTTCACCGGCCGCGTCGGCGGCACCACGCATCTGTTGTCGATCCTGGTCGGCCAGTTCCTCGGCGTCCATCAGACGCCGATCAGCTACGAGACCGACGGCCAGACCCGCCGCGTCCGCATCGAGAAATACGTCGACGGCGTTATCACGCCGGTGCGCGGCCACGACCGCGACGGCAACGTCGTGATCCGCAACAGCGAATACTGGATCGGGCCCGACGTCATCGTGGCCAAGTCCGACAAGTCGCGCTTCCGCGGCTTCGGCCGCAACTGGAACCTGACCGGGCGCTCGGCCGAGATCGTCAAACTCGACTGGGGCAACCAGTAGTCCATGATCCCGAAAAGAGGCGCCCGGTTTTCGGATACGATCATGGGCAAAAAAAGCAAAAGAAAATGACGAGCCTGCGGGCCTACGCCGTCCACGTGCTCACCGCGAGCGGGGCGGCGCTCGCCCTCATGGCGCTGATCTTCGCGACCGGCGGCCACTTCGAAGCGATGTTCATCTGTCTCGGCCTGGCGCTGATCGTCGACGGCGTCGACGGCCCGCTGGCGCGCGCGTTCAAGGTGGCGGAAACGCTGCCGCGCTGGTCGGGCGACACGCTCGATCTGGTGGTCGATTTCACCACGTACGTGTTCGTGCCGGCCTATGCGGTCGCGGCCAGCGGGCTGCTGCCGCCGCCGCTGGCGATCCCCGCCGGCGTCGTCATCGTCATCACCGGCGCGATCTATTTCGCCGACCGCGACATGAAGACCGACGACAATTATTTCCGCGGCTTTCCGGCGCTGTGGAATCTCGCGGCGTTCTATCTCTACGTGCTGCAGCCGCCGCAATGGCTCGGCGCCGGCCTCGTCGCCGCGCTCGCGGTCTTGAGCTTTGCGCCGATCAAGTTCGTGCACCCGCTGCGGGTGAAACGCCTGCGCTCGTTCAACATCGCGCTGCTGGCGCTGTGGGCGCTCCTGGCGGTGGCGGCGCTGCTGCTCGGCCTCGACCCCGGCCCCACCGTGAGCTGGCCGCTGGTCGCGATCGCGGTGTATTTCTTTGCTGCCGGGATGTTGCCCCAGAGGAGCTGACCCGTGCTCGACCTGCTGACCGATCCCAATGTCTGGGCCGCGCTGCTGACGCTGACCGCGCTGGAGGTCATCCTCGGCATCGACAACATCGTCTTCATCGCCATCCTGACCGAGCCCCTGGACGCAAAGCAGGCGCGCCGGGCGCGCGCGATCGGCCTGTCGCTCGCTTTCATCTTCCGGGTTGTTCTGCTGTTTTCGCTGACCTGGATCATGGGGCTGACGGCGCCCTTGTTTTCAGTCTTTCAGACGGCGTTTTCCTGGCGTGACGTCATCCTGATCGCCGGCGGCCTGTTCCTGCTGGCCAAGGCGACCCACGAAATCCACAACGAGGTCGAGGTTGCCGACCACGACGCACCTTCGGTCGCGCGCCGGTCCAGTCAGTGGGCTGTGATCGGTCAGTTGGCGGTGATCGACATGGTGTTCTCGATCGACTCGATCGTCACCGCGGTCGGCCTGGCCGACCATCTGGAGGTGATGATCGCCGCCGTGGTGATCGCCATGCTGGTGATGTTCGTGGCGGCCGGCCCGGTCGGAGCCTTCATCGCCAAGCATCCCACCACCAAGATGCTGGCGCTGTCGTTCCTGCTGTTGATCGGTCTCGCCTTGGTGGCGGACGGATTCCAATTCCATATCCCGCGTGGCTACATCTATTTCGCGATGGCCTTTGCGGGCGCGGTGGAATTCTTCAACGTGCTGGCGCGCCGCAACCGCCGCCGCCGCAAGCAACCGGGCTGAACGCATTCGGAGATCGTCTCAATGTCACGACCGGTTCTGCTCATCGCCGGCGGCAGCCGCGGCATCGGCGCCGCCACCGCCAAAGCTGCCGCCAAGGCCGGTTACGACGTCGCGATCAACTACAAGAGCAACGCCAACGCCGCCGCGGATGTCGTCGCGGCCGTCAAGGGCGCCGGCGGCAAGGCGGTGGCGATCGCCGGCGACATGGCACTTGAGGCCGACATCGTCCGCGTGTTCGACGAAGCCGCGCGCGCGCTCGGACCCGTCACGCATTTCGTCCATTGTTCCGGCATCATCGGACCCTATTCGCGGCTCGACGAAGCCGACGCCGCGATGATGCGCGCGGTGTTCGACGTCGACACCGTCGGCGCCATCCTGTGCCTGCGCGAATGCGCGCGCCGCATGTCGACCAAGAACGGCGGGCAGGGCGGTTCGGTGGTGATGCTGTCGTCAATGGCGGCCACCATCGGCGGCGCCGGCGAATGCGTCTGGTACGCCGCCGCCAAGGCCGCGATCGACGCCATGGTGATCGGTATGGGCCGCGAAGTCGCCAAGGAAGGCATGCGCGTCAACGCCGTTACGCCCGGCGTGATCGACACCGACATTCAGCCGCCTGGCCGGCTCGACAAGGTCGGGCCGATGCTGCCGATGGGCAGGCCAGGGCAGCCAAGCGAAGTCGCCGAAGCAATCGTGTTCATGCTGTCGGACGCTGCGTCCTACATCAACGGCGCAAATTTGCGTGTTTCCGGCGGGCGGTAACGAACGCGCGCGTTCGGCGGCAGCCGCCTTGCGCTCCAGCGCGCGCCGCCTATGATCCCGGCCGAAACCGATCCGAACAACAAACCTGAATTTTAAAGGGGTGAAACATGGTCGCGGCAGTGCGCGTTCACAAACACGGCGGTCCCGAAGTGCTGACTTTCGAGGACATCGAAGTTGCCGCGCCCGGCCAGGGCCAGGTGCGGCTCAAGCAGCACGCCTGCGGCGTCAACTTCATCGACACGTATTTCCGCATGGGCATGTATCCGTCGCCGGTCGGCCTACCGTTCGTCGCCGGCAACGAAGGCGCCGGTCAAGTGACCGCGGTCGGCCCCGGCGTCACCGACCTGAAAGTCGGCGACCGCGTCGCTTACGTGGTGCCGCTCGGCGGCTATGCGGCGGAGCGCAACATCCCGGCCGAGCGCGCCGTGAAGCTGCCCGACAACATCAGCTACGAGCAGGCCGCCGGCATGATGCTCAAGGGCATGACCGCGCAGTATCTGGTCAACCGCACCTTCAAGGTCGGCAAGGGCACGATCGTGCTGATGCACGCCGCCGCCGGCGGCGTCGGCCAGATCCTGTGCCAGTGGGCCAACCATCTCGGCGCCACCGTCATCGGCACCGTCGGCACCAAGGACAAGGCCGAGATCGCCAAGAAGAACGGTTGCCACCACACCATCCTCTACCGTGACGAGGACTTCGTCGCGAAGGTGAAGGAGATCACCGGCGGCAAGCTGTGCGACGTGGTCTATGACGGCATCGGCAAGACCACGTTCCCGGCCTCGCTCGACTGCCTGCGGCCGCTCGGCTACTTCGTCTCGTTCGGCAGCGCCTCGGGCCAGATCGAGGCCTTCAACATCAACATCCTGCAGGGCAAAGGCTCGCTGTTCGCGACCCGCCCGACGCTCAACCACTACGTGGCCAAGCGCGAGGATCTGGTGGCGACGGCGCAGGATCTGTTCGACAAGGTCGGCTCCGGCGTCGTGAAGATCCCGATCAACCAGAAGTACGCCCTCAAGGACGCCCGCAAGTCGCACGAAGACCTCGAAGGCCGCGACACCACGGGGTCCTCGATCCTGATTCCGTAAGGGAATACACCCGCCCGCGACGCGCAAAACGCGGTTTTCAACATGGCAATGGCCGGGCTGGTCCCGGCCGTTCGCTTTCGTATAGGCATGGTCCTTGCCCCTCGCGGGCAGCCGGGCAGGACAGCGCCGGCGCAACCCATTAAACTGGACATCATGCCCCGCCCGACGCCCCAAGCCCCCGATCCCGCCCCATCGCCCGCGCTCTGCACCGCCCCGGAACCGAGGGGCTGAGCGATGGACGCCGTCTTTCTCGGTGAATGGGCCAATCTGCTGATCCGCTGGGCGCATCTGGTCGTCGGCATCGGCTGGATCGGCACCTCGTTCTATTTCATGGCGCTCGACTATTCGCTCAACATGCAGGGATCGAAGAACCCCGCCGTGCTCGGCACCGCCTGGCAGGTGCACGGCGGCGGCTTCTACTACGTCGAGAAATACACCGTGGCGCCACCGCAACTGCCGGAGACGCTGCACTGGTTCAAGTGGGAGGCCTATCTCACCTGGGTCACCGGCTTCGGCCTGATGATCGTGCAGTATTATCTGCACGCGCGCTCGTACCTGATCGACCCGGCGGTGCTGCCGCTCGAACCGTGGCAGGCGATCGCGATTTCGCTCGGCTCGATCCTGGTCGGCTGGGGCATCTATGAAGCCCTGTGCCGCTCAGCCGTAGGGCAGAACACCACGCTGCTGGCGCTGTGCTTCTTCGCGCTCATCCTGGGCGCCGCGGTGTTCTACACTTACGTCTATTCCGGCCGCGGCGCCTTCCTGCACGTCGGCGCGCTGACCGGCAGCATCATGGCGACCAACGTGTTCGCCGTGATCGTTCCCAACCAGAAGAAGATGATCGCGCAGATGCTGCGCGGCGAGACGCCCGACCCCTATTACGGCGCGGTCGGCAAGCAGCGCTCGACCCACAACAACTATCTGACGTTGCCGGTGCTGGTGATGATGGTGTCGCCGCACTATCCGTTCCTGTCGTCGCATCCGCACGCCTGGATGGTGGTGGCGCTGATCCTGATCGCGGGCGCGGCCATCCGGCACTACCTCAACCGCGTCGACGCCGGCGACGACTGGAAGAGCTACGGCTGGACCGCGCCGGTCGCCATCGCGGCGCTGATGGTGGCGATCTTCGTCACCGCGCCGCGCGCGCCGGGCGCGGGCGCGGCCGTCTCCGACACTGATGCGATCGCCATCAGCCACAAGCATTGCGCGATGTGCCATTCCGCCAGGCCGACGCACGTCGCCTTCCAGGAAGCGCCCAAGAACGTGGCGCTCGACACCGTCGCCGACCTGAAGAAATACGCGGCGCTGATCTATGTGCAGGCGGTGCAGAACAAGGCGATGCCGCTCGGCAACGAGACCGCCATGACCGACGACGAGCGCAACGCGCTCGGCCGTTGGCTGAAGGCTAATCCGTGACCGCCGACGTCAAACCCTGGGGCCGGCTGTCGACCTTCGGCATCGGCGTCGGCGCCCTGTTGGCCGGGCAGTTCATGGCGCTGGCGGTGATGACCTGGTGGTACGGCCGCAGCTCGACGCCGATGCCGGACCTGGGCGGCGACGGCCTCGCCGTGACGATCATCATCCTGGTGTCAACGCCGGTCGAGATCGCGCTGCTGATGCTGTGGGCGCGCCGGCGCGGCGCCGACGTCGCCGGCTATCTCGGCCTCGTCATGCCGCGCCGGAGCGACGTGGTGTTCGGCGTGCTGTCGATGGTCGCGCTCATCGTCGTCGCCAATACCGTGAGCTGGCTGCTCGGCCGCGACCTGGTGACGCCGTTCCAGAACGACATCTACCGCACGGCCGCTACGTCCGGCATGCTCGCGCTATTATGGTTTGCCGTGGTGGTTGCGGCGCCGGCCGGCGAGGAGATCCTGTTCCGCGGCTTTCTGTTTCGCGGCTGGCTGCGGGGGCCGCGCGACGCCTGGCCGGTGATCGTCGTCACCGCATTGTTGTTCGCGTTGCTGCATGTGCAATACGATTGGTTCGTCATATCGCAGGTCTTCGTGTTCGGCCTACTGCTCGGCTTCATGCGCTGGGCGACCGGCTCCACCGTCCTGACCATGCTGCTGCACGCGCTGATCAATTTCGAAGGCATGCTGGAAACCTGGATAAGCCTCAATGGCTGAGATCGACGTCCAAGCGCTCGGCGCCCGCGCCGAGGCCATGATCAACACGCTGGCGCCGATCTCGGCCGAGCCGGACCGGCTGGTGCGGCTGTTCCTGTCGCCGGAGCACCGCCGCGCCGCCGACCAGGTGGCGCAATGGATGCGCGAGGCGGGCCTCGACGTGTCCGAGGACGCGCTCGGCACCGTGCGCGGCCGCGTCGGGCAGGGGCCGCGCCTGCTGATCGGCTCGCATATCGACAGCGTCATCGACGCCGGCAACTACGACGGGCCGCTCGGCGTCGTCGCCGGCATTCTCGCGGCCGGCCATTTCAGCGGCAAGCCGCCGGTGCCGATCGACGTGCTCGCCTTCGGCGACGAGGAGGGCTCGCGCTTTCCCTCGACGCTGTCGTCGTCGTCGGCCTGCGTCGGCGCTTTCGAGAACGACACGTTGGATTTCGCCGACCGCAACGGCATCACCTTCGGCGATGCCTTGCGGCGTTACGGCAAAAACGCCGACGACGTCGCCAAGGCCGCCTACCGGCCCGCCGATGTGCTGGGCTACGTCGAGGTGCACATCGAGCAGGGCCCGCTGCTCGAAGCCGAGAACCAGCCGCTCGGCGTCGTCACCGGCATCGTCGGGCAGAGCCGCTTCCGCGTCACCGTCACGGGCGAGGCCGGACACGCCGGCACCGTGCCGATGCGCATGCGCCGCGACGCGCTGGCCGGCGCGGCTGAGATGACGCTCTTGGCGGAGCGGATCGGCCGCGCCGGTGATGAGATGGTGGCGACCGTCGGACGCCTCGACCTGTTGCCGGGCGCGACCAACATCATCCCGGCCAAAGTGACGTTCACCGTCGACCTGCGCTGCATGGACGACGCCGCGCGCAAAGGCGCGATTGCACAGTTCGAAAGCCAAGCGCGTGAGATTGCCACGGCGCGCAAGCTCGCCATCGAGATTGAGCATTTCCACGCCGTCGACGCGGTGCGCTGCGACGCGCGCCTGCAGGACACGATCGCGGCGTCGATCGGCGACGTCGGCGGCCGTGCGTTGCGGCTGCCGTCCGGCGCCGGTCACGACGCGCAGATGATGGCGCGCCTGTGCCCTGCCGCGATGATGTTCGTGCGCTGCCGCGGCGGCATCAGCCACAACCCGGCCGAATATGCCAGTCCGGCCGACATGGGCCTGGCGGTCGCCGCCCTCATCCGCTTCATCGAACGATTCAAGCCGGGTTCATAGCAACGCGGCAATCCGCGCGAAGGCGGGATGCTGGGTCAACCCGCCCGGCAGCCGCGGCAGGCCGATCACCGGCACGCCGTCGGCAAAGCGCGCGATGCTCGCCACCGTCTCGTCAAGCTCGACCGCGCTGCGCTCACTCTCGCACACCACGATGGCCGCGACGGTGAGCTTGCGCTGCGCCAGCACGTCGACCGCCGTCAGCGTGTGGCTGATGGTGCCGAGATAGCCGCCGACCACCAGCAGCAGCGGAATGTTGAGCGCCGCCATCCAGTCGAGCACCGTGCGTTTGCCGTCGATCGGAACCATGATGCCGCCGACGCCTTCGATGAACAGCATGCCGGTGTTGGCGTCGACCGCCGCGCGGCTGAACGCGGTCAGCGCGTCGAAGTCGATCGGCCGGCCTTCGCGCGCGGCGGCGAGGTCGGGCGACAGCGGCGCGCGGAAACGCCACGGCGCCATGGCCGCGATCTGGTCGGCCGAGACCGGCTTACCGAGCGCCTTGAGCAGCACCGCCGGATCGCTGGTCTCGACCACGGACGAGTCGTAGCCGCTCACCACGGGCTTCAACGCCTGCACGGCCTGGCCGGCCTCGCGCAGATAGCGGATCAGCCCGGCGGTGACGAAGGTCTTGCCGATATCGGTGCCGGTCGAGGTGACGAAATAGGCGCTCACGATTAGACCATTATCCGTTCGCGCACGATGTCGGCGAGACGTTCGATCTCGGCCATCGGATGCTGCGCGGTGAAGGTCAGCCGCAGCCGCGCGGTGCCGGCCGGCACCGACGGCGGCCTTATGGCGGCGGCGAGGAAGCCTTCCTCCATCAGCATCCGCGAGGCGTCGAGCGCGGCGTCTTCTGCGCCGATGATGATCGGCACGATCGGGCTCTGCGCGTCCGGCAGGCCGATGCGCGCGGTGAAGGCCCTGGCCTTCATCACCGGCATCGCCGCGTAATCGGGCTCGCGCTCGATTAAATCGAGCGCGGCGATCGAGGCCGCCACGGCGGACGGCGGCAGCCCGGTCGAATAGATCAGCGTGCGGGCGCGGTTGCGCATCAGTTCGATCACCGGCGCCGAGGCGCACAGATAGCCGCCATAGGCGCCGATCGCCTTGGACAGCGTGCCCATCTGCAACGGCAACGGCACGTGCGTGTTGCCGATGAAGCTCGAACCGCGGCCGCCGCCGACGACGCCGATGCCGTGGGCGTCGTCGCTCATTAGCCAGGCGTCGTGTTCGTTGGCGAGCGTCAGCAGGTCGTCGAGCGGGGCGAGGTCGCCGTCCATCGAGAACACGCCGTCGGTGACGACCAGCGCATGGTCGTGCGCGGCGCGGTGCGTGGCGAGCAGTTCGCGCACGTGGTCGACGTCGTTGTGGCGGAACGTCAGCACCTTGCCGCGCGACAGTTGCGAGCCGGAAAACAGGCAGGCGTGCGCCAGTTGGTCGATGACGACAAGGCCGTCTGGGCCTATCAGCACCGGGATGATGCCCGAATTGGCGAGATAACCGGAGCCGAACACGACCGCCGCCTCGGTTTCCTTCAGCTGCGCCAGCCGCTGCTCCAGCTCGGCGTACAGCGGGTGGTTGCCGGTGACCAGGCGCGAGGCGCCGGAGCCCGCGCCGTATCTGTCGATGGCGGCCTTGGCCGCCTGCTTGATGGCCGGATGCTGGGTGAGGTTGAGATAGTCGTTGCACGAAAACGACAGCAGCCGCTTGCCGCCGCGCTCGACCCAGATGCCGTCCTCGCGCAGGGTGTCGGTGAGGCTACGGCGCAGGCTGCGGCGCTCCAGGTCATCGAGTTTTTCTTGCGCAAACGTATCGAGCGAGTGCATCAGGTGTCCTTGCGGCGGCGGGCCTTCCCGAGGCCCCCGCGAACCGGGGTCCAGGAAGCGCCGAATGGCGGACGATACCAGCAAAATCAGCGCGCCGCCGGGCTGGTATGCGCCCGGCTTGTCGCACATCTGGTTGCCTTATGCCCAGATGAAGACGGCCGCGCCACCCTTGGCGGTGGCGCGCACGCACGGCGCCCGCATCGTGCTGGCCGACGGCCGCGAGCTGATCGACGGCATCGCCAGCTGGTGGACCGCCTGCCACGGTTACAACCAGCCGGCCATCCGCCGGGCGGTCGAGCGGCAACTGGCCGAGATGCCGCACGTGATGTTCGGCGGCGTGCTGCACGAGCAGGCGGCCACCTTGGCGCGGCGGCTGGCCGACCTGCTGCCGGGCGATCTGACGCGCGTGTTCTTTTCGGACTCCGGCTCGGTCGCGGTCGAGGTCGCCATGAAGATGGCGGTGCAGTTCTGGATCAACCGCGGCGCGCGCGGCAAGACCAAGTTCGTCGCCTTCAAGGGCGGCTACCACGGCGACACCACCGGCGCGATGGCGGTGTGCGATCCGGACAGCGGCATGCACGCGCTGTTTGCCGGCCTGCTGCCGCAGCAGCACGTCGTCGACCTGCCGGACAACGAGCAACGCGCCGCCGCGCTCGACGCGTTGCTGGCGCGCGAAGCCGAAGGCATCGCCGCCATCATCGTCGAGCCGCTGGTGCAGGGCGCCGGCGGCATGCTGTTCCATGACTCCGCCGTGCTCAAACGCTTGCGCAGCGTCGCCGACCGACACGGCGTGCTGCTGATCTTCGACGAGATCTTCACCGGCTTCGGCCGGCTTGGCACGATGTTCGCCTGCGACGATGCCGGCGTGACGCCCGACATCCTGACGCTGTCGAAGGCGCTCACGGGCGGCACGCTGCCGCTGGCCGCCACCGTCGCTTCGTCGAAAGTGTTCGACGCCTTCTGGTCGGACGATCCGGCCAAGGCGCTGATGCACGGCCCGACCTTCATGGCCAATGCGCTGGCCTGCGCCGCCGCCAACGCCTCGCTCGATCTGTTCGAACAGGCGCCGCGCCTGCGGCAGGTCGCGCACATCGCCGCCGCGCTGGAGCAGGGGCTGGCGCCCGCGCGCGACTTTCCGCGGGTGAAAGACGTGCGCGTCAAAGGCGCCATCGGCGTGGTCGAGCTGACCCACATCGACGATCTGAACGCGCTGCGGGCGCGCTTCGTCGCCGAGGGCGTGTTCGTGCGGCCGTTCGGCACCATCGTTTACCTCACGCCCGCCTTCACAATCGCGCCGGATGAGCTAAACACACTGACAAGCGCCGTGCTCAACGTCGTGCGCACCATGAACTAGGCGGGAGAAACGAAATGACCGACGACACCGGGCCGGTGATCGACACGCACCATCACGTCTGGCTGCGCAAGGACGTCACCTGGCTGGCCGATCCGCCGATCCCGCGCATGTTCGGCGACTACTTCGGCATCCGCCGCGACTATCCGGTCGAGGAGTGGATGAACGACGTCGTGCCGCAGGGCGTCACCAAGTCGGTGCACGTAACGGCGATGTGGGCGCCCGACCGCGCGCTCGACGAGACGCGCTGGCTGCAGGCCGAGGCCGACAAGAAGGGTTTTCCGCACGGCATCGTCTGCAACGTCAATCTGGCCGATCCCGACGTCGAGCAGGCGCTGATCGCGCAGAAGCAGTTCCCGAACGTGCGCGGCGTGCGCCAGATGCTGTACTGGGACATGGACCCGGTGCGGCAGGCCGTACCGCGGCCCGATTTCTGCAACGCGCCGGAGTTCCGCCGCGGCTTCGGGCTCCTGGAGAAGCACGACCTGCATTTCGAACTGCAGGTCTACGCCGGCCAAGTGCAGTACGCGCTCGACCTGCTGAAGGCGTTTCCCAACGTCCGCATGATCCTGGTGCACGCCGGCATGCTCACCGACCGCACGCCACGCGCGATCGATCAATGGCGCGCCGCGCTGACCGCGATGGCCGCGTTCCCCAACCTGCACGTCAAGATTTCCGGGCTCGGCATGTACTCCAACGGCATGACTTTGCCGCAGGCGCGTCAGGTCATCCGCGACGTTATCCAAATCTTCGGCGCGCAGCGCACCATCTACGGCAGCAATTTCCCGCTGGAGAAGCTGCACACGAGCTATGCCGACTTCATCGGCATCTATCGCAAGGTGCTGTCGGAATATACCGAAGCCGAACAGCGCGCGGTGCTGCACGACAACGCGGTTAAATTCTACCGCCTGTGATGCGCGCGTTTGATAGAAGCAAGACGCACTTGCTTGATTCAAATCAACAAGGACAGCCTGTGCATTCGTTTAGTTAACGGCTGACGTGACGGCGCGCCCTCGCGTCGACGTCGCTGTGACAAACGGAGACGACCATGCGCAGTACCATGACCAAGGCGCTCGTGCTGGGCGCGCTCGCGGCCGCGCTGCTGCTGCCGGCCAATCGCGCCGAGGCGGCGACCATACCCGGCGTATCGGGCATCGCGCTGGCGGCCGAACAACTCGACGCCGTCGACAAGGTGCGGCAGGTGTACGTCTGCCGCAACTACTGGAACGGCTATCGCTGGGTGCGGCGCTGCCGCTGGGTCACCGTCTATTACGGGCCGTACTACGGACCGCAGGGGCCGTATTACTACCGTGGCGGCCGCCGTTATTGGCGTCGCTAAGCCGAAGGCTGCGGCGTTTCGTGCTCGGGCCGCGATCAAGATGTGATCGACACGGTTGGCTTCGGCGAATTTTAGGATTTTCGCGGCGGGGTCGATGCCTTCCAGCACCTGGACCGGAGCCGCTGCGCAACTCAGGCTAGCCTCGAACAGACGAACGGTGCCGCGATTGCGGCACCGGACCCGTGGCTTTTGGCAAACCGGGCGAAATCGGGGCAAACGCCGTGCCCCGGAAACAAGCGGTGACGGCCGCGAAACAAACTTCAACGCAATGACCATACGGCGGCACATTTCCGGATCTAAACACAACGCGCGGGCGCAATCGTGAATGGAGTTCGGAACATGAGAATTCTGGTCCCAACCTTGATGCTGGCGACAAGTCTTGCGGTGGCAACGGGCGCTGGCGTGGGTGTTCGTGCGGCCTCGAGCGAGAGCACCACGCCGCCGATAAAGGACCAGGCGCGGATGCCCTCGGACATGCGCTTGGTGGCGGGCAACGACCACAGCGGCACCTTGGTGCAATTGGCGCAGGCCTCCCGGCCGCACATGCCCGGCCCGGGCCGAAGGCCGCCCGACGTGGATTTCAATATGCAGCCTCTGCGCGGCCCGATGACGCCCGGCGTCAGGCCGACCGGCGGTCCACTGCCGATGGCCATGCACGCGCCACCTGGCCCGCTGCCGCCCAATCGCGCCGCTTGCGAAGAGGATATCAACCGTAGCGCCGCGATGGCCGGCTACATCAAGAGCAAGCTGCAACTGCAAGGGAGCCAGAAAGACGCATGGCGCAAAATCGAGGAGGCCGCCGAGCCGGCGGTCGAGAAGCTCCGCCAGACCTGCGCGCTGCTGCCGGTCGGTATGAGCCCGCCGCCGAGCTTGCCGGAAGCCATCGACCTGGCGGCAAAGCAGTTCGCGATCCGCGCCGCATTCCTGCAGGCGATCAGCGGACCGGTGCACGCCCTGTATGAAACGCTCTCGTCCGATCAACGCGCGGCTCTCAGTCCGCCGCCGCCGCCCGGGCTGCTCTGATCACTCCACTGTCTGT
>CAYJPU010000044.1:0-17292 GCA_964372105.1 uncultured Undibacter sp.
TCAACGCCGCCGGCGTCGGCATCCAGGTTTTCATCGGCGGCGAGCACGAGACCCGGTCGGTGCACAACATGACGAAGCTGGTCGATGCCGGCCTGCGCGTCGGCATGCCGGTGATGGGCGTCACCGCCGTCGGCAAGACCATGACGCGCGACGCGCAGTACTTCCGCCTCGCCTGCCGCATCGCCGCGGAGCTCGGCGCGCAATACGTGAAGACCTATTACGTCGAGGAAGGCTTCGAGACCGTCACGGCGTCGTGTCCGGTGCCGGTCGTGATGGCCGGCGGCAAGAAACTGCCCGAGCTGGAGGCGCTGACCATGGCCTACAACGCCGTGAGCCAGGGCGCCGCCGGCGTCGACATGGGCCGCAACATCTTCCAGTCGGACGCGCCCAAGGCGATGCTCGCCGCCGTCAACGCGGTGGTGCACCAGAACACCAAACCGAAGGACGCGTTCGACCTTTACAACACGCTGAAGGCGAAGGGCTGAGCGGCCGACGCGCGCGCTTGCGCGCCGTCCGCTTGCGCGGCGGCTTTGACCTACCGCAAGGCGCGCTCACACCGCCGCCCGAGAATGTTCCGCATTCCATCAGCGTGGAGCATCGCCATGCGTTTACGCCCCATCGGCGCCTTCGTCGGCCTGGTGCTGCTGGCGTTGCCCGCGCAGGCCGAAACCAAGGTGCCCAGCCCGCTGTTGCAGGAAATCCTGATCAAAACCGCGCTGCTCACCCTCAACGACGCCAACATCACCGGCAACTACGCGGTGCTGCACACCAAGCTCGCCAAGCCATTCCGCGAGCAGTACAGCCCGGACCGGCTGAAGCAGGTGTTCAAGCCCTTCGCCGACCAGAAGGCCGATTGGGGCGTGATCGCGGCCAAGCCGCCGGTGCCGACCGCCGAGGCCTCGATCGACAAGCGCGGCGTGCTGCAATTACGCGGCTATTTCGACACCAGCCCGAGCCGGATCACCTATCAGCTCGACTTCGCGCCGTCCGAGGGCGAGTGGAAGCCGCTCATGTTGCACGTGAAGGCTAAGCCGCCGAACGAAGGCTGAGCGGCGCGCCCTAACTTCGTGCTTCGTTCCAACGGCCAAGCCCTCGAAATAAAACAGAATAAACCGCCATGACCGACCCTGCCGCCCCGCCCGTTCCCGCCCCGGCTGCCGCTCCTGTCGCCACTCCTGTCGCCACTTGGCGCAAGGTGCTCGCCGCCATCCTCGACTTCATCTTCGTGTTCGCGGTCGCCGGCTATGCCATCGGCTACGCCACCGGCAACCTGACCGACGAAGGCTTCTCCCTGAACGGCGGTCCGGCCTTCCTGCTGTTCGCCATCGTCATCCTCTATTTCGCGCTGTTCAGCCGGTATCTCGGCGGCACCGTCTGGCAGCGAATCCTGCGGGTGCGGTAGTCCGGAACCGCATCGTTCAAATCGCGCGTAATCGATTCAACTTTCTTCAAGGGGCGGCGGCTAGCGTCGTTTCCGCAGCCGCATCCGGCTGATGAAGGACGTCGCGCCCGTGGCAAAGCCGCTGACCTGGAGACACTGGCGTCGACGGCTAGGCCAGCGGCGATCGTCGTCCGGCTTGAGCCCGCGCCGTCATATCGAGCGGTCGATTCTTCTGAGCTTGGTCGTTTTGCTGGCGGTGGCGACCGGCGCGGCCTCGGTCTACTTTTCCGGGATCGCCTCTTCCACCACAGCGCCCCAGTCCGAGCCCGTCGCGGCCGCCGTGCCGGACCACCGGCTCGGCGCGATCAAGTACGTGCGGGTCAAAGGGCCGATGTGCGAAGTCCACCACTTCGACAACGCCACCGGCCAGGTGGCGCCGAACGGCTCCGTCAACTGCGAGCGTTCGGCGGCGCCGGAAGGCGCCGACATGTACGGCCAGAACGCCGCGCGCTTCGCACGCCTGCGCGCCTTCTCCGGGGCGTTCAAGAGGTAGCCGCCGGGGCAAGCGCGCCGACGCCGCCGTCACCGATCCTTGCTGCGCGGGTCTTCGGTCAGCCACTTCCACGTCGGTTTCGTCTCGCGGACCTCGCTGGCATTCTTCAAGGCCGCCGGCGTCACCTTTTCGAAGTCCTTGCCGGCGGCGCTGGTGAGCCGCACGGTGGCGCGGATCTCCAGGAACCGCTTATCGCCAAACCCGCAAATGTAAGGCGACACGCGCGCGCCGCCGAGTTCCACCCACCGGCCGCTGAAGCGCATGCCGCCGCAGAGGATTTCCTCGGGCTTCTTGCCGATCTTGCCCGCCTCGTCGGCGACCTCGCGCTTGAGCGCGGGCGACTGCTCGATCAAGGGCATGATGTCGCCGAGCAGCAGGCTGCCGCCCTGGCCGAGCTGGCTGGTGTCGAAGGCCCTGGCCGGTGCGCTGACGATCAGGGCGGCGAGCGCGACGACGGCCCATGTGAGCGGACGCGTTGGTCGGCGCCCCGCGATGCGATCGATGTCCATGGCACACAGGATCGCCGCGCGCGCAACGGCCGCGTTGACGCAGATCAAGCCAGGCGCGCTCAATCGCTCTGCAAGATGACGTTCTTCACCATCGGATAGATCTGGTTCTGCCAAGTGCGGCCCGAGAACACGCCGTAGTGGCCGACGCCGGCCTGCATGTGGTGCTTCTTGCGGTAGGGCCGCAATGACGAGCACAGGTCGTGCGCGGCGAGCGTCTGGCCGACCGCGCAGATGTCGTCCTTCTCGCCTTCGACGGTGAACAGCGTGGTGCGCTTGATCGCCGCCGGCTCGACCTTCTGGTTGTCGTAGGTGAGCGCCCCAAGCGGCAGCGCGTGCTCCTGGAACACCAGCGACACCGTCTCCAGATAAAATTCGGCGGTGAGGTCGAGCACCGCGAAATATTCGTCGTAGAAGGCTTTGGTTTGCGCGGCCTTGGCCGCTTCGCCTTTCGCCAGGTTCTCGTACAACTGCTGGTGCGCCTTGATGTGGCGCTCGATGTTCATGCTCATGAAGGCGGTGAGCTGCACGAAGCCAGGATAGACCCGCCGTCCGCCACCGCCGTGGCGGCGCGGCACCGTGGCGATCAGGTTCTTTTCGAACCAGTCCATCGGCTTGCCTTTGGCGAGTTCGTTCACTTTGGTCGGGTTGACGCGGGTGTCGATGGGACCGGCCATCAACGTCATCGAGCGCGGCTGCGCCGGGTTGTTGCCCTGCGCCATCACGCTCGCCGCCACCAGCGCTGCGACGCACGGCTGGCACACCGCCACCATATGTGCGCCGGGACCGATCTTCTCGAGAAAGCGCATCATGTGCGCGACGTATTCGTCGAAGCCGAAGCGGCCGGCTTCCAGCGGCACGTCGCGCGCGTTGTGCCAGTCGGTGATGTAGACGTCGTGCTCGGGCAGCATCGTGCGCACGGTGGCGCGCAGCAGCGTGGCGAAATGGCCGGACAGCGGCGCCACCAGCAGCACGCACGGCTGCTCTTGCGCGATGTCCTTCTTGAAATGCAGCAGCGTGCCGAACGGCGTGACGTCGGCCGCTTCCTCGATCACGGCGACTTCCCGATCGCCGACGGTGACGCTATCGATGCCATAAGGCGGCCGTGTGTGGGTCAAGCCGGCGCGCGAGATCAGTTCATAGGCGGCGGTGAGATTGCCCAGCGCCGATGGGCGCAGGCCGCTGATGCCCGTCGCCCAGACATTCGGGCCCAGATTTTTCAACGCCATGCCGGCCAGGGCGCGGACGGGCATCATGATGTCCGAATGCGCCTGATACGCTTGATAAAGCATTCAATCCCCGGCGGTCCCGGCAGACCGCGCAGGAAGGCTAGAGCATTTCATGCTGCACTGCGAGATATAATTGCGGCGGCCGGGCACTGGGGAAAAGGCTCTGACGGCTTCATTTTGCGGTACGGGAAACTATTGATCTTCCTGTACTTTCGTCTACTCTCTCAGTTGCCGGGTCACGAATAGCAGGGACATTAGCGCCCCATGGCCAAGGCTGCCTCCAAGGCTACTCTCACGATCGCCAGCAAGAATTACGGCTCCTGGTCGCTGCGCGGCTGGCTGCTCTGCAAGATGTCCGGCCTCGCCTTCGAGGAGCGGATGGCGGGCAGCGACGACCCCTCGACGCGGGCCGAGCTGCTGCTGCTGTCGCCGTCGTTCCTGGTGCCCTGCCTCACCCATGACGGCATCAAGATCTGGGACACGCTCGCCATCGCCGAGTATCTCAACGAGATCCTGCCCGAGGCCGGCCTGCTGCCGGACACGCGGGCGGCGCGCGCGCATTGCCGCTCGATCTCCGGCGAGATGCATTCCGGCTTCACCAACTTGCGCTCGGCGCTGCCGATGAACCTGAAGGCGCATCACCCCGGCTTCAAGGTCTGGGCCGGCGCGCAGGCCGACATCGACCGCATCGTCAGCATCTGGCGCGAGTGCCTCGCCAAGACCGAGGGGCCGTTCTTGTTCGGCGCCTCGCCGTGCATGGCTGACGCCATGTTCGCGCCGGTGGTGACGCGCTTCCTGACCTACGACGTCAAGCTCGACAGCGACTGCGCCGCTTATGCCAAGGCGGTCATGAACCTGCCGGCGATGCAGGAATGGCTGGAAGGCGCCAAGGCCGAGCCGGACGAGGTGGTCGAGCTGGATGTGGAGTTTTAGTTCAGCCTCGTGTCCCGGGCGCAGCGCAGCGCTCTTGCGGTGCGCTGCAGACCCGGGACCCCGGTTTCTTGAAGCGGGGTCCCGGATCAGCGTCGCACCACTTCGCTTCGCTCGTGCTGCGCCGCATCCGGGACACGCGCTACCGCTTCAACCACTCCCCGATCCGCTTGACCGCCTCGTGCATCTCGCCGGCCGAGCCGGCGTAGCAGAAGCGCAGGAAGTGCCGGCCGTCGCGCGGATCGAAATCGAGCCCCGGCGTCGCCGCGACGCCCGCCTCGTTCAGCATGCGCTTGGCGAAGTCGAGGCCGTCGTCGGAGAAGCGCGCGATGTTGGCGTAGAGATAGAACGCGCCGTCGACCGGCAGGAACTTGTCGAGCCCGGCCTTCGGCAGCCCTTCCGTCAGAATGCGGCGGTTCTCTTCATAGCCGTGCTTCACGGCTTCCATCTCGTCGCGGCCGTCGAAGGCGGCCTCCGCCGCGATCTGCGCCAGCGTCGGCACCGAGATGGCGAGGTTCTGTTGCAGCCGTTCGATCGGCCGCACCAGCGGCTCCGGCGCCACCATCCAGCCGACGCGCCAGCCGGTCATGCAGAAGTATTTCGAAAACGAGTTGATCACCACCGTGCTCGGCGACAGCTTGGCCGCCGTCTCGGCCGCGAAGGCGTAATCGAGGCCGTGATAGATCTCGTCGGAGATGGCGCGGATGCCTTCCGCTTCCGCCGTCTCGATCAGCCGCTTGAGCGCGGCGGCATCCATCATGGTGCCGGTCGGATTGGCCGGGCTCGCCACCAGCACGCCCTTGAGCGGCGCCTTGCGGTGCGCTGCGATCAGCGCCTCGGGCGTCAGCGCCCAACGCGTCTCGGCCGCGGTCTCGATCAGCACCGGCTCGCAGCCAAGCGCGGTCAGAATGTGCCGGTACGGCGGATAGCCGGGGTTGGCGAGCGCCACCCGGTCGCCCGGCTCGAACATCGCCAGAAAGGCGAGGATGAAGCCGCCCGAGGAGCCGGTGGTCACCACCACGCGCGCCGGGTCGATCGAAAGCCCATAGGCGTCGGCATAATGGCGGGCGATGCGGGCGCGCAGGCCCGGCAGACCGAGCGCCTCGGTGTAGCCGATGCGGCCGTGCGTCAGCGCGGCCACGGCGGCCTCCCTGGCCACCCGGGGGGCGGGCGCCGCCGGCTGGCCGACCTCCATGTGGATGATGTGCGCGCCCTGTGCCTCGCGCTGCGCCGCCGCCGCCATCACGTCCATGACGATGAACGGCGGCACATTGGAGCGCTTGGAGGGAATCAGCAGCTGTTTCGCGCGATCGAGCATTCGTAACCGGCCTTTTGGCCCCCGCCCCGCTGTTGCCGCATTCGACAGCCTTGCTGGCGCCGGGCGGATGTCATGACGTGAGTTGTGATCGCAAGCTGCGTTGACCGCCCCCGGGCGCGTCACTAGGTTCGCGCCGATCCGTTTCACGGAACTCTGGATGACAAGTAAAGGGACACCTATCAGGAGCCGGCGGGTGGCGCCAGCAGCCCGCGCTCTGGCGGTCGCGACCGCCTTCGCGGTGGCCGCGACCGGCATCGGTCCGGCGGCAGCGCCGGCGCATGCCCAAGGCGCCGTGCCGCGCGGCCTGCCGATCATCCGCGACACCGAGATCGAGCAGTTGATGCGCGACTACGCGGTGCCAATTTTGCGCGCCGCCGGCCTCGCCAAGCAGAACGTCAAGGTGGTGGTGCTGAACAACCGGTCGTTCAACGCCTTCGTCATGGACGGCCGCCACATCTTCGTCCACGCCGGCGCGCTGTTCGACGCCAAGACGCCGAACGAGATCATCGGGGTGTTCGCGCACGAGACCGGCCATATGGCCGGCGGCCACTTGAACCGACTGCGTGAGCAGTTGGCGTCGGCGCAGACCGCCTCGATCATCGCGCTGATGGCCGGCATCGGCGCCTTGGTCGCGGGCGCGCGCGCCGGCGGCGGCGGCGGCGACATCGGCATGGCGGCGATCATGGCGCCGCAATCGGCGATCCAGCGCTCGCTGCTGGCCTATGTGCGCACGCAGGAAGACCAGGCCGACCACGCCGGTTTGAAATTCCTCACCGCCACCCACCAGTCGCCGCGCGGCATGGTCGATCTGTTCAAGCGCCTGAGCAACGAGATCATGTTCAATTCGCGCAACATCGATCCCTACCTGCAAAGTCATCCGATGCCGGCCGACCGCGTCGCCGCGCTCGAAACGCAGGCCAAGGCTAGCCCGTACTGGGACCGCAGGGATTCGCCCGAGTTGCAGATGCGCCACGATATGATGCGCGCCAAGCTCTCCGGCTTCCTCGAACCACCGGGCACGGTCGCGCGCCGCTATCCGCTGAGCGACCAGAGCTTGCCGGCGCGTTATGCCCGCGCCATCTCGTCCTACCGGCATTCCGATTTGCGCCAGGCGATCGCGCAGATCGATCAGCTCATTCAGGTCCAGCCGGGCAATCCGTATTTCTACGAGCTCAAGGGCCAGGCGCTGCTCGAAGGCGGTCGCCCGAAGGAAGCCGTGGCGCCGCTGCGCCAGGCCGCGCAGCTGTCGCGCAGCGCGCCGCTGATCGACGTGATGCTGGCGCAGGCGCTCAACGCCACCGACAACAAGACCGTCGCGGAGGAAGCTGTCGCGCTGCTGCGCAGCGCCGTCAGCCGCGACCCGGACGTGCCGCAAGCCTACACGCAACTCGCCATGGCCTATGGCCGCAAGGGCGATCTCGCCAATGCCGACCTGGCGGCGGCGCAGGCCGCCTTCGCCCGCGGCGACGCCGTAACCGCGCGCCAGCTCGCCACCCGCGCCAAGACCCGTTTGCCCGTCGGCTCACCCGCCTGGGTGCGCGCCGACGACATCGTCAACGTCAAGCCGGGCAACGCCCGCGCCGGCAACTAATCACCCGCAAAGGACCCCCCTCCATGATCAAGAGCCCGCGCACTCTCGCACTGCTTTGTGCTGCGTTGCTGGCCGTCGCCTTGCCGCAGGCCGCACGCGCGGCCGAATTCTCCGCGCCGCAGCGCGGCGAGATCGAGAGCATCGTGCGCGAGTACTTGATCGCGCATCCGGAGGTGCTGCAGGAAGCGATGGCCGAGTTGGAGAAGCGGCAGGCGGCGGCCGAATCCGAGAAGCATAAGGACGCGGTCAAGCAGCACGCGCAGGCGCTGTTCTCCTCGCCGCGCCAGGTCGTGCTCGGCAATCCGCAAGGCAACGTCACCTTCGTCGAGTTCTTCGACTACAACTGCGGCTACTGCAAGCGCGCCATGGACGACATGATGGTGCTCTTGAAGGAAGATCCAAAGCTCAAGGTCGTGCTCAAGGAATTCCCCGTGCTCGGACCGGGCTCGGTCGAGGCGGCGCAGGTGGCGGTCGCCGTGCACATGCAGGACAAGAGCGGCAAGAAGTACCTCGAGTTTCACCAGAGGCTGCTGACCGGCCGCGGCCAGGCCGACCGCGCCCGCGCGCTCGCCGTCGCCAAGGAGATCGGGCTCAACGTCGCCCAGATCGAGAAGGACATGGCCGGCCCCGAGGTGAAGGCGACCTTGCAGGAGAACTTCAAGCTCGCGGAAGCGCTGGGCTTGAACGGCACGCCGAGCTACGTCATCGGCGACCAGGTCATCGTCGGCGCCGTCGGCCTGCCGTCGCTGCGGCAAGGCGTCAACACCGCGCGCTGCGGCAAGGCGACCTGCTGAGCGCGCGACCGGCAGCTTCTTTCGGCCCGCCGGCGACCCGCAAAAGCGCTTGGTCCCACCCTGGGACCATGCTATTATGCCTGCGTGAGAGTGATCGCGCTCAGCACGCTGAAGGCTTTTCTCGACAAAAATCCGGGCTATGCCGACGCACGCGAGCCGGTGATGGCGTGGTATCGGCAAGTCCGCAGCGCCGATTGGGCTGCGCCCGCGGATGTGAAGCGATCCGTTCGTACCGCGAGTATCCTCCAGAATGGGCGGGCGGTCTTCAATATCGCCGGCAACAAATATCGAATTGTCGTGTGGATCAACTATCCGTACCGGGTCGTCTACATCCGTTTCGTCGGGACACATCGGCAATACGACAAGATCGACGCACGGATAATTTGAGGGCATGAGCCATGGATATCACTCCGATCAAGTCTCAGCGTGATTACCGTCGCGCGCTCAAGGAAATCGAGACGCTGATGGCCGCGAAGCGTAATTCGCCGGAGGGCAACCGGTTGGACGTGCTTGTCACGTTGGTCGAGGCCTGGGAGCGGAAGCACTATCCGCTCGACCTCCCCGATCCGGTGGAAGCTATCAAGTACCACATGGATCAGAACGGCATGCAGCCGCGCGATCTCATTCCCTTCATCGGCAGCCGCAATCGGGTGCATGAGGTGCTCAATCGCAAACGCCCGCTAACGCTGAAAATGATTTGGCGATTGCATGAAGGGCTCGGCATTCCTGCCGAATCGCTGATCAAAAACCAGGCGGCTTAGGGCCTATCCTTCCATCCAGCCGTTTTGCGCTGTACCGGCATGGAACCAAGTTCCATCTCTGGCCGTTGATAGCGCCATGTACACGCTCGGCATGGAAGAGGAATACTTCGTTTTCGACGCCGAAACGCGGCGGGCTGTGCGCCGTATCGACAAGAAATTCCTCGCCCGCGTCCGCAGCGACCTCGGCGACCGCGTCACGACCGAGATGCTGCAATCGCAGATCGAGGTCGTCACGCCGGTCTGCGCCACCATGGACGAGGCGCGCGCGCACCTCACGCATTATCGCCGCACGCTTAGCCAAGCCGCCCACGCGCACAGACTCGGCGTCGCCGCCATGGGCACGTTTCCGCTCGCGTTCTGGCCCGAGCAGGTGGTGACGCCGAAGGAGCGCTACGACGCCATCCTCGACGACCTGCAGATGATCGGCTACCGCAACATGCTGTGCGGCATGCATGTGCATGTGGAAGTGCCGGACCCCGACAGCCGCATCAACCTGATCATGCGGCTGACGCCGTTCCTGCCGCTCCTGCTCGCGCTCACGACCTCGTCGCCGTTCTGGCAGGGCCGGCTCACGGGCCTGCACGGCTATAGGCTTGCGGCCTATGACGAATTGCCGCGCACCGGTCTGCCCGAGCTGTTCCGCACCAAAGAAGACTACGACGCCTTCGTCGAGGCGCTGACCTGGGCCAAGATCATTCCGGACGCGAGCTACATCTGGTGGGCAGTGCGCCCCTCGCTCGCGCACCCGACCATCGAACTGCGCATCGCCGACAGCTGCACGCGGCTCGAGGACGCGCTCGCGGTCGCCGCCTTGTTCCGCTGCCTGGTGCGGGCGCTCGACCGCGACCGCGACCTCAACGCCGGCTTCGACCGGGTCGGCCGCGCCATCACCCAGGAGAACAAGTGGCACGCCCAGCGCTACGGCATCGGCGCGACCTTCGTCGACCCGTTCTCGCGCTCGCCGCTCGGCACCCGGGAATGGCTCGACCAGGTGCTCGACCTGATCGACGCCGACGTAGGCGCGCTCGGCTGCCAGCGCGAAATCGGCCATCTGGAGACCATCCTGGCCGAGGGCACCAGCGCCATGCGCCAGATCGAGGTCTTCACCACCGCGCGCGCCGCCGGCGGCAACAGGTTAACGGCGCTCAAAGAGGTGGTGGACTGGGCCGGCCGCACGACGGAAACAACAGGCCCGGCCCCTAAGCTGATCGGCGCCGCGACAGCACCGTTTGCAACAGCCACCAGGCGCCGAATCCGAGCGCGGCAATGATCGCCGGCCAGACCGCGATCATGTAACGCACGAGACCAAGTCCGACCAAAGCCGTCAGCATTAGCGTGAGGTGCGCCGTCAGCGCCGACAGCAGCGCGACGCTCAAGAGCGGGCCGGCGCCGCCCCTCATCGCCGTCAAGACACCGAGAACAGCCAGCAATCCCGTCGCGATGCCGATCGCGATGAACAGCGGCCGTGCCACGGCGGCGATCGGGCCGCGCGCCGTGGCGTCCAGCAGGCCCGGCACTTTCGCCTCCAGCGGCAAGGGCCGGTGCGCGGCGATGAACGCCGCGTAGGCCGGGCTGAGATCGGGATGCGACTGCGAATACAGAACCCACATCGACGAAAGATGCGTCCAGGTCAGCGCGCCATAGGCCAATGGCGCCTGCGCAATCCGTTCGAATCCGATGCGCAGCGCCAGCACATTGAGCGCGACCTCCGAACCGCCCGCTTGATTGCGCAGGTCTTGAACGCAGCCGTATTGCGCACAGCTCTCGTAGTGGACGACCAGCACACGTCGGATATCGGCGCTTGGAGCCGCGGCAATGAGCGCGCGCACGGGCGCGAAGCGCTCGTTGAGCGCGCGCACGAGCACGTTTCGGGCCGTATCGCTCCCGGCCACCGCCGCCGGCGCGTCGATCATCGCGGCTTTGGCGTAGAAATGCCGTCCGGCGAGCGACGTCGCCGCCTCGCCATGCATCCAGCCTGTATAGAGACGTTCACCCGCCACCAGCACGAGCATTGGCCCCACGGCGGCAACGATAATCGCGCGGCGCATGGCGTCGAACCGCCGCCGGGTCATGAACAGCATCAGCACGACAACAGGCAACAGGGCGTAGGCGCCTGGCCGCACGGCCGCGCTCAGTCCGGCAATGATCGACAGCAGCGCTGCCGCACGCACGTCTGGCCGGCGCACATACCGGATCGTCGCGCCGAGAAACACCAGCAGCAGCGAGCCCGAAAGTGACTCGGTCATGATGACGGCATGGAAGGCGTTGAATTCCGGATTGACCGCGACCGCAAGCGCGAGAACAGCCGCGAACAGCAGATTTCCGCTCAGGCGATAGCTTTCGAGCGCGAAATAACCCAACGCCGCGGCATAGAGCGCCGGCTGCGCGATCAAAGCGCCCTGCGCGCCGGTAAGATTGAGAAACAGCGGATAGCCGGCGGTCCGGATCGGCGAGAAAGTCAGGTAGGATTCCGAGTCCGCCATCATCGGCGGCACCGTGCCGAACGCCACCTGATAGCCCGACAACACCAAAGCGACCGCGAAGATCGACCCCAGCAGCAGGAGTTGGCCGCGAACTGGCAGACCGTCGGTCATTTGACGTTTAGGGCGGTGTTGAACGCAGTATCGACAGACCGCGCGCTGATTCCGATCGGCATGGAACCAGAACCGTAACACGCGGCCGGCCGATTGTATCGGAAGGCCGCCGCAGCCCGCCCCATGGCCCATAAAGGGGCCCAATCCGTCGCCCGGAGTGGTTAAGATTGAATAGGGTCCGGGCTTCCCCTCACCCCTCGGGCCACCTATAAAGCGGCCAGTTTGCGCCCCTCGAAAGGCGCCCCAGGCCGGCCGGAGCCATGTCGCAAGCGATCTACGTCCTCAACGGGCCCAACATGAACCTGCTCGGCACGCGCGAGCCGGAGAAGTACGGCCACGCGACGCTCGCCGACGTGGAAAAGCTCTGCGCCACCACCGCCGCGCGTTTCGGGCTCGAGGTCGTGTTCCGCCAGTCCAACATGGAAGGCGAGCTGGTTTCCTGGATCCAGGAAGCCCACGCCATGAAGGCGGCCGGCATCCTGCTCAACGCCGCCGGCTACACCACCACCTCGATCGCCATCCTCGACGCGCTGCTCGCGGTGCAGCTGCCGACGATCGAAATCCACATGACCAATATCCACGCGCGTGAAGGCTTTCGTCAGAATTCCTATGTATCGAAGGCGGCGAAGGCCGTGATCGCCGGCTTCGGCACCGACAGCTACCGGCTCGGCATCATCGGACTGGCCGGCATCGTCGGCGCCAAAGAACGGCAGTAGCGCGTCCGTTACGGCCGCGCGTTCCTCTCAAGACGGATCATCGATGGCAAAAGCGCCAAAGACACTCATCGACCGCGAACTCATCCAGGAGCTTTCCAAGCTTCTCGACGAGACGGGACTGACCGAGATCGAAATCGAGCAGGACGGCCAGCGCATCCGCGTCGCGCGCGGCGCAGCGCCTGCCGCCGCGCCCGTCTACGCGCCGCCGCGCGCCGCCGTCGCGGTGCCGCAGCCGGTCGCCGAATCGGTGTCCGTGCCGCTCGATCCGTCGAAGCACCCCGGCGTGGTCACCTCGCCGATGGTCGGCACGGCCTATGCCGCGCCCGAGCCCGGCGCCAAGGCCTTCGTCGAAGTCGGCAGCCGCGTGAAGATCGGCGACACGCTGATGATCATCGAAGCGATGAAGACCATGAACCAGATTCCCGCCACGCGTGCCGGCACCGTGATCCAGATCCTGTTCGAGGACGGTCAGCCGGTCGAGTTCGGCGCGCCGCTGGTGATTATTGAATAAGCGAATAGTGAGTAGCGAATAGCGAGTAGTACGAATGCGTTCCTCACTATTCGCTATTCGCTATTTCGCTATTCGCCTCTTGGGCGCCACACATGTTCGATAAAATCCTCATTGCCAATCGCGGCGAGATCGCGCTCAGGGTCCTGCGGGCCTGCAAGGAGCTCGGCATCCCGACCGTCGCCGTGCATTCGACCGCGGACGCGGACGCCATGCACGTGCGCTTCGCCGACGAGAGCGTGTGCATCGGCCCGCCGGCGGCGAAGGACTCATACCTCAACATCCCGGCGATCCTGGCGGCCTGCGAGATCACCGGCGCCGACGCCGTGCATCCCGGCTACGGCTTCCTGTCGGAAAACGCGCGCTTCGCCGAAATCCTCGGCGACCACGGCCTCGCCTTCATCGGCCCGAAGGCCGAGCACATCCGCATCATGGGCGACAAGATCGAGGCCAAGCGCACCGCCAAGCGCCTCGGCATTCCGGTGGTGCCGGGCTCGGAAGGCGGTGTCACCTCGGACGAGGAAGCCACCAAGATCGCCGACGAGATCGGCTATCCGGTGCTGATCAAGGCGGCCGCCGGCGGCGGCGGCCGCGGCATGAAGGTCGCACGTTCGGTCTCCGAGCTGTCGACGGCGCTGTCGACCGCGCGCTCGGAAGCCAAGGCCGCGTTCGGCGACGACGCCGTCTATATCGAGAAGTATCTCGAGAAGCCGCGCCACATCGAGATCCAGGTGTTAGGCGACGGCAGGGGCCACGCCATCCATCTCGGCGAGCGCGACTGCTCGCTGCAGCGCCGCCATCAGAAGGTGCTGGAGGAAAGCCCCTCGCCCGCGCTCAACACGCAGGCGCGCGACACGATCGGCGAGACCGTCGCCAAGGCGATGCGCGAGATCAACTATCTCGGCGTCGGCACGGTCGAATTCCTCTATGAGGACGGCAAGTTCTATTTCATCGAGATGAACACCCGCATCCAGGTCGAGCATCCGGTGACCGAGATGATCACCGACATCGACCTGATCTTCGAGCAAATAAGGGTCGCCGCCGGCGCCGACCTGACCTTGAAGCAGAGCGACATCCGCTTCCACGGCCACGCCATCGAGTGCCGCATCAACGCCGAGAACCCGGTGTCGTTTCGGCCCTCGCCCGGCAAGATCCTGCACTACCATCCGCCCGGCGGCTTAGGGGTGCGCATCGACAGCGCGGTCTACCAGGGCTACGCGATCCCGCCCTATTACGATTCACTCGTCGGCAAATTGATCGTGCACGGCAAGACCCGGCAAGAGTGTTTGATGCGGCTGAAGCGCGCGCTCGACGAAGTGGTGGTGGACGGCATCGAGACGACGCTGCCTCTGTTCCGCGCGCTGGTGCGCGAGAAGGACGTCATCGACGGCAACTACCACATCCATTGGCTCGAGCAGTTCCTCGCCCGCGGCGGGATGGTGGAAAGCGAACCGCTGTCGTCCTGAGCGGCGGCCACTTTACGTCAAATCGTCCCGCACCTCGGTCTTCCAGACCTCCCAGGCGTCGTCCATGCGCTTGCGTCGGGACGAACTAAAACTTGACGGAGTTGCACGCGGATGGATGCGCAAGTCATCGTCGTCGGCGCCGGCCCGGTCGGATTGACGCTCGCCATCGATCTCGGACGGCGCGGCATCCGCTGCACGCTGATCGAACGCCAGGACGCGCCGCAGTTCCTGCCGAAGATGGAGCGCTGCAACGCCCGCACCATGGAGATGTATCGCCGCCTCGGCCTCGCAGGTCCGATCCGCGCGGCCGGCCTGCGCAGCGACATTCCGATGGACGTGTTCATCGTGCTGTCGATGACCGAGCCGCCGCTCGTGCATCTGCCTTATCCGTCGGTCGACCAAGCGCGCGCCGAAATCGCGGCCGCGACCAACGGCACCCTGCCGCTCGAGCCCTATCAACTGATCTCGCAATACACGCTCGAACCGCTGCTGAAGTCGGTCGCTGAAACGCTGCCGAGCGTCACCGTGCGCTACGGCTGCGAGTTCGTGTCGCTCCAGCAGGACGCGCACGGCGTCACCGTGACGGCGCGCACCAGCGGCGGCGCGAGCGAGACCCTGCGCGCTGCTTACGTGGTCGGCTGCGACGGCGGCGCCAGCCCTGTGCGCAAGCAGCTCGGCATTCCGCTGCGCGGCGAAGGCAACCTGCTGGAGCTGCGCCAGGCGCTGTATCGCTGCGACGAGTTGTTCGACCGCATCCCGATCGGCAACGGCCCCGGCCGCGGTCGCCACTATCACGTCGCCGACGATCGCGCCTCGTTCCTGATCATGCAGGACTCGACCAGGCACTTCACGCTGCACGCCACCGTCGGCAGCGACGAGGAGATGAAGAGCCAGTTCGAGAAGGTGGTCGGCGTTCCGGTGAAGTACGAGATGCTGTCGTGCAATCCGTGGCGGCAGAACCTGCTGCTCGCCGACCGCTATCGCGACGGCCGCGTGTTCCTGGCCGGCGACGCCGTGCATCTCGTCATCCCGACCGGCGGGCTCGGCATGAACACCGGCGTCGGCGACGCGCTCGACCTGTCGTGGAAGCTCGCCGCCACGCTCCAGGGCTGGGGCGGCGGCAACCTGCTCAACTCGTATGAGATCGAACGCCGCCAGATCGGCGAGCGCAATGTCGGCGCGTCGCGCTACGCGTCGTTGGGCCGGCGCAGATGGCGCTCGCAAGTCCGGCCGGAGATCAGGGACAACACGCCCGCGGGCCAGGCGGCGCGTGACACCCTCGCAGCGATCGCCGGTGTCGAACAGCGCAAGACCAACGAGATGATCGGCGCCGAGCTCGGCTACCGCTATGTCGATTCACCGGTGATCGACAACATCCCCGGCGGGCCGGAACTGCTGTTCCGCGAATATCATCCGACCACCTGGCCGGGCGCACGCCTGCCGCATGTCTGGCTCAGTGACGGCACGCCGATGCAGGACCGTATCCCGGACGATGGCTTCACGCTGCTGCGCCTCGCCGCCACCAAGGCCGATACGTCCGCGCTCGAGGCCGCGCTCAAGACCCGCGGCGCGCCGGTCACGGTACTCGACGTCAACGACGCCCGGGCGCGTGACGTCTACGGCGTCGATCTCATTCTTTTGCGGCCGGACATGCACGTGGTGTGGCGCGGCAACGCGGCGCCGGCGGACGCGGTCGCGCTCGCGGCAACCGCGACAGGGCACTGAGCCCGCGCGCGATCGTCAGACCGGCACGGGGTCCGACGCCGCTGCGGCGTCCGCGCCCTTGCGGATGCTCTTTTCGATCCGGCGCTCGGTCTCGACATAAGCGCGCGCCGCGTCGTTGTTGAACATCTCGTGCGTCTCGATCTCGTCGTCGATCACCGGCGTGATCGCGGGGTCGATGTATTCGTAGCGCTTCGGGTCGCGCTTGATGCTCAGGTAGATCAGCCGCAGCCGCAGATAGATCGACACCCAGCCCACCGTCTTACCGATCAGCTCGGCGGCGTATTTCGGATAGAACGTAAACACCGACTCCATCGGCATGGTCGGCCGGCGGTCGCGCCGCGACTTGAGCCGCAGCAGCCCGCTCTCGACCGGATGGCAGTTTTCCAGCTCGAACGACGCCTTGAACCAGGTCATCACCGGCAGCACGTTGCCGAACGCGCGCAGCGCCGCGGCACGGCGCATCACGCGCTCGCAGTGCTCGTATGAGTAATAACGCTTCCAGGATTCCCGGTAGGCTAATTCCCACTCATCGCGCGACATGAGCGGATGCCCGCTGGTGATGTGATGGAGGTCGTATTTGTTGAGGTCCGGCTCCATCCAAGCACCGGCCCGGTACAGCTTCTGATGATCTTCGGAGCCCGGCAGCGGCGTCAGATAGTGGATCTCCAGCACGTCGATCGGCAGTTCTTTCTTGATGACCTCGAGATCGGCCAGGATCGATTCCGCCGTGTCGAACGGGAAGCCGGTGATGTAGCCGGCGTAAATCAGGATGCCGGCCTTCTGCCACTCCAGCAGCATCTTGCGGTATTCGGTGATCTTGTTCTGCTTCTTCTTGGCCGCCTGCAGGTTGGCCGGGTTGATGTTCTCCAGCCCGATATAGGTCTTCTTGACGCCCGCGCGCGCGCACTTCGCGATGAAGTTCGGCAGCTTGTGGCACATCGTGTCGACTTGGATGATCAGGCTGAGGTTGAATTTTTCGACCTCGCGCAGATAGATCAGCCGGTCGAGGATGATCTCCCAGTCCTTGTTGCGCGCGAAGTTGTCGTCGGTGATGAAGAACCGGTAGACGCCCTGGGCGGCGTTGCCGCGCACGATCTTCTCGATATCGTCCACCGTGCGGCGGCGCGACTTGCGGCCCTGCACGTTGATGATGGTGCAGAACGAGCACTGGTAGGGACAGCCGCGCCCGGCGTCGAAGCTGGTGGTCGCGCCGCCGGTGC
>CAYJPU010000045.1:0-17033 GCA_964372105.1 uncultured Undibacter sp.
CTCAGTCGAAGGTGAAGACGTCGTGGTAGGCGCCTTGCACCTGACCGCCCGGCACTGGGCCGCCGCCGGGCACGTGGACGTTGTTGCCAATCACGGCCACCGTCGCGCCGTGCAGGCCGTGGCGCGGCAGCGTCATCGGCGTCAGCGCCTCCCAGCTATCGGTCTTCGGATCGTAGGCCTCGTTGGTACCGAACACGCGGCCGGTGGCCTCGCCGCCGAACACCACGATCTTACCGTTGATATAGACCGCCGACACGCCGCTGCGCGCGGTCGGCAACGGCGCGCGGAAAGTCCAGCCGTCAGCCTTCGGATCGTAGACGGCGTTGAGCGAGGTGTTGAAGTCGTAAGAATCCATGCGGCCGGCGATGGCGTGGATCTTGCCGTCCACCACCGCGACGCCCATGTGGTCGCGCTGGCCGACGAAAGGCTGCGTGCCGGTGGAGCCGCGCATGCCGGCCAGGATCGTGTATTTGTCGGTCGAAGGGTCATAGATCTCGTGCCATTCGACCGAGCGCACGTCGCGCCCGCCGAGCAGGTGGATCTTGCCGTCGAGCACGATGGCCGAGATCGCGCCGCGCGGCCGCGCCAAGCCGGCGATCGGCGACCATTGGTCGGTGGCGGTGTCGTAGACGAAGCACTTGGAATGCGGGCAGCGGTTCTGCTCGATGAAGCCGCCGAAGGTGTAGACCTTGCCGCCGATCGAGACGCCGGCGACGTGGTTGCAAGGCAGCGGGAACGGCGCCTTCATCGACCATTGCCCGGTCTTGGCATCGAACACCTGGTGGAAGTTGCCGTCGACGCGATGGCGCGCATAGCCGGCGATGACGTGGATCCTGCCCTGGCACTCGATCACGGCGTGCTCGCCGACCGGGATCGGCAGCCGCGGCTGCTCGATCCATCGGCCCGGATTCTTGGCCATCGGCGCGACGCTGGTCGTGTAGCGCTGCTTCTCGACCGTCTTCGGGATGTCGGTGATCGAGCGGTCGTTGAGCCCGGCGAACAGCGGATCGTTGGTCTCGGCGCTTTGGGTCATCGTTTCCTCTTAGGCTTGATAGGTGGGCACGGCATCTTTGAGCAGCGCGCGCGTCAACTCGACGCCCTCGCGCGCGACGTCGTACGGCGAGCGCGCCCACAACTCGGGGTTCGGCGCTTCGTAGCTCAGATACCCGGTGTAGCCTTTCTCGGCCAACAGCCCGAGCATCTCGCGCCATTTCACCACGCCCTTGCCGGGCGGCAGCCGGTCGGTCGGGCGGCGCACGCCGGTGACCGGATTGGGCGACAGGTCGCTGTACTGGAAGCAGTAGATCTTGTCGGCCGGCACCTGCGCGAAGCCGCGGCCACCGGCGCCGCTGCGGGTGAAATGGTAGGCGTCGATCAGATAGCCGCAGTTCGGTCTGTTCGCACCCTCGATCAGCTCGGTCAGCACGGCCAGCGAGTTGAGCACGTCGTGCTGCGAGTTGAATTCGATCGCGAGCTTGAGCTTGTACTCGGCCGCGATGTCGCCGGCGCGCTTCAGGTATCCGATGGCGTCCGTAATCGGACCCTGCACCTGGCCGGGCGCGCTCATCAGCATGTCGCAGCCGAGCGCCACGGCGTTCTCGCAAGATTCGCGGAACACGTCGAACAGCCGTTTGCTCTCGTCGCCGGTGGCGAACAGCCAGCCATATTCCACGCCCAGCACGCCGACCGGGATGCCGCTTTTCTTGATGAGGTCGAGAACCTGATCGTTGCTCATGCCGGCGTCGAAGCAGCGCTTGAAATCGGTGCGGCGCAGTTCGACGGCGTCGAAGCCCGCCTGTTTGGCGGCGTCGAGCGCCGTCGCCAGCGGCGTGGTGTCGATGGTCCACATATGCAGCGCGAGCCGCCCGAACTTGTCAGTCATGTTCATGTGCCTTCGTACTGAAGAATATAGAGCCCGGCGTTGGTGTCGGTGACGTACATCACGCCGTTGACGTCCACGAACACGTCGCAGGACTGGATCACGGGCGCGGTGTTCGGCCGGAAGTCGACGATCTTCTCGGGCGGCGGCGGCACGTAGTACGCGACCTCGCGCGGCTGGAAGGCGTTGGCGATGTCGAACACCCGCACGCCGGCGTTGTTGTAGGTGGCGAAGATCAGGTCCGACCGCTGCAGCGAGCCGGGCCGGTTCTCGTGCAGGTTATGCGGGCCGAACTTGCCGCCTTTGGCGCAGAAGTCGTCTTCCGAGGGCGTCGGCAGCGTCGCGATCGAGACCGGGTTCTCCGGCGCGCGCACGTCGAGGATCCAGGTACAGGGGATGCCGTTGGCGCAGTTGTTGGCGGTCGCCTCGTCCGCCACCAACAGCAGATTGCGGTCGGGCAGCGGCAGCGGCGTATGGGTGCCGCCGGCAAACGGCGGGCACCAGTTGGTGTGGCTGACGAGCCTGGCATTGGCCGGATCGCCGACGTCGTGCACGGTCAGGCCGCCGTCGCGCCAGGCGCCGTAGGCGAGATGGCCTGCGACGATGGCGTGATGCGCCGCCCAGCGTTTGCCCTTCGGCGCGCGCGGCGCTTCGCCGCCGGCCTGCCACATGCCGGGCAGCCACCAGCGGCCGGCGAGCCGCGGCCGGCTCGGCTCCGCCATGTCGATCGCCACCATGATGTGGTCGGTGAAGCCCTCCATGTGCGCAGAGGCGTAGGCGTAGCGGCCGCCGATCCACCAGACGCGGTGCAGGCCGAGCCCGGGGATGGCGAGGAACGCGATCTCGCGCGGGTTGTCCGGCTGCGCGACGTCGTAGACGCGCAGGCCGGCCGCAAAAGCTTGGCCGCCGTCCTTGAAGGACTCCGTAAGCGAAGCGGTGAAGTAGTCCTTCTGCTCGTTGTATTTCGCCAGCGCCCAGACATTGGCGCCGTTGACCGCCAGCAGGATGCCGTCGTGCAGCTGGATATGGTGCGAGCGGGTGTTGGGCGGATTGGCGATAAAGGCGCGCGGCTGGGGGGCGCGCGGGTCGCGCACGTCGATCACCGTGATGCCGTCGCTGAACATATGGCCGACATAGGCGTGGCCGTTGTGGACCATCACCTGGGTGCCGTCCGGCCTGCCGCCCTGATCGCTGCGGGCGAGGAAGCCGATGTTTTTGGCCATGGCCTTTACGCCGCGTTGTTGCTCGTTCACGTCGTTGGCGCCCGCGTCACGTTCGGAAAGCGGCAAGGCCCGGTGCGCAGGGCACCGGGCCTTGCCTTCACGTTGTAAAGCCTCAGCCGGTCGGCGGCGCGATTTCGTCGAGGCCCTTCTGCCGCGCTTCCGGGCCCATCTGGGTGACCGAGGCGGCGGCGATCAGCAGCACGACGGCGAGGGTGACGAACACCGTGGTGAGGCCCCAGCCGTTCTGGATCCACAGGATCGCCGGCACGATGCCGGCGGTGGCCAGACGCCCGACGCCCGCCGCCCAGCCGAAGCCGGAAGCGCGCGCGTTGGTCGGGAACACCTCGGAGGCGAAGATCTGCATCGAGTTGCCGGCGACCTGGATGAAGAAGATCATCACGAAGCCGGCGACCAGCAGTTGCGTGTCGCTCACCGCGTTGGCAAACACGATCGCCATCAACCCGGCGCAGATGAAGGCCGTGACCGAGGTGACCTTTCGTCCGAAGCGGTCGAGCGCATACATCATGAACAGGCTGGCGCACGGCACCGCCAGCGTCATGCCGAAGGTGTAGGTGAGCGACTTGGTGATGGTGAAGCCCTTGGCCGTCATGATGTTCGGCAGCCAGGTGCCGAGCCCGATGGCGACGCCGAAGAACGCCGAGAAGCAGATCATGCCGGCGACGACGCGTTTCGGAAACTGCTTGAACACCACCGCGAAGGGGTCGGTCTTGGTGTCGCTGGCGGCGTCCTTTGCCAGCGGCTCCGTCGGCCCCGGGATGCCCATCTTCTCGAGCACGTCGAGTGCTTCCTGGCCGCGGCCGTGCGTCGCCAGATAGCGCGGCGATTCCGGCAGCACGAAGCGCAGCGCCCAGACGATCAGCGCGCCGATGCCGATCACGATCCACACGCCGCGCCATCCGATGTCGTCGCGGAAGGCGAGGGTGAACAGCGAGGCAATCGGCCACACGCAGGCGCCGCCGATGAAGTGCACGATAGCGAGGACGCGGCCGCGGATGCGCTTGGGCGAATATTCGCCGGCGTAAGCGAACGCCAGCGGCTGCTCGCCGCCGAGGCCGATGCCCGCGATGAAGCGCGCCACCACCAGCCAGAACACCGACGGTGCGAAGGCGCCGAGGATCGTGAAAACGCCGAACAGCAGCAGGTTGAACTGGTAGACGGTCTTGCGGCCCCAGCGGTCGCTGAACTCGCCCTGGCCGGCGGCGCCGATGAACATGCCGAACACAGTCGCGCTGCCGATGAGGGCTGCTTCCGCACCGGTGCAGAACTTGGATTGGATCATGTCTGGGATCAACGAGCCGAGCACGATCAGGTCGATGACGTCGAAGAAGTAACCGGCCGCGATCAGCCCGATCACTTTGATATGAAGCGGAGAAATCTTCGCTTCGTCCAAAGCGTTGCCGACGTAGCCCTCGATGGTTTGAGCCATGGCGTTTTTCCCTACCCCGATTTGAATGCGCGTTATGTCGTTGTTAGATGCGCACCTTTTTTAAGAATGATCCGCAACTTTGGGGTTGACCAGCGACAATCGCGTATTGCACCGCGCAAATCGTTATTGCTGCGCGATGCGATTTCGGCGGGTGAAAGAACGCATGGACAAGCGGTCGCCGTGAATTGCGCGGCACGCCGAATTACTTCGTCTGCAAATGAATTCAGGATTGAAGCGGAAGAGACCGCGCGCCTAGCGGACGGCTGACTTCTTCTTGTTCTTCTTCTTCGACTTCGACTTTGCCGCCGGCTTCAGGAACGACGCGCACAGCGCGGGGTCGAATTCCCGGTAATCGTTGGTGATCTCCTGGCCTTTGCGGATGGTGCGCCGGGCGATCGCATAACCGTTGTGCAAGTATGTGTTCGGGTCGTCGGAGTGGTTGATGTAGTGGTCGTTGTCGACGGTGAAGATGATCTCGCCGTCGACGCGATAGCCGTAGTCCTTGAGGAAGTCGCGCGCCGGCTTCGGCAGCCGGGCGAACTGCTTCGGCGTGTAGCAGCGGTCGAAGCCCTCGACGTAGCGCCAGATCTTGCTGCCCTTGGCAATGGGCTCGGCCGCGAAGACGCCAAGGCCGTGGATCGGGCTCCGGTCGAGGTAGGTTTTGACAAGCAGCATGGGTCACGTCGGCGGGAAGGGGCGAAGGGGGCCTTGGCGGCGCGGCCACCCTAGCGGGATTCGGCGCCGGATCGATCGGCCTGCGGCCACTGGCATGTGGGAAACGCCCAAAGGCGCGCGCGGCGGCGGTCTGTGGATAAGAATTTGATTTTAAAGGCAGAAGCTGGCTGGGGAACTAGGATTCGAACCTAGATTGACGGAGTCAGAGTCCGCAGTTCTACCGTTGAACTATTCCCCACCGAACCGCCTGATGTTGCAGTATTTTTCGCTGGTTTTGCAATTCCGGGTACTGGTTTTGCAAACGGCGCCGGCTAGTCGGGCTGATATAGAGGCAACCGCGGTTTCGGTCCAGCCCTTCTGACGGAGAGCGTCCAGGTCGTCCGGTGCTACGGCCGGTCCGCCGAGGCCTCATCGGCCGGCGGGGCAAGGTGACCACGGTCGCGATCGCGATCACGATGAAGGCCACCACCACCAGGAACACCAGGCGTGGCGAGCCGTGGTCCATGATCAGCCCGAAAATCAGCGGCGAGACGATGCCGCCGATATTGAAGCCGGTGGTGACGAAGCCGAACACCTTGCCGAAGGAGCCGGGCGGGGTGGCCTCGCGCACGATCATGTCGCGCGGCGGCATGATCACGCCGGAGAAGAAGCCGGCAATCGACATCACAAGGACCAGCGCGACCGCGCCGAGATCGATCTCGCCGATCATCACGGTGAACACCGCCATCGCGGCGAGCCCCAGCGCCGTCACCGTGCCGTGGCGGCTGATGCGGCTGACCACGAAGCCGCCGGCGAGCACGCCGATCGCCGACAGCAGCAGGTTGCCGGTCAGCGCCGCATTGGCGGTGGCGATCGGCGTGCCGTACAGCGCGCCGAGCGCGACCACGGAATAATTCGAGATGCCGGCGCTCATGATCGCCAGCAGCATGAAGAAAAACAGGTTGAGCAGGATCGGCGCCGACAGCAGCAGGCCCCAGGCGCCCTTGTCCTTCTCGCCTTGTGCCCGCGTGGGCGCGGCCTGCGCGATCGGCTGGCCGCCGTTGCCGATGGCGACGAGCAGCGCCGCCGCCGCGAAGCCGAGAACGGCCGCGCCGACGAACGCGCCACGCCAGCCCCACTGCATCTGCATCATCAGCAGAGTAACCGGCGCGACCGCCGAGCCGAGCATGCCGGCGAAGGTGTGCATCGAGAAGGCGTGGCCGATGTGGCGGGCCGGCACGTGCTGCGACAGCAAAGCGTAGTCGGCCGGGTGGTAGACGGTGTTGGCGACGCCGGCGACCGCGAACATCGCCACCAGCACCCAGAACGAATCGATCAGGCCCGCGGCCATGAAGGCGGCGGCGCCGAGCAACAGCCCGCCGATCAATAGCGCGCGGGCGCCGATCCAGTCCACCAGGAAGCCGGCCGGGGTCTGCAGCACGGCCGAGACGATGTTGAAGGCGGCGAAGGCGAAGCCGATCTCGGTATAGCTGACGTTGTATTCCGCGCGCACGAACGGCATCAGCGGCGCCAGCAGGATGATGAAATAGTGCGACACGAAATGCGCCGCGCTCACAGCGCCCACCACGCGGGTGTGCGCCGCGCGCGGCACGTCGAGAGTTTCGGTCGCCTGAGTCATTGTCTGTAAATCCCGGCAGCGCGCGGGACTATGGCCCGGACGCCGCCGCCGATCCAGTGCGTTTGCCGGGGGGCGGCCATGCCGCGCGCCGGGCGCGGAATCTTTTCGCGCCGGAGCGCGGTCAGACTTTCGTCGTGGCGATGCGCTCGGCCGCCTTGGCGTTGAAGGCCATGTCGTCGAGATTGGCGATCGGGGCGCGGCCCTTCGCCATGGCGCGATAGAAGTCGCCTTTCGAGACCGGCGGCAGATCGGCGATGACCGACCAGCGGTCACCGCCGTCGCGGCTTTCGAAGATCTGGCCGTCGCTGTCGCCGGCGAAGATCGACGTTGCATCGGCGTCGGCGGCGATCGTCATCGCCCCGAACAAAGCGCGCTGGCCGTCCGGCAGGCCGCCGAGCAGGCGCTGCCAGGTTTTGCCGCCGTCGCGGCTGCGGGCGATCTTGCCGCGCGCGCGGCCGAGCTTGTACCAGTGCGGCGGCCAGCCGACGGCGGCCGAGACGAACAGCAGATCGGGATCGTCGGGATGCATCACGTAAGCGTCCGGATAATCCATCTCCGGCAGCTTGCCGTCCTTGCGCCAGGTCGCGCCGTTGTCCTCGCTGCGCATCAGTCCCATCAGGCCATTGGCGATCAGGATGCGGCCGGGCCGCCGCGGATCGATCAGAATGCGATGCACGTCGCATTCGCCGACGTCGGGATCGATGGTCAAATCCGTGAAGCTTGCGCCGCCGTCGCGCGAGCGCAGCAGCGCGCCGATCTCGATGCCGACATAGAGCTCGTCATTGTTGATGACGATCTCCTTGACATGGCCGAGCCGCGGCGGCGGCGGGAAGGTCCATTGCTTGGCGCTGGCAACCTGCCGCAACGCCGGCAACTCACGCCAGGTCTCGCCGTCGTCGTCGCTGACGAACAAATGCGCCGGCATGCTGCCGGCCAAGACGACGTCGCGGCCGCCCCACCGTCCGGCGCGGGCGGCCCATAAATCGAATTGCGAGATGCCGTTGTTGATCCAGCGCCAGGTGCGCCCTTGATCGTCGCTGCGCGCCATGCCGACGCCGTGGGTGGCGGCGAACAGCGCCCCGCCGGGCGCCCGCGTCAGCGCCGCGACAAAGCAGCCGGCCAGCGCGTGATGGGAGACCCGCCACGACGCAGTGCCGTCGCGTTCGAGAAGGAAAACGCCGTCGACGGTCGCGACCGCCAGCGCGGTTTCG
Source organism: uncultured Undibacter sp. (assembly GCA_964372105.1). GTDB lineage: Bacteria > Pseudomonadota > Alphaproteobacteria > Rhizobiales > Xanthobacteraceae > Pseudolabrys. The sequence continues at coordinate 8,054 of CAYJPU010000045.1, forward strand.
GGCTGCGCGGTGCGGTGAACGGTATCGCCGCCAGGCGAAAGCAGAATCATGGAATGATATCCAGTACAGGTAAGGCTTAGCGGTCCGATCAAGATGTTCGGGCCGCCGTATCAAGCAGTCTAGAACGTTCCGATGATCGCAGTCACGGGGCTGCACGCGCCTCGCTAATTTAACACCCCAACGATCGCGCCCATCAGGCACGTCGTCAGCGTACCGGACACGATCGACTTGCCGCCGAGCGAGATGATGTCGGCGCGGCGCTCCGGCGCCATCACCGACAGGCCGCCGATCATGATGCCGAGCGAGCCGAAATTGGCGAAGCCGCACATCGCATAGACCATGATCAATCGCGAACGCGGATCGAGCGCGTCGGCCGGCAGCTTGGCGAGATCGAGATAGGCGAGGAACTCGTTGAGCACAGTTTTGATGCCCATCAGCGAGCCGGCGGTGACGGCCTGATCCCACGGCACGCCCATCAGCCAGCACACCGGCGCCATCACCAGGCCGAGCACGCGTTGCAGCGTGACCGGCGCGCCCATCAGGTCCGGCGTCAAACTCAAGATCGCATTGGCCAGATGCACCAAGGCCACCAACACCAGCAACATGGCGGTGATGTTGAGCAGCAGCTCAAGTCCGGCCGATGTGCCGCGCACGATGGCGTCCATGGTGTTGTCGGCGACCTTGCCGACGTTGACGGTCCCGATATCGCTGTCGTCGCCGGGCCGTACCGGCACCATCAACTGGCTGATCAGGAGTGCTGCCGGCGCGCCCAGGATCGAGGCGACCATCAGGTGGCCGGCAATGTCGGGAATGGCGTCCTTCAGGATGGTGGCGTAGAGCACGAACACCGTACCGGCGATGCCGGCCATGCCGCCGGTCATCACCATGAACAGTTCGCCGCGCGACAGCCGCGCCAGATACGGCTTGATGAACAGCGGCGCTTCCACCATGCCGAGGAAGATGTTGGCGGCGGTCGACAGCCCGACGGCCCCGCTGACGCCCAAGCTGCGCTCCAGGAGCCACGAAAAGCCGCGCACGATCGGCGGCAGGATGCGCCAATGGAACAGCAGCGTGGTCAGCACGCTCATCACCAGCACGATCGGCAGCGCCTGGAAGGCCAGCACGAAGTCGGCGCCCGGCGCCTTGACGTCGAACGGCAGCGCGCCGCCGCCGATGTAGCCGAACACGAAGCCGGTGCCGGCCCGGGTCGCGGCGCTGACCGCGTCGACGCCGCGCGCCAGCCCTTGGAAGGCAAAGGCGATCTGCGGCACTTTCAGCAGCAGCACGGCGGTGGCCAGCGTGACGAGCAGGGCGGCGGCGGCGCGCTTGAGGTTGACGGCCCGGCGGTCTTCGCTGACCGCCCAGGCAAAGGCGAGCAGCGCCACGACGCCGAGCGCCGACTGCAACTGGAGCATCGCGTCAAATCCCCAAACCGCCGCCGGCCGGTGCGTAGCGACCGGCCGTGACGGCCCCTTGCTCAAGGATGCGCAATTGCCGGGGTCAAGGCAATGAGACTGTCGGCGTGTGCCGTTGCTTCGCTCCAGCCGGGGCCGTCGGCGGTGGTCATCCACAATAATTTTGGGCGCTGGTGCCGAGTTCGGGCGGGCGTCACATCGGAACCATACTTCGCTGGCAGGGTCCGCCGATTGATAATAACTTCGTCTGCCAACGCTCCGGCAATTGCGGATTGTTGGACGCGACAATGACAACCGGAGAAGCGCCATGAAGACCGTCATCTTTGCTGCTGTCCTTTCGCTGGTCGCGACCAGCGCGTTTGCCTCCTGCAAGTCCGACGCCGCCGCCAAGAAGCTCGCCGGCGCCGCGCTCACGAGCTTCATGACCAAGTGCGAAAAGGACGCCACGGCGGCTTGTGAGCTCGACTCCAACACCAAGAAGCTCGCCGGCGCGGCCAGGACCAGCCACATGAAGAAGTGCGTGACCGACTCGGTCGGCAACTGATCCCGGGCCGCCTTTCCGTTGAGAAGATATCGCGATCTCGCACCGTGATTGACGGGCCCCGGGGCGATCCCCCGGGGCTCTTCGATTCCGGCGTGCTACTCGTCAGCGGTCGGTCGATGGTCCGGTAGCGGTTTTGCGGCCGCGCCGCTTTGCGCTACTGTTGCAAGGCAGTGAATCCCACAAGGCGCACGTGATGGCAGACGTCCAAGACGACAAGATTGACGACAAGATCTTCGTCGGCAAGAGCAAGAAGCCGCAGTATCTTTCGCTCAAGTTCGCCAACCGGCACGGACTGGTGACGGGCGCGACCGGCACCGGCAAGACGGTGACGTTGCAGGTGCTGGCGGAAGGCTTCTCGCGCGCCGGTGTGCCGGTATTCGCCGCCGACATCAAGGGCGACCTGTCCGGCATCGCCGCGGTCGGCGAGGCGAAGGACTTTCTGTTGAAGCGCGCCGCCGACATCGGCACCAAGTATCAGGTCGATGAATTTCCCGTGGTGTTCTGGGATCTGTTCGGCGAGCAAGGCCATCCGATCCGCACCAGCGTGTTCGAGATGGGGCCGCTGCTGTTGTCGCGCATGCTCAACCTGAACGACGTGCAGGAGGGCCTGATCAACGTCGCCTTCCGTTTCGCCGATGACGAATTTGGCGCCGATGATGCCGAGAACCGGGGCCTGGTCGATCTGAAGGACCTGCGCGAGCTTCTCGCGTACCTGTCGAAGAATGCCAAGGAGATCGGCACGAAGTACGGCAACGTCGCAGCCGCCACCGTCGGCGCGGTGCAGCGGCAACTGCTGGTGCTGGAGAACCAGGGCGGCGAGAAGTTCTTCGGCGAGCCGTCGCTGGACATCGCGGACCTGATGAAGACCGACCGCGACGGGCGCGGCATCATCAATATGCTCGCCGCCGACAGACTGATGGAGAATCCAAAGCTTTACGCCACGTTCCTGCTGTGGCTGATGGCCGAGCTGTTCGAGCAACTGCCTGAGGTCGGCGATATCGACAAGCCGAAGCTGGTGTTTTTCTTCGACGAGGCGCACCTACTGTTTGACGATGCGCCCAAGGCGCTGCTCGACAAGATCGAACAGGTCGTGCGCCTCATCCGCTCGAAGGGCGTGGGCGTCTATTTCGTCACGCAGAACCCGCTCGACGTGCCGGACAAGGTGCTGGCGCAGCTCGGCAACCGCGTGCAGCATGCATTGCGCGCCTTCACGCCGCGCGACCAGAAGGCCGTGAAGACGGCGGCCGAGACCTTCCGGCCGAACCCGAAGCTCGACACGGCCAAGGTGATTACCGAGCTCGGCAAGGGCGAGGCGCTGGTGTCGTTCCTGGAAGGCAACGGCACGCCGAGCATGGTCGAGCGTGCGCTGATCTGCCCGCCGTCCGCGCGCATCGGGCCGGTGACGCCGGCCGAGCGCAAGGCCATCATCGGCCGGAGCCCGATGCGCGGCAAATACGACCAGACCGTCGATCCGGATTCGGCCTATGAGATGTTGCAGCGGCGCGTGACGGGCGCCGAGGCGGCCCCGGAAGACGAGGCGCCGCCACCGTCACCGGGGGGCCAGCCGGGCCAGACCCCCCCGCCCAGCCGGCGACGCCGGTCCACGAGGCCGGCCGCGCCGCCGCCGGCAGAAAGCAGCGGCGGCTGGGGCAACGTGCTGGGCGGCATTCTGGGCGGCGGCTCGTCGGGCGGCCGCCCGCGCGGCCGCATGTCGACCGGCGAAGTCGTGGTCAAGCAGGTGGCGCGTTCGGTCGCCTCGCAGGTCGGCACGCAGATCGGCAAGGCGCTGATCCGCGGCGTGCTCGGCAGCCTGACGGGCGGGAAGCGCTAGCGGCTCAGCCGCGCCCGACGAACGGCATGGTGTTAGCCATCACCGTCATGAACAGCACGTTGGTGTCGAGCGGCAGCCCGGCCATGTAGACCACGGCGTTGCCGACGTGGTCGGCGTCCATGCGCGGCTCGATCATCCTGGTGCCGTTCGGCTGCAGCACGCCGTCGCCCTGCACCATGCGGTCGGTCAACGGCGTCGCGGCATTGCCGATGTCGACCTGGCCGCAGCAGATGTCGTACTGTCGGCAGTCGAGCGAGGTCGACTTGGTCAGCCCGGTCACGGCGTGCTTGGTCGAGGTATAGGCGACCGAAAACGGCCGCGGCGCGTGCGCCGAGATCGAGCCGTTGTTGATGATGCGGCCGCCGCGGGGCGTCTGGCCCTTCATGATCTTGATGGCTTCCTGCGTGCACAGGAACATGCCGGTGAGGTTGGTGGCGACCACCTGCTGCCAGGTCTCGAACGGCAGGTCTTCGAGCGGCACCGGCGGCGCGCCGACGCCGGCGTTGTTGAACAGCACGTCGAGCCGGCCAAAGCTCGCTTTGGTGACCGCGAACAGCTTGAGGATCGAGGAACGCTCTGACACGTCGGTCGGCACCGACAGCGCCTGGGCGCCGACGGCGTTGATTTCGCCGGCGACCTTGTCGAGCATTTCCTGCCGCCGGCCGGCCAGCACCAGGCTGTAGCCCGCCTTGGCCAGCGCCAGCGCCACGGCGCGGCCGACGCCCGTCCCGGCGCCGGTCACCAGCGCAACCTTAAATCCCATCATATTGCAAGTCCTCTATTATTTGACGCCGCCTTCGATACGCAAGCAACAGATCGGTGTCGGGATGTATGTGGCTTTCGCCCTATTCATCCCATGCCCGCTGTTCTCGTGGAATGCCGCCGTCGCGGCCTTGCCGCGACGGTCCGCAGAACCGCCCGCCGCCTGACGTAACGGTTGATCAAAGTCAAAGACATCTATTATCGGTTGTGGTTGGTTTTTTTTCCAATGCACGACGACAGGCCATGAAAAGGATCATAGTCCATCTTCGTATCCAGACGAAGGATTCGGGAGGAGAGACGCTGCGGTCGTTCCTGCGCGCGGCCGTGCCCTTCTATGAAGCCCCCCGGGGAATTGCTGTCCGCTTGCTACGGAATCGAGCCGATCCGACCCGCTTCCTGGAAGTGATTGAATACGAAGACGAAGAAGCATTCGAGAAAGACGCAGTGAGGGTGCGGTCCGACCCCGAAATGAAGCGCCTGCTCGACCGCTGGCGCGCGCTGTTGGTTGGTGAAGTCGAAGTCGAAGTCTTTGAAGACGAGACGGACAAGATCGGTGGGGAGGGCTAGGCATGGGAAGCCAGCTTCGGCCGGCGATCGAGTTCTCGGCGCCGTTGTACGTCGCCTGGGAACTGACCCATCACTGCAACGCGCGATGCATTCATTGCTACTCGAATTCAAGTCCTGACGCGGTTCTTGGCGACGAGATGCCGCTCGATAGGGCTCTGCGCGCCATCGACCAGCTGGCGGAGGCCGGCGTCCTCGTGCTCGCTTTTTCCGGCGGTGAGCCCTTGATGCACCGGCATTGGGAAACCCTGGTCGGTCGCGCCGTTCGCAGCGGGATCAGCGTCAATGTCGGCAGTAACGGCTCCTGTATCACTAATCGGAATGCTGACAAGCTGAAGGACCTCAAGATCAAGAGCGTCACCATCAGCCTCGACAGCCATGTCTCGTCGCGTCACGACGCTTTCCGCAAATTCGACGGACTGTTTGAGAAATCTATATCGGCCATCCGCAGGCTGGTCGAGCGCGACGTCAGAGTTGTCGTCGGATTCACGCCGACACGAAAGAATTGGAAGGATGGCCGCGGCGTCATCGATCTTGCATACGAACTCGGCGCCGATGCGGTGAATTTATCCGAATACGTTCCCGCAGGTCGCGGCGGCCTCGAATTGGCTCTGTCGCCCAATGAGCTTCACGAGACGCTCGTCGAATGGATCGACACCAGAAAGGAATTCGCGAACCGCATGCAGATCGTTTGGCATGATTGCCGGGTGGGAATGCTGGTCTCCGAAGAAGAAAAAAGAAAATACGTGGGATGTGGCGCGGGTCGTCTGGTGGCCAGGATCATGCCGGATGGAACCGTGACGCCATGCGTGTTCCTGTCCACGCCGATCGGCAGCCTCGCCAACGAAAGCTTCCATAACTTGTGGTCACGCTCGCTTTTGATGCAGCAGTTCCGCGAGCGCACCGGACATGTGACCGGCAATTGCGGCGACTGCGAGCATCTTCAGACCTGCGGCGGTTGTCGCGCGGTCGCTTTCGCTTATAGCCGCGGCAATCCGCTCGCCGGCGACCCGCACTGCTGGATCAAGGATTTTGGCGATAGCCGCGCGCAAGAGCTGATTGCTGGTGAAGGACTGCCGATTTGATGAGGCGTCATCATGTGCCGCGTTTTATCGAGTGACACTGTTCTGCAGCCATCCGGGTTGTGCGTCGCCCGACCGCAGAAAGACAGCTACCTTTTCTATCATTACCGCACCGATGAGCTGCATTTGGTGCCTCCCGTCGGTTATTACGTTTACCGCCTCTGTGATGGCTTGCGCTCGGTCGGCGAGATGGAGCGGCTGCTGACGAATGGGGCAGGCAGCGGCGGAGACGCGGCCGCCGCGGTGCGGGATTTTCTCGAACAACTGTTGGTGCGTGAAATTCTCGAGGTCGTCGATGGCTAATAGCCCGCGGCGCGGTGGCTCGTTCGTGCCAGATTTTCCATTCCATATGGTCTGGCTGGCGACGAATGCTTGCCACTTGCGCTGCGTGCACTGCTCATCGAATTCGTCCAAACGCGCCGCTGATGAACTCACGACTGAAGACGTATTTGATCTCATCGAGCAGTTGATCGACGTCGGAGTCGTCGATTTCGCCATTTCAGGCGGGGAGCCGTTTCTTCGCGACGACCTGTTTTCAATCATCGCCTATGCCAAACGGCGGGGCATGTCGGTGGGCGTTGCGAGCCACGGGGCCAAATTCACGGCAGCGCGGGCTTCACGGCTGGTCGGTCTCGGCATCGACCGCCTGCAATTCAGTCTCGACGGGCCTGCCGCCGCTCATGACACGCTGCGACGGTGGCCGGGCCTGTTCGAGCGCGTGCTGAAGTCGATCGAAGTGGCAAAACAAGCGGGCCTGCGGGTCCACGTTTGCTGCACGATCAATCGGCTGAATGCCGAGCATCTCGCGACATTCGTTCAATTCCTCAGCAATACCGGTATCGACCGTCTCAATTTTTCCCGCTTTGTTCCGACCGGTCGAGGATCGGTGGAAATAGACCTTCTCGACGCCCAATGGCGCGATGTCATCGAGCACTGCAAAAAGCTCGTCCACGATTATCGCGGCCGATTGCAGATCGTAAGCCACCTGGCGCAGCAGATTCTGATCGATGACAGCCTGAGCGACATGCCCGGCTTCATCGGTTGCCAAGCCGGGCGCGGACAAGGGTGCGTCAGCGCCAATGGGACGGTCTTTCCTTGCGTCATTCTGCCGATTGCCATTGGCAATATCCGGCAGGCGCCGTTCCGACGAATTTGGCAAACGTCCGCGGTCATCCACGATCTCCAGGATCGAAGCCGGCTTGAGGGCAAATGCTCTCATTGCCGGGTTCAAGCACGTTGCGGCGGTTGTCGGGCCGTCGCCTACGCCCGCACTGGGCAATATCTGTCCGAAGATCCGCGTTGCTGGCTACCCGACCACCAGACGCGGTCTTCCTGTCACTGAAGCAAAGGAGGTTTCGATGACTAATACAGCGACGTTTGAACCGGAAAAACTCGTCGACAACTATTTTCAATACATTAGAGAGTTACGCAACGGAGACGAGAGTGCCGTCGGCAGACTGGTTGATCTATGGGACGAAGACGGGGTCTTTGAGTTCGCCGGCGCGCCGCCAGTGACCGGCACGTTCAAGGGCCGTGTGGCGGTCCACACGCTCTACAAGAACCGCGTCAAGTCGAGCGGCATGGCGATGAAGATTCAAGGCCACCAGGTCGCCAGGGAAGCCGCGGAAGACGTGGCGCTTGGCGTTGTCGAAACTCACGTGCATCGCATGCGCGCAATCAAGCAGGCCGGGGCCGGAGGCCCGGAACGCGTGGTCGCCGGCTGGACCACGGTGATCGGCACGCAGGACAAGAGAGGCTTCGAGGTTTCCGGCAGCCATAGCTTCACGTTTAAGAACGATCGCATCGTTTCCTTGAAAGTGGTGGTGTCACCGAAGCCGGATGAAACACGCGGCCTTTCGCTGCAGAATCTTTCTGTCGACGATATTGGCCGGTTGGCGCTCGCAGCCTGGCCGGTGGTCTGAGGTCGCGGGTTCGTCTCACGTGGGGTCGGGAGCGCAAGTTCCCGACTTCTGGCTGTTACCGAGCAACCGACGGCGTCTTCAAGACAAGGGAGGAGCGATCATGACATATGCGCAAGAACTGGAAAAAATCGTTGAAAATTACTTCCTGTACATCAAAGAACTACGGCGAGGCGAAGAAGGTGCCGTCGGTAAACTCGTCGACCTCTGGGATGAAGATGGTGTATTCGAATTTGCCGGGTCACCTCCGGTAACCGGAGCGTTCAAGGGGCGGATGGCGATCCATACGCTCTACAAGAATCGTGTCAAAGCGGTCGGTATGCCGATTATGGTGCAGGGGAAAGACCCCCAGTCCGCGACAGAAAAGAACCTCGGCATTGTGGATTCACGCATCGAGCGAATGCGTGTTGTCGGCGACGGGGCGGATAGCAGGCCCGAACGGGTCATCGTGGGCTGGACGAGCCTGGTCGGCACAAAAGACAAGAAAGGCTTCGAGGTTTCCGGAAGCCATACGTTTACTTTCAAGGACCATCGAATCGTGAGCTTGAACGTGGTCGTTTCGCCAAAACCCGACGAAACGAGCGGTTTGTCGCTCAAAGACCTGGCGGTCGACGATATCGGACGTCTGACGCTCGCGGCTTGGGCGATCGTGTAGCCGGGTCGCGTCCATCGGGTGTGGATGAAGGCGCGGTGGCCACCCCGTTTGGTGGTCACGCCAGATGGCGGTGCAACGATGGCCGATCGACCGGTGCCGTCAACTCGCAAGCGCTTCGTGGATATCAACCGGTTGGTACGCTTCGGGTGAGCGCAGGCGCGCGGTGATTTCGGCGGCGGTCACCGCCCGGCCGAAGCGGTAGCCCTGC
>CAYJPU010000046.1:0-16840 GCA_964372105.1 uncultured Undibacter sp.
CCCTTCTTTTGGCGACCAAGAGAGGGGCGCTTTCGTGCGCCCGCCGCGCTATCATTCTGTCGATCGAGGGAGCCCTGACCCATCATGTACCGGTTGCGCATACTGGCGGCGATGGCGGCTCTCGCCACAGTGCCGAGCTTGGCATTTGCGAAAGCTTCGACCCCTGTCGCCACTGAATGCCTGCGGCTTGCGGCAACCCCGCTCGACTACAGCGACGTTGAGGCCTCGACCAAGGGCCGCAAGATTTGGCTCGAGACCTGCCAGAAAGCCTACGCCGCCGACGGCAACGACCCGCGTGTCAAAGTCGCACTGGCGCGGGCATTGCAGAACAGGGCGGAGTCCGTGCCGCTGCTGCGCGCGGCGGCGGCGCAGAACGACATCGAGGCGATGTCTGCCCTTTTTGATAGTTACAACTCCTTCGATCGCGTTGCGGGCAGGCCGCAACTGATCTCCCGCGACGAGGCCGAGCAGGCGCTGCGCCGTGCCGCCGAACTCGGCGACCGCGACGCCATCTGGCGGCTCGCGACAATTCTGGCGCGCGGTGGTCCGTTCAAGCGCGATCCCGCCGGCGCGCGGCTCTGGGGTGAGCGGGCGCTGGCTAATCCGCCGAAGAATATGCGGACGAACGACGTCCAGGTGGTAGTCGGCGACTGGCTCTCCCGATCCGACAACGCCGACGAGCGCAAGCGCGGCATCGAAATGCTGGAGGCGTTGGCCAAGTCCGGGCGAGGCGATGCCCAGGCCTATCTGGCGACCGCCATCCGACGAGACGATGCGGTACGCGCGCGCACGCTGCTTGAATCCGCGCTGCGCAGCTATCCGGGGCACGCGCTGGCGCCGCTGGCCGACATGCTGATCAAAGGCGACGGCGGTCCGAAGGACGAGCGGCGGGCGGTCTCGCTGCTGCAAGGCCGCTCAGCGGCCGATGCCCAGCACGCGAAAGCCATGCTGGGTCAGTTGATGCTCGAAGGCCGGCTGATGCCCCGGGACGTCACCCAGGCGGTGAAGCTGCTCCGGCCGTGGTCGCAATGGGACTATGACACGCGCCTTCAAATCGTGCGGCTGCTGGCGGACTATCCCGAGGTTCAAATCGATAATGCGCGGCCCTTTCTGTATTCGGCCACCGAGGCCGCCGAACTGGGTGAGCCCGGCGCGATGGACGCACTGATCGCGCTCAAGTTGTCGGCAAACCGTCAATTCAGCGACAAGGCCGACGGCTGCGCGCTGGCCGAGCGCGCCGCAAGAGCCGGCGACGCCGCTGCCGTGCGCCATCTGGCCGGATGCCGCGCCCAGTAGGCGCCCGCAGCCCGCGTCGGCTAGACTGCCAAATTATCGATCAGCCGGGTCGTGCCGATCTTGGCCGCGACCAGGAGGCGGATCGGGCCGTCTTTCTTGGCGAGGATCGGCGCCAGCGTCTCGGCGTGGCGCGCTTCCAGGTAGTCGACCGCGAAGCCGGCGCGCGCGAGTTCGACCTGGCCTTCCTCCATCACCATTTCAATCGGCTCGCCCTTGTTGATGCGGGCGGCGCTGGCCTTGAGCACCCGCGCCAGCGTCGGCGCCACCGCGCGGTCCGAAGCCGACAGGTAGGCGTTGCGGGAGGAGAGGGCGAGGCCGTCCTCCTCGCGCACGGTCGGCACGCCGACGACCTCGACGGTAAGGTCGAGATCCTTGGCCATCTGCGTCACGACACGCAGCTGCTGATAGTCCTTCTGGCCGAACAGCGCGAAATCCGGCGCCACTTGCGTGAACAGCTTGGCGACCACGGTGGCGACGCCGCCGAAGAAGTGCGGGCGGAACTTGTCCTCCAGCCCGGCGAGCGCGGCGCCTTGCGGCGCCAGCCGCGTGGCGAAGCCCTCCGGATACATGACGGCGGCGGTCGGCGCCCAGACCAGGTCGACCTTGGCTTCCGTTAACGCCGCGACGTCGCTGTCGAAGGTCCGGGGGTAGCTGCCGAAGTCCTCGTGCGGCGCGAACTGGGCCGGGTTAACGAAGATCGAGACCACCACCCGGCCGGCGCGCTTGTGCGCCTCCTTGACCAGCATCAGGTGTCCCTGGTGCAGCGCGCCCATGGTCGGCACCAAAGCGATGCGTTCGCCGGCCTTGCGGAAGGGGGCGAGCGCACTGCGGAGCGCGGGGACGGTACGGGCGAGGATCGGTTTTTGCGCCATGGGGCCGGCCTTCAAGGGACTTTCACAAACCGGACTACGACCTAGCAAAACCAGCAGTATCCGGCCACGACGATTAATGGTTAAACTGTCTTCAACTTGACTAAAGTACCGCAAGTACCTGAAAGTCACCGGGTCAAAGGACGCGTCATGTTGGTCCAGCCGATCCAGGAAAGTCCCCAGTCCGCGCACGTGGTGGTGCTCGGCAACGAAAAGGGCGGCTCCGGCAAATCCACCGCCGCGCTTCACATTGCGGTGGCGCTGCTCAAGGCCGGCCAGCGCGTCGCCACCATCGACCTCGACTCCCGGCAGAAGAGTTTCACGCATTACGTCGAGAACCGCCGCGCTTGGGCCGCGCGCGCGCGCCTCGATCTCGCGATGCCGACGCATTACTGCGTCGAGCGCGCCGACGGTCCGTCGGTCGAGGCCAACGAGGCGCGCGAGTTCGCCACCTTCTCGCAGGCCATCGCCAGGATCGAACACAACCACGACGTCGTCGTCATCGACACGCCCGGCAACGACACCTACTTGATGCGCCTCGCGCATTCGATGGCGGACACGCTGGTCACGCCGCTCAACGATTCATTCGTCGACTTCGACGTGCTGGCGACGCTCGACCCGACCAATTTCGCCGTCACCGGCGAAAGCCATTACGCCGAGATGGTGCGCGAAGCGCGCCGTCAGCGCCGCCTGGTCGACGGCCGGCTGACCGACTGGATCGTGGTGCGCAACCGCCTGTCGCAACTCGGCTCGCGCAACAAGCGGCTGGTGGGCGAGGGCATCAGCGAACTGTCGAAGCGCATGGGCTTCCGCTGCGTCGACGGCTTCGCCGAGCGCGTGGTGTTCCGCGAATTCTTCCCGCGCGGCCTGACCGCGCTCGACGACCTCGACGAGGCGACGCTCGGCACGCGGCCGAACATGTCGCATCTGACCGCGCGCGAGGAAGTGATCGCGCTGTTGAATGCGCTGCACCTGCCGCTGTCGGAGAACGGCAAGCGCCGCGCCGCCGCCCGTGCCGAATGGTATTCGGTCATGGACCAGCCGCTGCAGGTCCACGACGTTATCGCCTGACCTATTCTCAAGCCGCAGGCCTCGTGCCCCGGACGCGACGCAGCACGAAGTGATGCGTCGCAGATCCGGGGCCCAGCTTCTAAAGAAATCGGGGTCCCGGGTCTGCAGCGCAGCGTTACGTTTCCCTACACGCTGCACCGCGCCCGGGACACGACGACACAGGTCATTGCGCCCGCCGGGCAGGATCGCCAACTAGCGGATTGAGCTGCGGAATAGTGTAAACTCGCGCCCATGACCAAAGACCGCCCACATACCCCGGCGCCGGCCTCCGACCGGACGGCCGTCGACGCCTTCCTGGAAAAGGTGCGCACGCTCGGCCCGGCGGTGTCGGCTGGCGGTCGCGGCCGGCTGGTGTTCGCGCTCGACGCCACCATGAGCCGGCAGCCGACCTGGGATTCAGCCTGCGCGCTGCAGGCCGACATGTTCCGCGAGGCGGCCTCGGTCGGCGGGCTCGACATCCAGCTGGTCTATTTCCGTAGCTTGAACGAATGCCGCGCCTCCGGCTGGGTCGCCGACAGCGCCAAGCTGGCCGCGCTGATGACGCGCATCGACTGCCGCGGCGGCCACACCCAGATCGGCAAGGTGCTGTCGCACGCCCGCCAGGAGCAGGGCCGCAAGCCGGTGCAGGCGCTGGTGTTCGTCGGCGACGCCATGGAGGAGAAGGTCGACGACCTGTGCGCGGCGGCCGGCGAGCTCGGTCTGCTCGGTGTGCCGGTGTTCATGTTCCAGGAAGGCGCCGACCCGATCGCCGAGAACGCCTACCGCGAGATTGCGCGGCTGTCGCGCGGCGCCTATTTCCGGTTCGATGCCGGCGCTGCCCATCAGCTTGGCGAACTGCTGCGCGCGGTCGCCGCCTATGCCGCGGGCGGCCGCAAGGCGCTCGCCGCGTTGGCTGCGCGCGGCCCCGACTCGGCGCAGAAGCTGCTGGCGCAGTTGGGCTGACCTATGCCGCTCCTTTTACTCGGGCTCATCGCGCTGGTCGCCGCATTGTGGGCGCTCAACGTCATCTCCAAGGCCGATCCCAAGATCGCGGCGCGCGTCGTCAAGGCCGGCGGCGGGCTGATCTCGCTCGGCATGGCTGTGTTTCTGGGCTTGCGCGGCGAGATCGGCATCGCCATCCCGCTCGGCGCCTTCGGGCTCGGGTTGCTCGGCTGGCTGCCGTTCGGCCCGGCCGGCTTCACCCAGCGCACGCAGAAGAGCAAGGGTCAGGTCTCGCGCGTGCGCTCGGCCTTCATCGAGATGGAGCTCGACCACGACACCGGCGACATGCGCGGCCGCGTCGTCGCCGGCCGTCTCGAAGGCGTGACGCTGGAGGCGCTCGACGTGCCGGCGCTCGCCGGCCTCGTCAACGAGATCGACGAGGAGAGCCGCGCGCTATTGATGGCGTATCTTGACCGCCGGGACGCCGGCTGGCGTGAACACGCGCAAGGTGACACGGCACCGGGGCGGACGCCGCCGCGCTCCGGCAAAATGACGGAACAGGAGGCCTATCAGATCCTTGGCCTGGAAGCCGGCGCGAGCGCCCGCGACATCAGCCGCGCGCATCGCGCGCTGATGAAGAAGCTGCATCCTGACCAGGGGGGATCGACTTACCTCGCGGCCCGGGTCAACGAGGCCAAGGATATTCTTCTTCGCCGCCATCGCTAAAGCACTCCTGACGCAACATCATCAGGCTCCTGGCGTTCGGCGCATTCCTGTTACCGGTTTTATTTTTTTAGGGGCGCGATCATGACCGAAAACAAGTTTCGGAATCGTGCATTTTTTTTAGCGTTCGGTGTCGGTGTCAGTTCTTCAAGAGCATGCAGGGAATGTCGCTGCCCTTGAGAGACTTGCAGGCCTTTTCCGCCTGTTCCTTGTCGAGGCCGGCAAAGCGGGCGCGGTACAGCGCCTTTTCGCCTTTGCTGACCTTCTCGGTGAACGGGTCGGCCTTGGCGAGCGCGTCCTTGGCCTTGGTCTGGCACACGTTCAGGCGCTGCTTGGCGTCCTTCTCGTCGTCGAAGGCGCCGACCTGGATGATCCAGCCGCCGCTACGCTTGGCGACCGGCTCGGCGGGCACCGGGACATGGGCGCCGGCGGAGGCGACCTTGGCATCTTTCGGCGCCCGGGCGGCCTTGACGCTGTCGGCCGGCAGCACGCCGAGCACGCCGGGTTTGGCGCCCGGCGGCTCGCCCTTGATGGTGGCGACCGTGGTCACGCTCGCCGATCCGGCCGGGGCCGGCGTCAGCTTGCGGCTGTCGGCCGGCATCGGCGACAGCGACGCGGTCTGCATGGCGCCGGGCTGCACGGTGAAGGTCTTCACGGCGTTGGGCTTGATCGGATCGGTCGAGCCGACCGACGGCGGTTCTGAAACGGCGGCGGCGGCGGCGGCGGCCAGCTGCTCGCGCGCGGGTTCGCGGGCCGGAAGCGGGGCGGCGGCGGCGGCGGCCAGCTCGTGCTTGGCGGCGGGCGCGTCCTTGACCTTGGCGGCGATGGCGACGCCTTCGGTGAGCGGCGGGGCGGTGCGCTTCACTGCCGCGATGTTGATGTTGTTGCCGATCAGGCTCGCCACTTTCGCATCGCGCGCGTTCGCGGTACGCCCGCCGAACACCACGGCGATGATGTGGCGTGCGCCGCGGCGGGCCGAGGTGACGATGTTGAAGCCGGAAGCGCGGATGTAACCGGTCTTGATGCCGTCGACGCCTTCGACGCGGCCCAGCAGGCGATTGTGGTTGCGCATCGATTTGCCGCGGAACTCGAAGCTGCGGGTCGAGAAGTACGAATAGTACTGCGGGAAACGCTCCTGGATCGCGCGGCCGAGCACGGCCTGCTCGCGCGCGGTCGTGACCTGCTCGTCGTTCGGCAGGCCCGAAGCGTTGCGATAGGTCGTGTTGCGCATGCCGAGCGCGCGTGCCTTGGCGGTCATCATGCGGCCGAAGCTCGGCTCGTCGCCGGCCAGCGCTTCGCCGATGGCGACGGCGATGTCGTTGGCGCTCTTGGTGACGACGGCGCGGATGGCGGTTTCGACCCGGATCGTTTCGCCGGGTTTCAGGCCGAGCTTGGAGGGGGCCTGCGAGGCGGCAAACGCGGAAATCGGAATTTCACTCGTGAGCTTGATCTTGCCCTGCTCGAGGCGCTCGAACAGCAGATACAGCGTCATGATCTTGGTCAGCGAGGCCGGATGGCGGATGGCGTCGGCGTTGGTCGCCTGCATCACGGCGCCCGAGTTCGCGTCGACGACGATCGAGGATTGCGACGGCTGGTAGCTGCTGTGGGCGGCGGCGGCGCGCTTTTGGCGGCGGCTGCGGGCGTCGGCGTCGCTGGTGGTGACGGCGGCGGTGACGACGAGTGTTGCGAGGCCGAGGGCGCCCCAACGGAGCCCGGCTCGGACAAAGGCCCCCCGACGCGACATTCGCTCTCCCCACCCCTGGCTTGTGCCGTCCCTAGACCACCCCATCGTGGCCGTTTTATAGCGCCGTCGCGATGCAGGAATTTATAACCGTATGAGGGCGTGGTTTACAGAATGTTAACACGATCCCCTGGAATTTACAGTAGTTTTCGCGCTGCAGCAGATAGGGCTTGACTTATTGTGCAGTGCAATATAATTAACGTCTATCCCGGGTTGGCCGGGTCTCAAGTTCAGCACGTGGCGCGCTTTCAGCGGGCCGGGAAAGGAACGACCATGGTCAAGAATTTCGAGGACCTCCAGCAGGTCAGCAAAGAGAACGTCGATACCGCCCTGAAGTCGGTCGGTGCGCTGTCGAAGGGTGCCCAGGCGATCGCCGTCGAAGTGGCCGACTATTCGAAGAAGTCCTTCGAAGACGGCTCCGCCGCGCTCGAGAAGTTGTTCGGCGTCAAGACCTTCGAAAAGGCGATCGAAGTGCAGACCGAATACGCCAAGACCGCCTACGAAGGCTTCGTCGCCAAGGCCACCAAGATCGGCGAGCTCTATGCCGATCTGGCCAAGGAAGCCTACAAGCCGTTCGAGTCGATGGTCGCGAAGGCCAAGTAAGTCGCGTCAAGTAAGTCGCGTCAAGTAAGTCGCGTCAAGTAACGCGCGTCGCGTCACGACGCGGCGCTAAAGCAGAGCCCGGCCGATTGGCCGGGCTTTTTGTTTGCGCGCGCGGCAGGCTTGTGGACGGTTATTTGGCGACCCGCAGCTGCGACAGGTTGGTGCCAATCTGGTTGAAGGCGGTCACGATCTGGCTCGCCGACGTCAGCAGGAAGAACTTGTCGGACGAGCTGGCGCAGTTCTTCAGCAGCGTCGAGGTCGCGTCGCCGCCGGTGTTCACCTGGATCGTGTAGATGGTGATGTTGGCCGCCTTGATGTTGGCGCAGGTGCCTTTGCCGGTCGTGTCGACCATGCGGTAGTCGACCGAGGTGTTGGTGCTCGAGCCGTTGCCGTACCAGCGGTCCCAGGTGTTCAAGCCGTCGGACAGCAGGATGATGACCTCGCTATAGGTGTAGCCGGTCTCCTTGGCGGGCGCGACGTACGGCCCGATGCCGGCGAGCGAGTGCCAGCCGTGCATGAGGCCGATCGGCTGGTTGGTGCCGCCGTTGGCGTCCAGGTTGGTGACGACCGAATTCATCGTCGTCCAATTGTAGCTCAGGCCCATGACGGCCGAGCCGCAATAGGTGTCGTTGCGC
Source organism: uncultured Undibacter sp. (assembly GCA_964372105.1). Lineage (GTDB taxonomy): Bacteria > Pseudomonadota > Alphaproteobacteria > Rhizobiales > Xanthobacteraceae > Pseudolabrys. The sequence continues at coordinate 7,860 of CAYJPU010000046.1, forward strand.
GCCGGGTACAGCGTGGTGGTGTCGCCAGCCGATGGCGCGGTCGCGGTCTGGTCGTTGCCGGCGGTGGTGCCGGGCGCCGCGAGCGCACCGCGGTCGGCGACGCAGCCGGTCCAGGTCGCGCGCGCGTTCGAAATCCAGGCGTGGGTGAAGTACGACTGCGTGCACTTCTTGCTGCTGCCGCCGCCGCTGCACGAGCAATTGACGGCGGTGCCACAACTCGCGCTCGACCCGGTTGCGATGGTGCGGGTGGCGGACGTGCTGTTGTAACAGCCGTTGTAATAGAAACCGGCTTTGGTGGCGTCCTTGTTGCCGCTGTCGACGCTCGGGCAGATGTAACCCGAGTAGCTGCCGCTCGACGGGATCGTGCTCGTGCTCGACGCGCCGTTGGTCGGGGTCTTGGTGCAGGTGAAGCCGGTCTTCGAGTTGCTGAACGGACAGCTGTCGCCCGGGCCGGTCTGCTCCCAGATCGTCAGATTGCTGCTGTTCGCCAGCCAGGTCGACATATAGGCCGGCGCCGATTCCCATTCGGTCCAGTCGATCCAACTGGCGCTGTAATTGCTCGATCCGACGTTGACGCCGCGGCTGAACGGCACGATCGAGACATAGACGTCGCCGTTGGTCGAGGCGGCGCTCTGCAACTGGGTGAGAAGGTTCTTGGTGGCGGTTTTCAGCGCGGTCAGCTTGCCGTCGTAGTCCATCGATCCGGTGGTGTCGAGCACCAGCGCCACGCGCAGCCGCGTCGAGCCCCAAGCGGCGGTCGAGGTGCCGGTCACGGTGATGGCGTTGTAGCCCAAGACGCTCATGAACTGGGTCGGCATGTCGGCCGAGCCGCCGACCACGACGTTGGAGCCGCCGGCCGACGTATAGGTGGCGGTGACCTTGACGTTGGTGACCCCGGCGCGCGTGAACATCGCGTTGAAATAGTTGTAAGCCTTGGACTGCAAATCTGTGCTGGAGAGCGTCGCGGCGTCGCGCGACAGCATCAGCGCGGTCGAATCGAGCGCGGCCTGCAGCGCGCTCTTGATCGAGTTGGCGCGGCTGTAGTCGACGGAGGCGCCGACGAAGGCGAGGATCGGGATCGCCGAGATCGCGAAGGTGATGGCGACATTGCCGCCGCGCGCGGCCGTGAAGCGGGCGAGCGACCGCGACAGGCGGCGGAAGGCGAGGGTGCAGAACTTCGGGCGACGCATGACACGGCCATCGGCAGACGGGTGACGTTGTCTGCCGTGTAGGCCGTGTTCTTAAGCGCCGGATGACGCGGATCGTCGAAACAAGGACGGTCGCGGTAAGGCTGCGGACCGGCGCTATCGGAGATTTATTACGAGGGTAGCAGTTTAGCTGGTTAACGCCGGCTGCGGTGAAAGACGCGAATGCCGCTGACTCTCGTTAACAGGTACTTGCCGAGATGCGCGAAAGTATCCTGGAATCGTAACGGGCGCGCGGTGCCGCGCGCCCGCCAGGCACATGTCGAACGTCTGTTTACTTCGCCACCCGCAACTGGGTCAGGTTGGTGCCGATGGCCTTGAACACGTTGGTCAGTTCGGCGGCGGAGGTGATCATCCAAAACTTGTCGGTGGCGCTGGCGCAGTTCTTCAGCAAGGTCGACATCGGATCGCCGTTGGTGTTGACGTGGATCGTGTAGACCGTGATGCCGGCGGCCTTGATGTTGGCGCAGGTGCCGGAGCCGGTGCCGGTCTGGTACATGCGATTGTCGATCGGCGTTTGCGTGGTGTACCAGCGGTCCCGCGTGTTCAGGCCGTCCGACATCAGAATGATGATTTCCTGGTACTGGTAGTTGGCGTCCTTGGCCGGCACCGTCAGGCCGCCGCCGCCGACCAGCGACTGCCAGGCCCACACCAGACCGATCGGCTGGTTGGTCCATCCGTTCGGAGTCATCTGATCGACCAGGCTGTTCATCGAGGTCCAGTCGTAGTTCAGCCCCATCATCTTCTTTGGACAGCTGCTGTCCTGCTCGGCCGGGAACAACGTCGAGGCTTGGCCGGCCGGAAGCGTCGCGTCGGCCGGATTTGCCGCCGTCACCTTCTGGTCGTAGTCCTGGTCGCGGTCGGTGATGCAGCCGTTCCACGTGCTGTAGCTCGCCGGCACCCACTCCTTGCTGCTGGAGCAACGGCTTTTGCCGCGCTTCGATTTTTTGGTGCAGGTGGTGACGGTTTGCCAGGTGCCGTTGGCGTCTTCCCAGTCGTCCCAGTCGATCCAGTCAGCGGTGTAGTTGTTCGATCCGACGTTGACGTTCTTGGAGAAGGGCACGATCGAGACATAGACGTCGCCGTTGGTGCCGGCGGCCGCCTTGAGCTGCGCCAGCAGGGTCTTGGTGGCGGATTTCAGCGCCGTCATCTTGCCGTCATCGGCCATCGAGCCGGTGTTGTCCAGCGCCAGCGCCACGCGCAGCCGGGTCGAGCCCCATTTCGCGGTCGCCGTGCCGTTGATGACGATGTTGTTGTAGCCGATGATGCCCATGATGGTGGTCGGCACCACCGCCGTTCCGTTGACGACCACGGTCGAGCCGCCGGTGGAGGTGTAGGTCGCGGTCACGGTGGCGTTCTGCGCCTCGGACTTCGTGAACAGCGCGTTGAAATAGTTCGTCGCCTTGCTCTGCAGGTCGGTGGCGCTCACCGTGGTGGCGTCGCGCGACAGCATCAAGGCGGTCGAGTCGAGCGCCGCTTGCAGCGCGACCTTGACCGAATTGGCGTGGCTGAAGTCGACGGCCGCGCCGACGCCGCCGAGGATCGGCAAGGTGGCGAGCGCAAAGGTGATGGCGACGTTGCCGCGGCGCGCGCGGCCGAAGGCGCGCAGCTGGTCGCGAAATTTTCCCCAGGCGTTTTGCATAGAGGGCTCCAAAGACTTCCTGTCCGGGGACCTTGCTAAGCGGTGATGATAAAGAGTCGGTTTAGCCGGATGTATACTCGGCGCCGCCCGCCCGCCGGACAGACCCCGTCGAGGCCGGACTTCAAGCTTTATCTCAATGGGTTATGGCGCAGCACACGCGGCGGAAAGCATGCCGCCGGCCGTCGCGAATTCCGGGCGGAGCGTTAATGGCGCGTTACGCGAACGGCCCCGGTTTCCGTCACATCGTCAGCCGCAGGCTCGAAAGCGCAGTGCCGATCTGGTTGAAGGTGGTGACGATCTGGTCCGCCGTCGTGAGCAGGAAGAACTTGTTCGTGTCGGTGGCGCAGTTCTGCAACATCGTCGAGGTCGGGTCGCTGCCGGTATTGACCTGCACCGTATAGAGCGTGATCCCGGCCGCCTTGATGTTGTCGCAGGTCTTCTGCTGGCGCGTGTCGATCGAGGAGGCGCTGGTGTACCAGCGGTCCTGGGTGTTGAGGCCGTCGGTCAGCAGAATGATGACCTGCGTATATTGGTAGTTCGGGTCGATCGCCGGCACCGTGAAGGGCGAGGCGGTCAAGGTTTGCCAGCCGAGCTGCAGGCCGATCGCCTGGTTGGTGCTGCCCTTCGGCTGCATCGCGTCGATCTTGGCGGAAAGCGCGGTCCAATCGTTGGACAGGCCCATGGTCGCGACCGGGCAGGATGAATATTGCTCGGCCGGATACAGCGTGCTGCCGGCGAGCGGCGCGTCGTTAGTCGTATCGTAGTTCTGATCGCGGTCGGTGACGCAGCCGTTCCAGGTTGAGTGGTCTTTCGGTGTCCAGACGCCGCCATGCGATGTGCAGCTGCTTTGCTTGCTGCTGTAGTTGGAGATGCTGCAGGTGCCGTTATTGGCCTCCCACAGATCCCAGCGCAGCCAGGACGCGTTGACATTGCCGGCGCCGACATTGACGTCCTTGTTGAACGGCACCACCGAGACATAGACGTCGTCGGGGGTGGTCGCGGCCGCCTGAAGCTGCGTGAGCAGGTTTTTCGAGGCGGCCTTCAGCGCGGTCATCTTATCGGCACTCGACATCGAGCCGGTGTTGTCGAGCACCAGCGCGACCCGCAGCCGCGTGTTGCCCCATACCGAAGTGGTGGCTGCCGAGATGTTCACCTGGTCGAGGCCGAGGATGGCGCCAAAGTTGGTGGTGACGGTGGCGGTGCCGCTCAGCGCCACCTTGGAGCCGCCGGTCGCGGAATACGTGGCGTTGATCGTGACGTTCGAGACGTTGGTCCGGGTGAACAGGGCGTTGAAATAGTTGTTGGCGGAGGTCTGCAGGTCCGCGCTGCTCAGGTTGGCCGCGTTCTTCGACAGCATCAGCGCGGTGGCGTCGAGCGCCGACTGGAAGGCGGTGCGGGTGGCGTTCGCCTGGGTGTAATCGACCGCGGCGCCGACCGCCCCGAGCAAAGGCAGCACGGTGATGGCGAACAGGGGGGCGACCCCGCCGCGGCGGTCTCTCAGGAAACTGGTCCAGAAGGAGGTGCGGCGCGCCATGGTTGGGATCCTCAGGGAAGCGATCTCGGACCGCACTCTGGGTTCCATTCTCTTGCGATGTGATGACTGCCGACGGTCAAATTTAACGGAAAACTCGCCGCGCTTCGCCGGCCAACAGCTTGTTATCGCTTAACCAATGGCTATCTGCCCTGAGGGGGCGGCGCCCCCGGCGCCTCGGCCGCCTTCCAGGGTGGGGACGGTCGAATTGCCGGCTTGGAATGACCGGGCCGGGGTCCTTATGATGCCAGGACCCTCGCCTGTGCCGGCGGGGGTCAGGTACCCACTTCAGGCATGCGGCTTGCTTCGGCGATATCCATGACGTTTTCGGCCCACAAGACTTCTTCCGCACCGGTACGGCTCGCCGCTCCCAGGCGCGCGCCGCGGATGGCGGACGACGACCGCAAGCGCAAAGGCGGCAACGAGCCGGGCGGGCCGGGCACCTCCGTCATCACCAAGACCAAGCCGCAGACCAAGCGGCCGAACATGTATCGCGTGCTCATCCTCAACGACGACTACACGCCGATGGAATTCGTCGTGCACGTGCTGGAGCGGTTCTTCGGCAAGGACCACGAAGCCGCCACGCGAATTATGTTGCATGTGCATCATCACGGCATCGGCGAGTGCGGCATCTATACTTACGAGGTGGCCGAGACCAAAGTGACGCAGGTCATGGACTTCGCCCGCAAACACCAGCATCCTCTCCAGTGCGTGATGGAGAAGAAATAGGCCGGAACGGCCGGCGACAAAAACAGCCGGGGGGCGTCCAATACAAACGACAATGGGACTCTGATGCCAACATTCTCGCGCAGCCTCGAGCAGTCGCTCCACCGGGCTCTGGCCCTCGCCAATGAGCGGCATCACGAATACGCAACGCTTGAGCACCTGCTGCTCGCGCTGATCGACGACCAGGATGCCTCCGCCGTGATGCGGGCCTGCAATGTCGACCTCGACAAGCTGCGCCGCAGCCTGACCGCCTATCTCGAATCCGAGCTCGAAAACCTCATCACCGACGGCGCCGAGGATTCCAAGCCGACCGCCGGCTTCCAGCGCGTGATCCAGCGCGCCGTCATCCACGTGCAGTCGTCCGGGCGCGAGGAGGTCACCGGCGCCAACGTGCTGGTCGCGATCTTCGCCGAGCGCGAGAGCCACGCCGCCTATTTCCTGCAAGAGCAGGACATGACGCGCTACGACGCGGTCAACTACATCAGCCACGGCATCGCCAAGCGGCCGGGCATGACCGAGTCGCGCCCCGTGCGCGGCGCCGAGGACGAGCCGGACGCCAAAGGCGGCGGCGACGAGCCCAAAAAGAAGGGCGACGCGCTCGACGCCTATTGCGTCAACCTCAACAAGAAGGCCAAAGAGGGCAAGATCGACCCGCTGATCGGCCGCGACAGCGAGATCAACCGCACCATCCAGGTGCTGTGCCGCCGTCAGAAGAACAACCCGCTGTTCGTCGGCGAGGCCGGCGTCGGCAAGACCGCGATCGCCGAGGGTCTGGCGCGCCGCATCATCCACGGCGAAGTGCCGGACGTACTCAAGGGCGCCACCGTGTTCGCGCTCGACATGGGCACGCTTCTTGCCGGTACGCGCTACCGCGGCGACTTCGAGGAGCGGCTCAAGCAGGTGATCAAGGAGATCGAGGCCTATCCGGGCGCGATCATGTTCATCGACGAGATCCACACCGTGATCGGCGCCGGCGCCACCTCTGGCGGCGCGATGGACGCCTCGAACCTGCTCAAGCCGGCGCTGGCCGGCGGCACCATCCGCTGCATCGGCTCGACCACCTACAAGGAGTACCGGCAGTACTTCGAGAAGGACCGCGCGCTGGTGCGGCGCTTCCAGAAGATCGACGTCAACGAGCCGTCGGTGCCGGACGCGATCGAGATCCTCAAAGGCCTCAAGCCGTACTTCGAGGAATACCACAAGCTCAAATACACCAACGAAGCCATCAAGGCGGCGGTCGAGCTGTCGTCGCGCTACATCCACGACCGCAAGCTGCCGGACAAGGCGATCGACGTGATCGACGAGTCGGGCGCGGCGCAGATGCTGCTGCCGGAGGGCCGGCGCAAGAAGACCATCGGCATCAAGGAAATCGAGACCACGATCTCGACCATGGCCCGCATCCCGCCCAAGACCGTGTCGAAGGACGACGCCGAGGTGCTCCGCCATCTTGAGCAGACGCTCAAGACCACGGTGTACGGCCAGGACAAGGCGATCGAGGCGCTGTCGTCGTCGATCAAGCTCGCGCGCGCCGGCCTGCGCGAACCGGAAAAGCCGATCGGCTGCTACCTGTTCTCCGGTCCCACCGGCGTCGGCAAGACCGAAGTCGCCAAGCAGCTGGCCGCCTCGCTCGGCGTCGAACTGACCCGCTTCGACATGTCCGAGTACATGGAGCGGCACACGGTGTCGCGCTTGATCGGCGCGCCGCCGGGCTATGTCGGCTTCGACCAGGGCGGCCTCTTGACCGACGCCGTCGACCAGCATCCGCATTCCGTGCTCCTGCTCGACGAAATCGAGAAGGCGCATCCCGACCTGTTCAACGTGCTCTTGCAGGTCATGGACCACGGCAAGCTGACCGACCACAACGGCAAGCAGGTCGACTTCCGCAACGTCATCCTGATCATGACGACCAACGCCGGCGCCGCCGACATGGCGAAGGCGGCCTACGGCTTCACGCGCACCAAGCGCGAGGGCGACGACCTCGAGGCGCTCAACCGGCTGTTCGCGCCGGAGTTCCGCAACCGCTTAGATGCCACCATCACCTTCGCGCACCTGTCGCAGGACGTGATCGCCAAGGTGGTCGAGAAGTTCGTGCTCCAGTTAGAGGCCCAGCTCGGCGACCGCAACGTCACCATCGAGCTGTCGGAAGAGGCGGCGCGCTGGCTGATCGCCAACGGCTACGACGAGCTGATGGGGGCGCGGCCGATGGCGCGCGTCATCCAGGAGTACATCAAGAAGCCGCTCGCCGACGAGGTGCTGTTCGGCCACCTCAAGAACGGTGGCCACGTGCGCGTCGTCGTCGACAAGGACGAGGCCGGTCGCGACAAGATCGGCTTCGAGTTCCTCGACGGCCCGGTCACGCCCAAGCCGGAGAAACTGCCGGCGGTGCGGCCCAAGCCCAAGCGCCGCTCACCGCGGCCGAAGCCGAAGGGCGACGGCGGCAGTGGCGGCGGCGGCAAGCGCGGCTCGGTGCCGAAGGTACCGTTGGCCAAGGTGTGATTTTTCTCTGTCATTCCGGGACGGCCCGATAGGGCCGGACCCGGAATCCAGATGCAGGCTGTGAGCTTGTTTCTGGATTCCGGGTCCGCGCATTTCGCGCGCGTCCCGGAATGACCAAAGGTCTCACAGTTTGCGGCGCGCGCATGCGGGCCGCGCGGCCAGCGCGGTTGCGCGGTGCGCGTCGCTATGAGACAGGTCGTTGTCCATGGCCGAACCCGGTGCATTTCCCACGTCGACCGCCGCCTTCTTGGGCGGCATCAAGTCGGCGCTGACCTCGGTGTTCGTGCTGGTGCTGGGCGGCACCTATGTCGGCCTCGGCGCGCTCGCCCATGACTTCGGCTTCTCCTCGACCTGGCTGGCGCTGTCGACGCTGCTGGTGTGGGCGGCGCCGGCGCAGGTGATCCTGCTGTCGGCGCTGGGCGCCGGCGCGTCGCTGCTCGAGACCGCGATCGCGATCAGCCTGAGCGCGATCCGGTTGTTCCCGATGGTGGTGGCGCTGCTGCCGCTGCTGCGCGGCCAGGGCCGGCGGCTGCGCGACCTGCTGCTGCCGGCGCATTTCACCTCGATCAGCATGTGGGTCGAGTCGCTGCGGCTGCTGCCGGCGATGCCGCGCGACCGGCGGCTGGCGTTCTGCAACGGCCTGTCGGTCGCCTACATGGGCACGGCCGTGCTCTTCGGCTACGTCGGCTTCTACCTCGCCGCCGGCCTGCCGCCGCTGTTGGCGGGCGCGCTGCTGTTCCTGACGCCGATGTCGTTCCTGATCTCGATCACGCGCAACGCGCGGGTGATGGTCGACCGGCTGGCGCTGGCGCTCGGCCTGGTCATCGGGCCGGTGCTGGCGTGGCACCATGTCGAGCTCGACCTGCTGTGGACCGGCGTCGGCGGCGGCACGCTGGCCTACGTCGTGCACCGCGTCCGCGAGGCGACCGCATGACCGGCCTCGCCGAGCTGTCGCCTTATCTGGTGCTGATCCTGGTCGGCTTTTTGCCGAACGAGATCTGGCGCGTGCTCGGCCTGGTGCTGGCGCGCGGCCTCAACGAGGATTCCGAACTGGTGGTGTGGTCGCGCGCGGTGGCGACGGCGATCCTGGCCGGCGTCATCGCCAAGCTGGTGCTGTTCTCGGGCGGCTCGCTCGCCGGCATTCCCTTAAGCGTGCGGGTGAGCGCGACGGTCGTCGGCTTCCTGGCGTATTTCGTGCTCAAGCGCTCGATCTTCGCCGGCGTGGCGATCGGCGAGGCGGCGCTGTTGTTGGGCGGCTACTTTTTTGCGCCCTGATGTCAAATTCGTCATGGCCGGGCTTGTCCCGGCCATCCACGACTTACTTGATGTAACTCAGCAACGACGTGGATGCCCGGCATAAAGCCGGGCATGACGGTGGAGA
>CAYJPU010000047.1:0-1800 GCA_964372105.1 uncultured Undibacter sp.
TACGGCGACGACTACGTCATCCTCGACGTCGGCGGCGTCGGCTATCAGGTGCATTGCTCGGCGCGCACGTTGCAGGCGTTGCCGGCGCCGCAAGAGCCCGCCATCTTGTCGATCGAAACGTATGTGCGCGAGGACCAGATCAAGCTGTTTGGCTTTGCCAGCGACAGCGAGCGCGAATGGTTCCGGCTGCTGCAGACGGTGCAGGGCGTCGGCGCCAAGGTGGCGCTGGCGGTGCTTGGCACGCTCAAGCCGTCCGAGTTGGCGACCGCCATCGCCACGCGCGACAAGGCGATGGTCGCGCGCACGCCGGGCGTTGGCCCGAAAGTCGCCGAGCGCATCGTCTCGGAGCTGAAGGACCAGGTGCTGGCTTTTGCCGATATCGATCCCGCCGTGTCGCATCTTGCCGGCGCGCTCGACGAGAAGCGCGCGCCGAAGCCGGTGTCGGACGCGGTGTCCGCGCTCACCAACCTCGGTTACGGCCAGCCGCAGGCGGCCGCCGCCATTGCCGCTGCCGTGCATCATGCCGGCGAGGGCGCCGACACGGCGACGCTGATCCGGCAAGGGCTGAAGGAGTTGGCGAAGTGAATTTGCGCTCTGTGCGATCCGCGTGCACTGAGCGACTCCCTCCCCCCTTGCGGGGGAGGGTTGGGGAGGGGGTATGTTGCGGGTAGGGCATTTGCAGTCTACCCCCCTCCCTGTCCCTCCCCCGCGAGGGGGGAGGGGACGATTATTGCGACGTTCGAACATGGGGCGAGTCAGACAATGACAACGGCTCCCCGCCGCCTGGTGAATGCCGAGAAGCGCGAAGACGACGTCGACGCTAGCTTGCGTCCGCAGAAACTCGCTGACTTCATCGGCCAGGAGAAAGCGCGCGCCAATCTCAAGATTTTCATCGACGCCGCGCGCTCGCGCAACGAAGCGCTCGACCACGTGCTGTTCGTCGGCCCGCCGGGCCTAGGCAAGACCACGCTGGCGCAGATCGTGGCGCGCGAACTGGGCGTCAACTTCCGTTCCACCTCCGGGCCGGTAATCGCCAAGGCCGGCGATCTCGCCGCGCTGCTGACCAACCTCGAACCGCGCGACGTGCTGTTCATCGACGAGATCCACCGGCTCAATCCGGCGGTCGAGGAAATCCTCTACCCGGCGATGGAGGACTTCCAGCTCGACCTCATCATCGGCGAGGGACCGGCGGCGCGCTCGGTGAAGATCGACCTTTCGCCGTTCACGCTGGTCGGCGCCACCACGCGCGCCGGGCTCTTGACCAATCCGCTGCGCGACCGCTTCGGCATTCCGGTGCGGCTGAACTTCTACACCGAGGCGGAGCTGGAACTGATCGTCACGCGCGGCGCGCGCGTGCTGGGCTTGGGCATGACTCCGGATGGCGCCAACGAGATCGCACGGCGCGCGCGCGGCACGCCGCGCATCGCGGGGCGTCTGCTGCGGCGCGTGCGCGACTTCGCCCATGTCGACGGCGCGCAGGCGGTCGACCGCAAGATCGCCGACCGCGCGCTGTCGGCGCTCGAAGTCGATGCCGCGGGGCTCGACGCCATGGACCGGCGTTATCTCTCCAATATCGCGCTCAACTACGGCGGCGGTCCGGTCGGCGTCGACACCATCGCCGCGGCGCTGTCGGAGCCGCGCGACGCCATCGAAGACATCATCGAGCCGTATCTGATCCAGAAGGGCTTCATCCAGCGCACCCCGCGCGGCCGGCTGCTGACCGGCGCCGCCTTCAAGCACCTCGGCCTCGCCGAGCCGGCGCGCGACCCCAGCCAGTTCGGGTTGTTTGGACAGGAAGAA
>CAYJPU010000047.1:1900-4490 GCA_964372105.1 uncultured Undibacter sp.
ATGAACTCCCTCGACGGCGCCATCCGCGACGGCAAGCACGTCCAGCCGGTCCGCGTCTATTACGAGGACACGGATTTTTCCGGCATCGTCTACCACGCCAGCTACCTGCGCTTCATGGAGCGCGGCCGCACCAATTATCTCAGGCTGATCGGCGCCGACCACCGCGCGCTGTTCGAGCAGGCCGCCGCCGAAGCGCCGGGCTTCGCCTTCGTGGTGCGGCACATGGACATCGCCTTCAAGAAGCCGGCGCACATGGACGACGTGCTCGAAATCGTCACCGCGCCGGAAGAGGTGAAGGGCGCCTCGGTCATGCTGCACCAGAAGGTGATGCGTGGCGACGATCTTTTGGTGGAAGCGCATGTGCAGGTGGCGTTCGTGTCCGGCGGCCGGGCGCGGCCGATCCCGAAGCCGCTGCGCACCGCCATGAAAGCGGATCAGGATGCGGGTGGCGCATAAGCGCCGGACCTAGATAGGAGGGCGACGATGGCGAGCCTCGCCTTCGCCTTGTTCGACACGGCCATCGGCTTCTGCGCCGTGGTCTGGAGCGCGCGCGGCATCGCCGGCGTGCAGCTGCCCGAGGCCGACGCGCGCGCGACCCGGACGCGCGTGCTCAAGCGTTATCCGGCCGCGCTGGAGTCGGCGCCGCCGCCCACGACGCAGCGCGCCATCGACGGCATCGTCGCGCTGCTCGACGGCGCGGCGGAGGATCTCGGCGACGTCGCGGTCGATGTCGCGCACATGTCGGAGTTCAATCGCAAAGTCTATGACGTCGCCCGCACCATCGGGCCCGGCGCGACGCTCACCTACGGCGAGGTGGCCGAACGGCTCGGCGACAAATTGCTGGCGCGCGCCGTCGGTCAGGCGCTCGGCGAAAATCCGGTGCCGCTGATCATCCCGTGCCATCGCGTGCTGGCGGCCGGCGGCAAGACCGGCGGCTTTTCGGCGAGCGGCGGCGTCGTCACCAAGCTGCGCCTGCTGACGATCGAAGGCGCGCAGCCAAGCGGGCCGACGCTGTTCGACCGGCTGCCGCTGGCGGCGGCGCGCCGACGTCCTTCGTGACAACCATCGACGCCGCCGCCGGACTCATGTAAAGCCCCTTTACATGAAGAAGATCCAGCCATGACCTGGGGTAAACGCGGCCACGGCAGCGATCACGGCTCGGAGGGGCCGCGCGGCTATCACCACGGCAACCTCAAAGAGGCGCTGGTGCGTGCCGCGCTCGCCCTGATCGCCGAGAAAGGTCCCGCCGGCTTCACCTTCGCCGATGCCGCGCGCTGGGCCGGCGTCAGTCCGGCCGCGCCGTACCGGCACTACCGCGACCGCGACGCGCTGCTCGCCGACGTGGCGTTGCGCGGCTTTGAAATATTCACCGAAGCACTGACCAGCGCCTGGAAGGACGGTCAGCCGGATGTGCTCACGGCCTTCGATCGTCTCGGCAAAGCCTATCTGACCTTCGCCAAGAACGAGCCTTCGTATTATTCGGCGATGTTCGAGGCCGGCGTTTCGACCGATAGCAATTCGGCGCTGCGCGCGGCGAGCGAGCGCGCCTTCGGCGTGCTGCGCGCGGCCGCCGAAAAGCTGGTGGCGCTGATGCCGGCGCAAGGGCGGCCGCCGGCGCTGATGGTGGCCTTGCACATCTGGTCGATGACGCACGGCGTCGCGTCGCTGTTCGGCCGGGGCGACGCCGCGCGGCGCGCGCTGCCGATGCCGCCGGAAGACCTGCTGGAAGCGGCGGTGCTCGTTTATCTGCGCGGCCTCGGGCTGATGCCCGGTGCGACCGGCAGCCGCAACTGACGGTCATTCCGGGGCGCGTGCGTGAGTCGAGCGAACCCGGAATCCAGCAACCGATGAAGGTTTCTCGCCCAGATCTGGATTCCGGGTTCGCGAACTTCATTCGCGCCCCGGAATGACGAAACGAGGGACTCGCACTCGGCCTGACCCTTCCTATGTGAAGGGTCTTGACATTCGATCGCCCCAGCCCTATCCATGTAAATGTTATTTACATTCACGAGAGGCCGACAATGCCAATCACCGCCAAGCTCGACGAATTCGGCAAGCCCGCTTGGATCGCGCTGATCATCCTCGGGTTCATGGCCTTCTGGCCGCTGGGCCTGGCGATCCTGGCCTTCACACTATGGAGCGGACGAATGGGATGTGGTTTTCACGGCGGTCCTGACCGCTGGCAGCACAAGATGGAGCGCATGCAGGCCAAGATGGACTGGATGCGCGGCAAGATGGCCGGCGGCGCCGGCCCCGGCCCGTGGCATGCCGGCCCCTCGAGCGGTAACCGCGCCTTCGACGAGTACCGCACCGAGACCCTGAAGCGCCTGGAAGACGAGCAGCGCGAGTTCCGCGACTTCCTCGAGCGCCTGCGCTTCGCCAAGGACAAGACCGAGTTCGACGCCTTCATGGCCGAGCGCCGCAGCCGACCGGCCGCCCCCGACGCGCCCCCGCCGCAGGGCTGGCAGCAAGGCTGATCTTCGACAAGCGCCGACCTGATGCGGAAGGCCGCCCTCTCCCCTGGGGCGGCCTTTTGCTTTTCTTCTTACCCTCCCCTGGAGGGGGAGGGTCGATCGGTCGAAGGCCGATC
>CAYJPU010000047.1:4500-15610 GCA_964372105.1 uncultured Undibacter sp.
GCCAAAAAAAAAAAACCGCTTTTGGCCCCCCAAACCACACCCCCCCCCCCCCCCCCCCCACGGCGGCGCCCACCTCCCCCCTCCAGGGGGAGGTGAAGAAGAGAGCCGCGTTGACACACGCCGGTAACCGGTTCTTAACCATAATCAGCGCTGTTACGGGGTGAGATACCCGCCCACACGCCCTAGTTTGGCCAAGTTTCGCGGGGATTCCGTGCCTCTGCCGGTGGCGGACACGCGTTTTTGCGAAACTTTCGGTTTTTGCATCTGGCGTTTGAGCGGCCTTCGCCCGGCGCGCCCACGCGTATCATCCCTAGTGTGCCGCGCCGGTTCGAGACGAGAAACCGGGTAGCGGAAAGGACGTGCCCATGAATCCTGCCGATGTGGCACAGTCGGCTTTGCCGCTCACGTCATCCGACCTTTCGCTGTTCACGCTGTTCTGGCACGCGCATTGGATCGTCAAGACGGTCATGCTCGGGCTGTTGGTGTGCTCGGTCTGGGTGTGGGCCATCGCCATCGACAAGACCGTCCTGTTTTCGCGCAGCCGCCGCGCCATGGACAGTTTCGAGCAGGCGTTCTGGTCCGGCCAGTCGCTGGAAGAGCTCTATCGGACGCTGTCGTCGAAGCCGAACAGCTCGATGGCCGCGCTGTTCGTGGCCGCCATGCGCGAGTGGAAGCGCTCGTTCGAGGGCAATTCGCGCTCCTTCGCCGGCCTGCAGATGCGGATCGAGAAGGTGATGGAAGTCACCATCGCGCGCGAGGTCGAGCGGCTGGAGCGGCGCCTGCTGGTGCTGGCGACCGTCGGCTCGGCCGGGCCCTTCGTCGGCCTGTTCGGCACGGTCTGGGGCATCATGACCAGCTTCCAGTCGATCGCCGCCTCGAAGAACACCTCGCTGGCGGTGGTCGCGCCCGGCATCGCCGAGGCGCTGTTTGCGACCGCAATCGGCCTTGTGGCCGCCATACCGGCGACCATTTTCTATAACAAGTTCGCGTCCGAGGTGAACAAGCAGGCCCAGCGGCTCGAAGGCTTCGCCGACGAGTTTGCCGCGATCCTGTCGCGCCAGATCGACGAGCGCGGGTGAGGGCGAGGGGAGCATGGCGGCAGCCAACGCGGGGACGCCAGCGGTCGGCGGCGGCGGTAGAAGAAGACGCCATCGCCGCCGTGGCGTAATGGCCGAGATCAACGTCACGCCCATGGTGGACGTGATGCTGGTCCTCCTGATCATTTTCATGGTCTCGGCCCCGCTGCTCACCGTCGGCGTGCCGATCGACCTGCCGCAGAGCCAGGCCAAGAGCCTCGACCAGGACAAGGAACCGCTCACCGTCACGGTCAACGACAAGGGGCAGATCTACCTGCAGAACAGCGAGGTCGACGTCGGCGAACTGGTCGCCAAGCTGCAGGCGGTCGCGCAGGCGCGCGGCGGCACCGAGGCGCGCGTCTATGTGCGCGGCGACAAGAAGGTCGATTACGGGACCATGATGCGCGTGATGGGCCAGCTGTCCGGCGCCGGCTTCCATCGCGTGGCCCTGGTGACGGAGTTCGAGCAGGGCTCGAGGACCAAGTAACCGATGCAGATGAAGATGGCATCGATCCTCTCGACCGGCCTGCACGCAGCGGTGCTGCTGTTCGCGGTGGCGTCGTTTTCCGGCAAGAACCTGGAAGCGACACCGGTCGAGTCGTTGCCGGTCGATCTCGTCAGCGAAAAGGAGTTTTCTCAGATCACCAAGGGCGTGAAGGACGCGCCCAAGCCGGCCGACAAGCCGAAGCCGCCGCTGGTCGAGAAGATCGCGCCGCAGCCCAATTCGGTCGAGGAGTCGAAGCCGAAGGTCGCCGACAACAAGCCCGAGGTCCAGGCGACGCAGCAGAAGCAGGCGCAGCCGCCGCCCGAGCCGGAGCAGAAGCCGGTCGAGAAGAAAGAAACCAAACCGGCCGAGCAGCCGCCGACGCCGGTCGCCACGGAAAAGGCCGACCCGATCGCCGAGAAGCTCAAGCAGGCCAAGGCGGAGCCCATGCCGCTGCCGCCGAAGAAGCCGCCGCCGCCGCAGAAGACCGAGCCCAAGTTCGACGCCAGCAAGATCGCCGCGCTGCTCGACCAGCGCGACCCGCGGCGCGCGGCCGCGACCGGCAGCGAGATCAGCGACGACGCGACGCTCGGCCATGTGAACGCCAACGCGGCCCAGCTTTCGCAGAGCGAGATCGAAGCCTTCCGGCGCCGCATCACCGACTGCTGGAATCCGCCGGTCGGCCTCGACAGCGCGCAGGAACTGCTCGTGGTCTTCCGCGTGCAGTTCAACGAGAACGGCTCGGTCAAGCGCGGTCCCGACATCGTCGGCGGCCGGCCGTCGGCCGCAGGCCCCGTGTTCGCCGAAAGCGCCAAGCGCGCTATCCTGCAATGCCAGCCCTACACGATGCTGCGCAAAGAGACCTACAACAATTGGAAGGACATGGAGCTCGCGTTCAAGCCGAGCGACATGTTCCGCTGACACGCATTTGAAAAACGAGAAGCCGAACACCGCGATGATTAAGTCATTGACCGCTGCGATCCCCCGCACACCCTCGCTCAGCCGCCGCCAACTGCTCTTGCAGGCCGGCGCCGCCGGCGGCGCGCTGGCCGCCGGGCTGCGGCCGCGCGCGGCGGAGGCGGCGCTGCGGCTCGACATCACATCAGGCAACGTGCAGCCGATGCCGGTCGCGATCACCGATTTTCTGGCCGGCTCGCCCGGCGAAACCGAGATCGGCCGCAACGTCACCGCCGTCATCACCAACAACCTGCAGCGCTCGGGTCTGTTCGCGCCGATCAATCCGCAGGCCTTCGTCGAGAAGATCGTCAACACCGACGCGGTGCCGCGTTTTCCGGACTGGCGCGTGATCAACGCGCAGGCGCTGGTCACCGGCCGCATGACCAAGCAGGGCGACGGCCGCCTGAAGGCGGAGTTCCGGCTGTGGGACGTGTTCGCCGGCCAGCAGCTCGACGGCAAGCAGTACTTCACCACGCCCGACAACTGGCGGCGCATCGCGCACATCATCTCCGACGCGGTCTACGAACGCCTGACCGGCGAGAAGGGCTATTTCGACAGCCGCATCGTGTTCGTCGACGAGACCGGCCCGAAGGAGCGGCGCGTCAAGCGGCTCGCCATCATGGACCAGGACGGCGCCGGCGTGCGCTATCTGACGCGCGGCGACGACCTGGTGCTGACGCCGCGCTTCAACCCGTCGACGCAGGAGATCACCTACATGTCCTACGGACAGGCCGATCCGCGCGTCTATCTCCTCAACATCGAGACCGGCCAGCGCGAGATCGTCGGCAACTTCCCGGGCATGACGTTCGCCCCCAGGTTCTCGCCCGACGGCCAGCGCGTCATCATGAGCCTGCAGCAGGGCAACAACGCCAACCTGTTCGTCATGGACCTGCGCTCGAAGCAGACGACGCGGCTCACCGACACGCCGGCGATCGACACCGCGCCGTGCTACTCGCCCGACGGCAGCCGCATCTGCTTCGAAAGCGACCGCGGCGGCACCCAGCAGATCTACGTCATGAGCGCGAGCGGCGGCCCGGCGCAGCGCATCTCCTTCGGCGAAGGCTCGCACTCTACGCCGGTGTGGTCGCCGCGCGGCGACTACATCGCCTTCACCGGCCAGACGCGCGGCCAGTTCTCGATCGGCATCCTGAAGCCGGACGGCTCGGGCGAGCGCGTGCTCACCTCGGGCTTCCACAACGAAGGCCCGACCTTCGCGCCGAACGGCCGCGTGCTGATGTTCTTCCGCGAGCAAGCCGGCGGCTCGAACCTCTACACCATCGACATCACCGGCCGTAACGAGCTCAAGGTTCCGACGCCGAGCTTCGCGTCGGACCCGGCCTGGTCGCCGCTGTTGTCGTAACGGGTGGCGCCCGTGAAAAGTTCGGGCGGCCGCAAGTCCGCCTTGTTTTTACCGTCTCTTAACTATGAGAAACGGTTTAAGTGAGCGCAGCGCACTTTACGGACCGCGGCAAGGTTCCATCAAGGTTGACGGAACGTTCGTTTAACGAAACGGCTGTTACGACTTTCGCATGCGCATGATCCCGAGGAGTCAGTGACGGCTTTCGGAAGAGTCATGCATCGTTGAAGCGTCCGGTCAGTGCGCGAAATGGAGTCACCGGTATGATCGATATCAAGCAAATTCTACGCGGCGCCCGCCTCGCGGCGGCCCTGGCCGCGGCGCTGGCAATTTCGGCTTGCGCCAAGAACGCGGCCGAGGACGCGCAGGCGAACGCGGCCGGCCAGGCCACCCCCGGCAGCCAGCAGGACTTCGTGGTCAACGTCGGCGACCGCGTGTTCTTCGAGACCGATTCGTCCGAGCTGACCACCCAGTCGCGCGCCACGCTCGACAAGCAGGCGCAGTGGCTCACCAATTACGCCCAGTACAGCCAGTTCGTCGTCGAAGGCCATGCCGACGAGCGCGGCACGCGCGAATACAACATCGCGCTCGGCGCTCGCCGCGCCCAGACCGTGCGCGACTATCTGATCTCGCGCGGCATCATGGCAAACCGCATGCGCACCATCTCCTACGGCAAGGAGCGGCCGGTGGCGGTGTGCAACGACATCTCGTGCTGGTCGCAGAACCGCCGCGCGGTGACGGTGCTCGGCGTCAGTTCGTAACGCTATCGCCGGCTGCTGCCAGCTTCCTGGCATTAATCGGACCGGGGCGGATGCCGCTCCGGTCCGATCATTTTTTTACAGCTTGCAAATCCGCCGAAATCGCGGAACCCTGATTGCTTCCGGGCGAGCACGGGAAGCGACGGCGCTTTGCCGCCCGGTCATTGGCCGAAAGGGTGGTGGCGATGGGCGGGCGGCATTTCATCCACATCCGGCGGGCGGTCATTGCTGGCGCGGCGCTGGGCGCGCTCGCCGCCTGCGGCGAGAGCAACACCTACGTGCCGCCGCCGCCGCCAAAGGTGACGGTCGCCCAGCCGGTCAAGCGCGCGGTCACGATCTATCTGGAAGCCACCGGCAACAGCGCGGCGGTCAACACCGCCAATCTGGTGGCGCGCGTGCCGGGCTTCCTGTCGACCGTCAACTACAAGGACGGCGACCTGGTGAAGAAGGGCACGCTGCTCTTCACCATCGAGCCGGAGTCCTACGAGCTCAAGTACAAGCAGGCGCAGGCCGCCGAAGAGGCCGCCGCCGCCACCGTCAAGCAGACGCAGGCCGACTACGAACGCCAGGTCGATCTCGCCGCCCGCGGCACCGCCTCCAAGGCCACGCTCGACTCCTCGACCGCCAACCGCGACACCGCGCGCGCCAATTACGAGCAGGCCCAGGTCAACACCAAGCTCGCCAAGATCAATTACGGCTACACCAGCGTGACCGCGCCGTTCGACGGCATCGTCACCGCGCGTACGGTGTCGGTCGGCGAATATGTCGGCGCCAACTCGCAGCCGACCGTGCTCGCAACAATCGTGCAGCACGACCCGATCTACGTGAATTTCTCGATCAACGAGCGCGACCTGCTGCGTATTCGCACCGAAGTCCGCCGTCGCGGGTTGACCCCTGACGACCTCAAGAAGGTGCCGGTGGAAATCGGCCTGCAGACCGACGAGGGCTATCCGCACGTTGGCGCTC
The DNA here is from genome assembly GCA_964372105.1 of uncultured Undibacter sp. Lineage (GTDB taxonomy): Bacteria > Pseudomonadota > Alphaproteobacteria > Rhizobiales > Xanthobacteraceae > Pseudolabrys. The sequence goes on from CAYJPU010000047.1 coordinate 10,099, forward strand.
TCGATTATGCCGCGCCGACCGTGGACGCGTCGACCGGGACGCTCACCGCGCGCGCCATCGTCGAGAACCCCAGGCGCGTGCTGTTGCCCGGCCTGTTCGTGCGCGTCCGCGTGCCGATCGAGAAGCAGGACGACGCGCTGCTCATCCCCGACGTCGCGCTCGGCAGCGACCAGAGCGGCCGCTACGTCTACGTGGTCAACAAGGACAACGTGGTCGAGCAGCGCAACGTCGATATGGGTCCGCTCGACGGCACCTTGCGGGTGATCAACAAAGGCGTCAACGCCGACGACCGCGTCATCGTCGCCGGCCTGTTGCGCGCGATCCCCGGCCAGAAGGTCGAGCTGCAGACGGCGGCGCCCGCGCAGCCGGCGGCGGACAAGAAGTGATGGCGATGGCTCACGTTGTCGCGCGCGCAGCGAAAATTTCTCTCGTCATTCCGGGGCGCGGGCGTCAGCCCGCGAGCCCGGAATCCATAACCCCCAACGCTGCGGAGTATGGATTCCGGGCCCGCACGTTTTACGCGCGTCCCGGAATGACGGCGCGGGCTCATGCTTTCGCGGGGATGAGCGGGTGATCAAATGATCTCCAAATTCTTCATCGAGCGGCCGGTTCTCGCCAACGTCATCGCGATCCTCATTGTCGTGATCGGCGCGGTCGCGGTGTTCTCGCTGCCGGTGGCGCAATATCCCGACGTCGTGCCGCCGACCGTGCAGGTGACGACGCGTTATCCGGGCGCCAGCGCCCGCACCGTCATCGACACGGTGTCGCTGCCGATCGAGCAGCAGGTCAACGGCGTGGAAGGCATGATCTACATGCAGTCCTACGCCACCGCGGACGGCGCCTATACGCTGACCGTGACGTTCAAGATCGGCACCGACCTCAACTTCGCGCAGGTGCTGGTGCAGAACCGCGTCTCGGCCGCTTTGTCGTCGCTGCCGCAGGCGGTGCAGGCGCAGGGCGTCACCGTCCAGAAGAAGTCGACGTCGATCCTGCAAATCGTGACGCTGACTTCGCCCGACAGCCGCTACGACAGCCTTTATCTCGCCAACTACGCCACCATCAGCCTGCGCGACGACATCTCGCGCCTGCCCGGGGTCGGCAACGTCACCGTGTTCGGCGCCGGCCAATACGCCATGCGCGTCTGGCTCGACCCGGAGAAGATGAAGGCGCGCGGCCTGATCGTGCAGGACGTCATCAATGCCCTGCAGCAGCAGAACACGCAGGTGACCGCCGGCCAGATCGGCATGCCGCCGGGCCCGGACACGGTCGCGTTCCAGTACACGATCAACGTCGCCGGCCGTCTCGACGACGTCGACCAGTTCAACGACGTCGTCGTCAAGACCGGCAGCGCCGGCCAGCTCACGCGCGTGCGCGACGTCGGCCGCGTCGAGTTAGGGGCCCAGACCTACGGCCAGGTGTTCACGCTCGACGGCAAGCCGGCCGCCGGCCTCGCCATCTTCCAGTCGCCCGGCGCCAACGCGCTCAACGTCGCCGCCGAGGTGAAGAAGCGCATGACGGTGCTGTCCAAGGCCTTCCCGCAGGGCTTGGTCTACGACGTGCCGTTCGACACCACGATCTTCGTCAACGCCTCGATCAACGAGGTCTACCATACGCTGTTCGAGGCGGCGTTTTTGGTGCTGATCGTCATCCTGGTGTTCTTGCAGGACTGGCGCGCCATGCTGGTGCCGGCGACCACCGTGCCGGTCACCCTTATCGGCGCCTTCGCCGCCATGGCGGCGCTCGGCTACACCATCAACTTCGCGACCTTGTTCGCCATCGTGCTGGCGATCGGCATCGTCGTCGACGACGCCATCATCGTGGTGGAAGGCGCGGCCCACAATGTCGACCACGGCATGACCGGGCCGCAGGCGGCGGAGCAGGCCATGCAGGTGCTGCTCGGGCCGATCATCGGCATCACCTTGGTGCTGCTCGCCGTGTTCCTGCCGGCCGCGTTCCTGCCGGGGTTGACCGGCCAGATGTACGCGCAGTTCGCGCTGGTGATCGCCGCCACGGCCCTCATCAGCGCCGTCAACGCCGTGACGCTGAAGCCGACGCAGTGCGCGCTGTGGCTGCGGCCCTCGGTGCCGATGGAGAAGCGCAACTTCTTCTACCGCGGCTTCAACGCCGTCTATGCCAAGGTCGAGCACGCCTACGCGCGCATGATGGGCTGGCTGGTCGGCTACGCCGGCGCCATGGTGATCCTGGCGCTCGTCGTCACCGGCGTGACCCTGTTCGGCTTCTCGCGGCTCGCCACCGGCTTCATCCCGATCGAAGACCAGGGCTACATGCTGGCGACCGTGCAGCTGCCGGACGGCGCCTCGCTGCCGCGCACGCAGGCCGTGCTCGACAAGGTGGGCGAGGCCGCGCGCAAGACGCCCGGCGTCGACAAGGTCATCACCATCGCCGGGGTGTCGGCGCTCGACAACAACGCCTCGCTGTCCAGCGCCGGCGTCGCCTACGTCATTCTCAAGGACTGGGACGTGCGCGGCAAGGCGCAGGGCCTGCTGCCGATGCTCAACAGCCTCAACAAGGCGATGAGCGGCATCGAGGAGGCGACGGTGCGCGTGCTGCCGCCGCCGCCGATCCAGGGCATCGGCTTTGCCGCCGGCTTCACCATGCAGATCGAGATGCAGGACAACAGCCTCGATTTCACCAAGCTCGCCAACGTGGTCGACACAACGGTGTCGAACGCGGGTTCGCAGTCGAACATCGCACTGGTGCTGTCGTCGTTCCGCGCCAACATTCCGCAGTTCACGGTCGAGGTCGATCGCACCAAGGCGCAGTCCTTGGGCGTCACCGTCGACCAGGTGTTCTCGGCGCTCGGCGGTTATTTGGGCTCGGCTTACGTCAACCAGATCACCAAGTTCGGCCGCACCTTCCAGGTCTTCGTGCAGGCTGATTCCGACTTCCGGCTGAACATCGACGAAGTCAGCCGGCTCAATGTGCGCAACGCCGCCGGCAGCATGATCCCGCTCGGCACGCTCGTCGACGTCAAGCCAATCAATGGGCCGTCGCTGATCAGCCTGTACAACCTTTATCCGTCGGCGACGGTCATCGGCATGCCGGCGCGCGGCTTCTCCAGCGGCCAGGCCATGGACCTGATGGAGCAGGTGGCGAAGAAGACGTTCCCGCCGAAGGTCGGCTACGAGTGGTCGGCGATGTCCTACCAGGAGAAGCTGGTCGGCGGGCAGATGTATCTCGTCTTCGCCATGGCGCTCTTGTTGGTCTATCTCGTGCTCGCCGGCCAGTACGAGAGCTGGTACCGGCCGGTCGCCGTCATCTTCGCGGTGCCGATCTCGCTGCTGGGGCCGGTCGGCACGATGATGGTGCTGCGCATCGACAACAATCTCTACACCCAGATCGGCATCGTGCTGCTGATCGCGCTGTCGGCGAAGAACGCCATCCTGATCGTCGAGTTCGCGCGCGAATTGCGCGAGGCCGGCCGCAGCATCACCGACGCCGCGGTCGAGGCGGCGCGGGCGCGGTTCCGGCCGATCCTGATGACGTCGTTCGCCTTTATCCTGGGCGTGGCGCCTTTGGTGTTCGCGTCCGGGGCCGGCGCCAACGCGCGCGCCTCGATCGGCATTACGGTGTTCACCGGCATGATCGCCTCGACCTGCCTGGCGGTGCTGTTCGTGCCGTCGTTCTTCGTGCTGCTGCAGCGGTTCGAGGAATGGCTCACGTCGCGCAAGGCCCGCCGCGCCGCGCCGGCCGCCGAATAGGCGGGCGCGCCGGGCGGAGGGAACCGGCCACAATCTGGTCCTGATCGGCGGGCTATGCTACGCACCGGCTTCGCAATCTCCGACATTCGTTCATTCTGGTCCACGACGTCCGCCGATGACACGCACCCGGCTCATCCCGTCACTTGCTGCCACGCTTGCCGCCGTAACGCTGACGGGCGCGCTGCTCGCGCCCGGCGTTGCCGCCGCGCAAGCGCGCGACAACAGCTTCCTCGACAACCTGTTCAGCCGCGGCGAGAGCGGGCAGCAGCAACAGCCGGCGGCGCAGCCCGGCCGTGGCGCGCCGGCCGACGACAGCGAGATGATCGTGCGGCTCGACCGCATGGAGAGCGCGCTGCGCCAGCTTACCGGCACCCTCGAGCAGTTGCAGTTTCGCAACCAGCAGCTCGAGATGCAGCTCAAGCGCCTGCAGGAAGACAGCGAGTATCGCTTCCAGCAGCTCGGTTCGCGTGGCAACGCGACGCCGGGCGCAGTGCCGCAGGTAGCGCCGCGCGGACCGGCCGACGTGGCGCCGCCCGGCCGCCGCGGCGACCTGTTCGACCCCAACCAGCAGCCGAACGCGCCGGGCGCGCCGCGCCCGCTCGGCAACCAGACCGCCTCGACCGCGCCGATGGCGCCGATTGCGAATAACGAGCCGCCAGTCGGAGCTCCTGGCGGCCGCAACGCCGGCGCCCCGCTCGATCTGTCGTCGCTGTCGGCCAACGCCGCCGCCGGTCCGGCTGCGGCGCCTCCGAGCAATCCGGCTGCCGCGTCGCCGCAGCAGCAACCGCAACAGCCGGCGCAAGTGCCGCCGGCGCCGCGCAACGCCGTCACGCCCGCGCCGCAACTTGCGACACTGCCGCCCTCGGCCAGGCCGCAGGACGAATACGACCTCGCTTACGGCTACGTGCTGCATAAGGACTACGGGCTCGCCGAGCAGGCCTTCAACGAATTCCTGCGCAAGCATCCGAACGAACGGCTGGTGCCGGACGCGCAGTACTGGCTGGGCGAAAGCCAGTTCCAGCAGCAGCGCTACAGCGAGGCGGCGAAAGCCTTCCTGGTGGTGCTGACCAAGCACGAGCGCGCCGGCAAGGCGCCGGATTCGCTGCTGCGACTCGGCCAGTCGCTCGCCGCGCTCAACAAGAAGGAAGCGGCCTGCGCCACGCTCGCCGAAGTCGGACGCAAATATCCCAAGGCCTCCGCGACCGTGAAGCGCACCGTTGTCGAGGAACAGAAGCGTGCGCGCTGCTGATTCCGCAGCCGTCTCGGACGCGGAAGCCGCTTCATTATTCTTTGATCTGAAAGAGTCGCCCGCTGTGGTGCTCGCCGTGTCCGGCGGGCCGGACTCGACCGCGCTGATGGTGCTGGCCGCGCGCTGGCGCGACACGCTGAAGAAGCCACCCAAGCTGCTCGCGGTCACGGTCGATCACGGCCTGCGCCAGGAAGCCAAGGCCGAGGCGGCGGCGGTCGCGCGGCTGGCGCGCAAGCTGAAGATCGCGCATCGCACGCTGCGCTGGACCGGCAAGAAGCCGAAAACCGGCCTGCAACAGGCGGCGCGCCTGGCGCGCTACCGTCTGCTGGGCGAGGCGGCGCGCAAGGCGCGCGCCACCCATATCCTCACCGCCCACACGCGCGACGACCAGGCCGAGACCGTGCTGATCCGCTTGAGCCGGGGGAGTGGAATTACGGGACTGGGGGCGATGGGGCGCGTGAGCTCTCTTCCTTATCCCTCCCCTGAAAGGGGAGGGTCGGATCGCCGCAGGCGATCCGGGGTGGGGTCAGCTTTCCTTGAA
>CAYJPU010000047.1:15620-16716 GCA_964372105.1 uncultured Undibacter sp.
GCGCGTCGACCTCCCCCTTGCAGGGGGAGGTAAAGAGTTGTTGCTCCTCCGCCCCCTTCTCGACGTCCCCAAAGCCCGCCTCATCGCCACCCTGAAGGCGGCGAAAATCCCCTTCGCCGACGACCCCTCCAACCGCGACCCGCGCTTTACCCGCGCCCGGCTTCGCGGCCTCATGCCGCAGTTGGCGGCGGAAGGCCTCGACGCGCCGCGGCTTGCCGCCCTGGCGCGGCGTCTGAAGCGCGCCGATGCCGCGCTGGCAGTGGCCACCGACCGGGCGATGGCCGATCTCGCCGTCCCGTCGCCCGTCGGTACCATGGCCTTCGCGGCCGCCGGTTTTGCCGCCTTGCCGGCGGAAATCGGCCTGCGCCTGCTCGGCCGGGCGGTGACGGCGCTGGGCGACGAGGGTCCGGTCGAACTGGCCAAGCTGGAGGCCCTCAAGGCGGCCCTCGATACCACCCAGAAGGCCGGCCCAAACAAGACCCAAAGAAACGTGCCTGTCCGGTTTCGGCGCAGCCTGGCCGGCGCAATTGTGACGTTGGCCGGCGCCAAGGTCGTGGTAGAGCGCGCCCCGCCGCGGCGCGGCGCGGCAAGCCATGCGGCAAGCCGGAATGCCAACCGCGGCAGAGCCTTAACCACGCCTGGACGCGGGGGCGCGGCGCGCGACAAACCGCGCTAGAATATGTGGATTCGAGCCCTTTCCATGCCGGGGCCGGCTGCCTACATTGGCATGACACCAACCGCCACCAGTGCGGGCAAGATATCATACGGCCGCGGGCCACGTCGCCGCGGCGGGTAAGGACGCCGGATGAACGCCAACTTACGTAATTTCGCCCTCTGGGTGATTATCGTCCTCCTGCTGCTGGCATTATTCACGCTGTTCCAGAATCCGGGACAGCGCACCACCGCGCAAGACATCTCGTTCTCGCAGCTGCTGTCCGAGGTCGATCAGGGCCGCGTGCGCGACGTCGTCATTCAGGGTCCCGAGATTCACGGCACCTTCGCCAACGGCACCAGCTTCCAGACCTACGCGCCGAGCGATCCGACGCTGGTGCAGAAGCTCTATTCCAAGGGCGTCTCGATCACCGCGCGGCCGCTG
>CAYJPU010000048.1:0-16606 GCA_964372105.1 uncultured Undibacter sp.
GCATCGCGAGGTCGCCGGTGAGATACCAGCCGTCCACGAAGCACTTCTTGTAGCGGGCTTCTTCGTTGATGTAGGCGCGCATCATCGACGGCCAGCCTGGCCGCAAGGCGAGTTCGCCCATGGCCATCGGCTTGGTGATTTCGCGCACGCCGCCGTCGAGGTGCTCGACGATGCCGGCCGTCACGCCGGGCAGGGGGCGGCCCATCGAGCCCGGCTTCACGTCCATTGACAGATAGTTGGAGACCATGATGCCGCCGGTCTCGGTCTGCCACCAGTTGTCGTGGAACGGTTTGCCGAAGGTGTCGGCGCCCCACGCCACGGCCTCGGGATTGAGCGGCTCGCCGACGCTCGCCAACAGGCGCAACTTCGACAGGTCGAACCGTTTGGCAAACGCGGCGCCGGCTTTCATCAGCATGCGGATGGCGGTCGGCGCCGTGTACCAGACGGTGACCTTCTGGTCTTGCAGGATGCGATACCAGCGTTCGGCGTCGAATTCGGCGTGGTCGACGATCATCGTCACGCCGTTGGTCAGCGGCGATATGACGCCGTACGAGGTTCCGGTGATCCAACCGGGGTCGGCGGTGCACCAGAAGACGTCGTCGGGATGGAAATCGAGCGCCAGTTGGCCGGTGACATGGTGAGCGACCACGGCCTCGTGCACGTGCACGGCGCCTTTCGGTTTGCCGGTGGTGCCGCTGGTGAAGTGCAGCAGCGCCATGTCCTCAGGCATGGTCGGCACGACCGCGAAGGTCTCCGCGGCTTGGGCGAGGGCTGCGGCAAGATCGACGGTGTCCGGCGGGAGCGTGGCGGAACACTCGGTCAAGAACACGGTTTTCAGGCCGGGAAGGTCCTTGCGCCAGGGCTCGAGCTTGCGGCGGTAGAAAGCTTCGGTGGTGATGACGGCCTTGGCGTCGCCGATCGTCATGCGCGCTTTGATCGGCTCCGGTCCGAACGCCGAGAACAACGGCGAGAACACGCTGCCGTTCTTCAGCGTGCCGAGCGCGGCCATATAGAGTTCGGGCACGCGGCCGAGCAGTGAGAAGACGCGGTCGCCTTTGCCGATGCCGTGCTGCGCCAGAACGTTGGCAAAGCGATTCACCGCGGCGCCAAGCGTGGCATAGGTGAAGTCGCGGACGGTGTCGTCCCGGCCGATCCAGCGCAGCGCGAGCTTGCCGCCGCGCCCGGCCTTTACATGCCGGTCGATCGCTTCGTGGGCGATGTTGAGGCCGCCGCCGGGAAGCCCATCAAGCAGCCCACGCGCTTTCGCCCAGGAGAACGTGCGGGCGCAATCATCATAATCGACGAGGTTGGCACCGGCGTAGTCTTCGGGACGCTTTCGGATCGGCTCCCATTCCATCGGCGGTCCCTGGGCTGAGTCGGGTTATCAAGGTAGATGGCTGGGCCCGGCGCAGCTTTGACGTGGGTCAACCTCATAACAGGGCGTGCCGGTGATAAGCACGCGCGCGGATCCCATCCGGTCGCGGAAGCAGATGAGGCGTTCCATCAGGGACGGCCCGGGGGTGGCTTGTGTCGCGGCTGTCATTGTCATCAACTACCGTAGGACACGCCGACAGACACCCGCCCGGGAGGATTACCATGTTTCCAAAGGTCTTGCACCGCGCCGTCATCGCCGCCGCGCTCGTTGTGGTTGCGGTGCCGGTTCACAGCCAGGAGATCGAGAACCAGTTGACCATCGTCACCTCGTTCTCGAAGGACCTCACCGAGCCATACCGGCAGGCGTTCCAGAAGAAACACCCGGGCACCAAGGTCGAGGTTCAAAACCGCAACACCGCGGCGGCCGTCACCTTCATCCGCGAAACGCGATCGAACCCGCCCGACATCATGTGGGCATCGGCGCCGGACGCCTTCGCCGTGCTGAAGAAGGACAACCTGCTGCAGAAATACGCCCCCAAGGCACAGGGCATCGCCAGCAAGGTTGGCTCCTATCCGATCAACGATCCGGAAGGCTTCTTCGTCGGCTTCGCGGCGTCCGGCTACGGCATCATGTACAACACGCGCTACCTCACGGCGAACAACCTGCCGGCGCCGAAGGAATGGGACGATCTCAAGAAGCCGATCTATTTCGGCCATGTCGGGTTCTCGGCGCCGTCGCGCTCCGGCACCTCGCACCTGACGGTCGAGACCATTCTGCAGGGCGAGGGCTGGGACAAGGGCTGGGCGACACTGCTGACGATCGGCGGCAACTTGCAGCAGGTGTCCGACCGTTCGTTCGGCGTGCCGGACGCGGTCAACAGCGGCCAGTACGGCGTCGGCATCGTGATTGACTTCTTCGGCTTGTCGGCCAAGGCGTCCGGCTTTCCGGTCGAGTTCGTCTATCCGACCGTGACGGCGATCGTTCCCGCCAATGTCGGCGTCATCGCCAACGCCAAGAACCAGAAGGCGGCACAGGCTTTCGTCGAGTTCCTGCTGTCCGACGAGGGGCAGCAGATCCTGCTCGACCCGAAGATCCAGCGGCTACCGGTACGGATGGACACCTACAAGAAGGCGCCGAAGGACTACCCCAACCCGTTCACCGACCCGCGGCTGGCCAAGGGGATCACCTTCAACTCCGAACTGTCGGAGCAACGCTACGAGTTGCTCAATTCGCTCTACGACCGCGTGGTGACATTCCGCCTGCGCGATCTCAACGCGGCGTGGAAGGCGATCCAGAGCGCCGAGACCAAGCTTGGCGCCAATGCCAGCCCTGCCGCCAAGGATCTGCTTGCACAGGCGCGCCGGCTCGCCAGCACCCCGCCGATCACCGAGAAGGAGGCAATCGACCCCGCGATCGCCGGTGCCTTCCAGGCGTTGAAGGCCGGTCAAAAGGCCGCCGGCCGGCAGGCCGAGTTCGAGGGCCGCTGGGACGCGTTCGCCAGCAAAAACTATGCAGAGGCGAAGACGCTCGCCGAAAAAGCGTTGACGGCGAAGTAGCGGCGTCCTTGGATGGCCGCTGACAATATTCGGTCTTAGCCATGTCCACGGCCACGATCACGACCGGGCGCGCGCCGCGCTTCTCGCTCGCCGCCCGTTACGGCGCGAGCGTGCCGCAGGTCGCCGCGATGGTCGTGGTTGCGGTTTTCCTGCTCGCCTTCCTGGTCATCCCGATCGTCCGCGTCTTCATGGTGGCCTTTACCCATCCGGAGGGCGGCTTTTCCCTGGTTCACTTCGGCGATTTCTTCCGCACCAACCTGCTGCGCCAAGCGTTCTGGAACTCGCTCTATGTTGCGACGATGACCGTCGTGGTGGCGAGCCTGATCGCCGTGCCGCTGGCGACGATTCTCTCGCGCTTCCGGTTCCGCGGCGCGGCGCTGATCCACACGCTCGGCGTCGTGCCCCTGGTCATGCCGCCGTTTGTGGGCGCTGTGGCCATGCAGTTGATCTACGGCCGCAACGGCACCATCAATCTCCTGATGATGGATTGGTTCGGATTCCGCATTCCGTTCATGGAGGGGCTCAACGGCGTTATTTTCGTCGAAGCACTGCACTACTTTCCGTTCATTCTGCTCAACCTGTCGGCCTCGCTGGCCAATATCGATTCGGCCATGGAGGAGTCGGCACAGAACCTTGGCGCGCACGGGTTCACGCTGTTCTTGCGCATTGTGTTTCCGCTCGCGCTGCCCGGCTATGTCGCCGGCGCGGCCCTGGTTTTCGTCAAGGTCTTTGACGACCTTGCGACTCCGCTGCTGCTCAACGTCAGCAACATGCTGGCGCCGCAAGCCTATCTGAAGATCACGTCGGTCGGCATTTCCGATCCGATGGGCTACGTGATCTCGGTGATCATGGTCGTCTGCTCGGTCGGTGGCCTGGCCTTGTCCGGCCTGTTCCTGCGCGGGCGCGATTTCTCCACCCAGCAGCGCGGCGGCGGCGGGCTCTCGCAACGCGAGCTGCGCCGCGGCGGCCGAATTGCAGCGGCCGTGTTCGTCGTGTTTGCGGTCGCGCTGGCGTTGTCGCCGCATATCGGCATCTTCCTGCTCTCGGTCGGAACGGTCTGGTCCTACGCCTTGCTGCCCGACGCCTACACCTTCGCCCATTACGAGACGATCTACCGCGAAGCCGGTCCGCTGATCTCCAACACCGTGCTCTATTGCGGTCTCGCCGGCCTCGTCGACGTCGCGCTCGGCGCCACCGTGGCCTACATCGTGCTGCGCACCCGGCTGCCCGGCCGGCGGCTGGTCGAGCAGGTGGCCATGTCGGCGGTGGCGATCCCCGGCCTGGTGCTCGGCATCGGTCTGTTGCGGACTTATTACGACGTGGCTCTGCCGTTCTCCGGCGAGTCGCTGGCGACGTTCTGGGTGATGCTGGTCATCGCCTACGCGGTGCGGCGGCTGCCTTATGCGCTGTCGGCGGCGACGGCGGCGCTGCGGCAGGTCCACCTGAGCCTGGAGGAGGCGGCCGAGAGCTTAGGGGCCGGCAAGTTCACGACCCTGACGCGCGTCGTCGTGCCGCTCATGACGGGCGGCCTGCTGGCCGGCTTCGTGACCAGCTTCGCCACCGCCGCGGTCGAACTGTCGGCGACGCTGATGCTGGTCGCCAAGCAGGCCGACGCGCCGCTCGCCTACGGCATCTATGTCTATATGCAATCCGCGGCGGGGCGCGGGCCCGGCGCCGCGCTCGGGGTGATCGCCGTGGTCGTCGTCGCCATTGCGACCTTCGTGTCCTATCGGATCGCCGAGCACGAGCGTAGTCTCAAAGCGCGCGTTGGAGCCTTCTCATGACGCGCGGGGTTGCGATCGAGCAGGTCAGCTTCAGCTACGGCGACAATCTCATCATCGACAACGTCAGCCTCGACATCGCCAAAGGCGAGTTCTTCGCTTTTCTCGGGCCATCGGGTTCCGGCAAGACCACGCTTCTGCGGTTGATCGCCGGTTTCGGCATTCCCAGCGGCGGCCGCATTCTGATCGACGAAAAGGATGTGACGCATCTGCCGCCGTGGAGCCGGAACGTCGGCATGGTGTTCCAGAACTACGCGCTGTGGCCGCACATGACGGTGGCTAAGAACGTCGCCTTCGGCCTCGAACGCCGGCGGCTGCCGAAGGCGGAAATCCGGCGCAAGGTCGACGATGTGCTCCATCTGGTCGGTCTCGCCGAATTCGCCGACCGACGACCGGCGCAGTTGTCCGGCGGTCAGCAGCAGCGCGTTGCGCTCGCCCGCACGCTGGTGATCGAGCCGACCGTGCTGTTGCTCGACGAGCCGCTGTCCAATCTCGACGCCAAGCTGCGCGTCGAGATGCGGTCCGAACTGCGGCAGTTGCAGCAGAAGGTCGGCATCACCACGGTCTATGTGACGCACGACCAGGAGGACGCCAATTCGGTCGCCGACCGTATCGCCGTCCTCGACCGCGGCCGCATCCAGCAGGTCGGCACGCCGATCGCGTTGTACGACCATCCGGCGAGCCGTTTCGTCGCCGGCTTTCTCGGCACGGCGAACATGATCGACGGCGAGGTGCAGAAAGACGGGCGCTTCGTCGCCGACGGATTTTCTTTGGACGCGGCCGGCGCGCCGGCCGGCCGCGCCGCCATCTCCGTCCGCCCGCAAGACATCACGGTCGGTCCGGCCGGAACCGGCATCGGCGCAACCGTCACCAACCGCGAATTCCTCGGCAGCGTGACCCGCTATCGTATCCGCATCGGCAACAATGCCCTCACGGTGGACGTGCCGCACCGCCGCGATGTGACGCCGTTTCCAGTCGGCACCGAGGTCGGCGTGGTCATCGATCCGCGACAGGCGGCGATCTTGCGCTAAATTTCCGGCGCTTGTCGCGGCGTATGGTACAGTTGCGAAATCAGGAGATCTGGCAGGCCCAAAATAAGTTGCATTTGCTTGAGATCGTCATCGGCAATGTTCCTCAACGACGCCAAGAGCTCGGTCACAGTGGCCTTTGCCGCGCGGTTTTTCGCGGCCGAGATCCGGGGGTGGCGGGGTGAGGCGCCGCTTTGGCAGATGTTTTGGGGCTACGGCGTCGGCGTCAGCGCACTGATAGCCGCCGTCTACGCTCTCGCGATCTATACAGACCAGACAGGCTTGCAGCAGGTCCTCATTCTCTGCTCGGCCGGCTATTCGGCGTGGATTCTGGTTTCGGTCTGGCGCTGCGCCATGAACACGCGGGAGAAGTTCTGGGGCCTGCTCGCCCGCCTGCTGACGGTCGCCTGGGCCGGCAACGTCATTATGGTTCTGGCTTTTCTCCAGCTCGATCTCGTGGCGAAGTATCTCGGCCATTGAGAAGGCCGGTTGCTGACTGGAGCGCTGGCCGGCTTTGAGGCGCTTGTCGTCGCTGAGCGCGGCCGCGCGCGCCGCGTCATGATCGGCGCCGCTGCCGGCGCCCCATTGCCTGCCGGCGTCTGCCGGTGACGTCGGCGAAACCAGACGGTCGAGGCCGTCAAGCCCTGGCGTCCGCGCCGCGCAGCTGGATCAGGCTGACGTCGACCGTGCCGCAGCGGAATCCGGATTCGCAGTAGGCCAAATAGTATTCCCACATACGGCGGAAGCGCGCGTCGAAGCCCATCGGTTCGATGCGCGGCCAGGCGGCGAGGAACCGGCGCCGCCATTCCTGCAGCGTCACTGCGTAAGATTGGCCGAACGCTTCTTCCGCGGTCACGGCCAGTCCGACCTGCTCGGCCTGCTCACGCATGATCGTCTTGGTCGGCAGCATGCCGCCCGGAAAGATATGGCGCTGGATGAAGTCCGGGTTATCGCGGTACGCCGAGAAGCGTTGTTCGGCGATGGTGATGACCTGCAGCACGCAGGTGCCGCCGGCCTTCAGGCGGTCGCGCAACGTCTTGAAGTAGACCGGCCAATAGCGTTCGCCGACGGCCTCAAACATTTCGATCGAGACGATGCGGTCGAACTGCCCTCGCACGTCGCGATAGTCCTGCAGCCGCAGGTCGGCGCGCGCGGCCAGGCCGCGGTCGCGCAACCGGTTCTGCGCGTAGGCCAGTTGCTCGGTCGACAGCGTCAGCCCGGTCATGGCGCAGGCGTGCCGGCCGATGAAGCGTTCCAGCACGCCGCCCCAGCCGAAGCCGATTTCCAGCACGCTTTCGCCGCCCTTGATGTCGAGCAGCGCCTCGACGCGGTCGAGCTTGGTCTCCTGCGCCTGTTCCAGCGACTGCTTCGGGGTGGTGAACACGGCGGACGAATAGCTCATGCCGCGGTCGAGCCAGGCCTCGTAGAACGCGTTGCCGAGATCGTAATGCGCGGCGATGTTGCGGCGGCTGCCGCGCCTGGAGTTGGCACGGCGCGAATGCAGGAGCCGCAGCGCCAGCCGCGACAGCACGGTGCCGCGCATCGTGCGCGCGAAACTCTCCTCGTTGCGCACGGCCCAGTCGATCAGGCAGGGCAGGTCGGGCGTCGCCCAGTCGCCGTCGATATAGGCGTCGGCAAAGCCGACGTCGCCGCCGGTGACCAGCCGCCAGACGGCGCGCCAGCGCAGCAGCGACACCGCGGCGTCCGGTCCGTCGTCCGCGCCGCGCAATTTGATGTGGTCGCCGGACGGCGTTTCGATCGCGAGGCTGCCGGCCTGCGGCGTGGGTACCAGCTTCTGCAACAGCCAGGTGGTCGGGCGGCGGCGGGGGAGACGTTCGGCGGTAAGCGCGCTCATATGCTCGGATGACATCAGGAACGGTCCTGCAATGGTTCACCGACGTTGAACTGTCCGCAATTTTGGCTGCTTCCGGTTTTGTTGGCAACGGTCCAGGGCCGGCGGGCGCCGTCAGCCGGCCGGCATAGGTGCGGCGCAGCATGGTCCGGCAATACGGGTCACGGGCGATCCAGTTTTCTCAGGGCGAGCATTGCCGGCAAGACGCTGACCGAAGTGGGCCGGGCCGGCTACAGCGAGTCGGAATAGGCGTCGTATTCGTCGCGCACCGTCAAGATGTGCGTGCGCATGGCGGCGGCCGCCACCAGGCGCTCGCCGCGCAGGATCGCCTCCACCACGCGGTCGTGCTCGATGTGCGATTTCGACAGGCGGCCGAGGTTGCGGAACTGCGCGCGCCGGAACGGCTGCACGCGCGCGCGCGTCGCCAGCGTGATCTCGGCGAGATAGCTGTTGTGGCTGCCGGCATAGATCGAGGCGTGGAACGACTCGTTGACCTCGTAGTAGCGCTGCGGGTCGCCCCCCTGAATCAGCACGCGCAGCCGCTCGTGCGTGTCTTCGAGCGCGCGGCGCTCGGTGGTGGTCATGCGCTCGGCCGCGAAGCCCGCGCACATCGCCTCCAGTTCGGCCATCGCCTCGAACATGCCGGCGAGGTGCTCTTCGCTCGGTTGCGCCACGACGGCGGCGCGGTGCGCCCGCACTTCGACCAAGCCGCTGGCGGCCAGCAGCCGGATCGCTTCGCGCACCGGCGTGCGCGACACGCTGAAGCGCCGCGCCAATGTGAGTTCGTCGAGCGCCGCGCCCGGCGCCAGCACGCCGCGCACGATCTCGTCGGCGAGTTGCAGCCGCAGTTCCTCGGCCCGCGTCTTGCGGGGCTTCGGTGTGCCGCGGCTGGCGGCTGCTGGTGCGAGCATGCTCATGCAGGTCCTTGCCTTTGGCGCCGGTTCAAACCGGGGGATGCGGGATCGCCGTCAGCAGGGCCTTGGTATAGTCCGCTTCCGGCGCGCCCATCACTTGTTCGGTCGGGCCCTGTTCGACGATCTGTCCGGTGCGCATCACAATGACACGATCGCACAAGAGCCGCACCACGTTGAGGTCGTGCGACACGAAAAGATAGCTCATCCCCAGCGAGTCTTTCAGGTCTTGCAGCAGATTGAGCACCACCGCTTGCACCGAGACGTCGAGCGCGGCGGTCGGCTCATCGAGAATAATGAGGTCGGGCTTGAGCGCGATGGCGCGCGCGATGCCGACGCGCGCCTTCTGGCCGCCGGAAAGCTGGTGCGGGAACCGGTCGAGCAGATCGAGGGGCAGCCCGACCTGCGCGGCCAGTTCCTCGCACCGGGCGCGCACGCCGCCACGCCCTGAAATGTCGCCGAGCCGCAGAATCGGGTCGGCGATGGCGCGCGCCGCCGTGAACCGCGGGTTGAGACTGTCGGTCGGGTCCTGGAACACCATCTGGATGCGCTTGCGCAACGGCAGCTTGGCGAACTTGCGCGCCGGAATGTCGCCGATGTCCTCGCCGTCGAAGCGGATCAGCCCGGACGACTTGTCGATCAGCCGCATCACCATCATCGAGGTGGTGGACTTGCCGCAGCCGGATTCGCCGACCAGCCCGACGCTCTCGCCGCGCGCGATCTGGAAGCTGATGCCGTCGACCGCCTTGAACGTGTCGGGTTCGGGCGCGGGCTTCGGGCCGAACCACTTGGACAGCGACGCCTTCGCACCTTGGCGCGGATATTCCTTGATCAGTTTCTCGACTTCCAGCAGGGGCTTGGCGGCCGGCGCGCCGGCCACCTGCGGCGGCGTGATGACGGTGGCGCGCGGCCGCTCCGATTCACCTTCCGGCAACAGCCCGCGCAGCGAGGCGCCGGGGCGCGGCGTCGCGCGCATCAGCTTGCGCGTATAAGCGTGCGCCGGATGCTTGAAGATGGTGGCGGAGGCGGCGGTCTCCACCACCTGGCCCTTTTCCATCACCACGACGCGGTCGCAATAGGCGGCGGCGAGCCCCAGGTCGTGGGTGATGAGGATGGTCGACATGCCGCGCTCGCGCGTCAGCTCCATCACCAGGTCCATCACCGCCTTCTGGGTGGTGACGTCGAGGCCGGTGGTCGGCTCGTCGGCGATCAGCAGTTGCGGCCGGCACGCAAGCGCCAAGGCGATGACGACGCGCTGGCACATGCCGCCGGACAGTTCGAACGGATAGGCGTGGTAGCGCTCGCGCGGCCGCGCGATGCGCACCTGCTCGAGGATCTCGATCGCCTTCTCGGCGACCGACTGGTTGCCGACCTGGGCGTGCTGCAACAGCACGTCCTCGATCTGGCGGCCGACCTTGCGGATCGGGTTGAGCGCCAGGCGCGGGCTCTGGAAGATCATCGACATCTCGCGGCCGCGCAGGTCGCGCATCGTCGATTCCGGCGCGGCGCGCAGGTCGAGGCCGGAGAACATCACCGCGCCGTCGGCGATCTTGCCGGCGCGGTCGAGAATGCGCATCACCGCGTAGGACGTGACCGACTTGCCCGAGCCGCTTTCGCCGACGATGCCGAGCGTCTCGCCCTTGGCGACGGTGAGGTTGACGTGCTGCACGGCGCGCACGGTGCCGCGCCTTGTGGCGAACTCGACGGTGAGGTCGCGGATGTCGAGGAGCGGCAGCGCCACGCCGTCGTCCTTGGTCAGGTCGGCCGTGGGATAGGTCTGCGTGTCCATCATTGCCTCCTGCGCCGTACTTTGCTTGCCGGTCCGCACACTCCGCTCATTCCCGCGCAAGCGGGAATCCAGCGCTGGGTCCCCGCTTTCGCGGGGACGAGCGGAGCTGGGACAGACTCATGCATGGGCAAAAACCTCACGTCCGCCGCGTCGGGTCGACCAGATCGCGCAAGCCGTCGCCCAGCAGGTTGAAGCAGAACACCGCCAGCATCAGCGCCGCGCCGGGAAACAGCGCGATCCACCATTCGCCCGAGATGATGTTGCCGGCGCCTTCCGCCACCATGATCCCCCATTCCGGGGTCGGCGGCCGTACGCCGAGCCCGATGAACGACAGGCCGGCGGCGTTGAGGATGGCGTAGCCCATGGTGAGCGAGATCTGCACCATCATGATCGGCATGATGTTGGGCAGGATGTGCATCAGCAGGATTCGGAACTCGCCGTTGCCGGACAGCCTTGCCGCCTGCACGAAGCCGGCGTCGCGGCGCACATTGGCCTCGGCGCGCGCCACCCGCACATAAAGCGGAAAGTTGATGATCGCGGTGGCGATGACGATGTTGGTGACCGTGTTGCCGAGCGCGGCGACGATGCCCATCGCCAGCACGAACAGCGGAAAGGCCATGATGGTGTCGGAGACGCGGCCGACGATGCGGTCGGTCCAGCCGCCGAAGAAGCCGGAGGCGATGCCGGCCAGCCCGCCCATCGCGAACACCAGCGCGACCGAGGAGAGCGCGATGACGAAGTCGAGCCGGGTTGCCACCACGACGCGGCTGAAGATGTCGCGGCCGAGCGCGTCGGTACCGAACCAGTGCTTGAGCGAGGGCGGCTGCAAGGTCGCGGCGGTGTCGCTCGCCAGCGGATCGTAGGGCACGACGTAAGGCCCGATCAGCGCGGCAAGCGCGAGCAGCAGGAACAGCGCGAACGCGAAACCGGTGACCGGGTTTTCCGCCACCACGTAGCGGGCGTGGCGCAGCAGCGAATTGCTCTCGGCCTTGTTGCCCTCTGTCTTGGGCGGGGTGTTGAGGACGGTGTCGGTCATCCTTCCAGCCTCACGCGCGGGTCGATCAGGCCGTAGAGCAGGTCGATCAACAAATTGAGCGCCACATAGAGGATCGCCATCGTCAGCACGAAGCCCTGCACCGGCGCGAAGTCGGACGAGATCAGCGCCTCGACCGCGTAGGAGCCGATGCCGGGCCAGGCGAACACTTTTTCCACCAGCACGTTGGCGCCGAGCAGGAAGGAGAACACCATGCCGAGCGTGGTGACGACCGGCAGCATGGCGTTGCGGAAGGCGTAAGTGAGGATGACGGTGCGGTTGTCGAGGCCGCTGGCGCGCGCGGTGCGCACGAACTCGGACGCCAGCACCGCCAGCATCGAGGCGCGCGTCATGCGCGCGATCGGGGCGAGCGCGAAGATCGCCAGCGTCACGCCGGGCAGCAATAATTGACTGAGCGCGGCGCGGAAGGCGCCGACATTGCCGGTGACGATGCTGTCGATCAGATAGAAGCCGGTGATCGGCGTCGGCGCCGAGAAGAACACGTCGAGCCGGCCGAGCGGCGCCGGCGACCAGCCGAGCAGATAATAGAACGCGTAGACCAGCAGCATGCCGGTGAAGAACACCGGCAACGACACGCCGGCGGTCGCGACCACGCGGCAAATGTGGTCGATCCACGAGCCTTGCTTGACCGCGGCGAGAATGCCGAGCGGCACGGCGATCGCCATCGACAGAATCAGGCCGAACAAGGTGAGTTCGGCCGAGGCCGGCAGGCGGTTCTTGATCTCGGTGACCACCGGCTGGCCGGTGGTGAGCGAATTGCCGAGATTGCCGTGCACCAGATCGTCGACGTAGTTGCCGAACTGGACGATCAGCGGCTTGTCGAGGCCGAGCTGGGCGCGCACCTGTTCGATGGCTTCCTTGGTCGCCGCCGGGCCGGCGAAATAGGCGGCCGGATCGCCGGGCAAGGCGCGCGTCAACAGGAACGTGACGATCACCACGCCGATCAAATTCGGGATGACCAGCAGCAGGCGTTTCGAGAGCAAGCCGAGCATGGTTTCTCACCTTTCTTGTCCCGGGTGCCGCGCAACATGAAATGTTGCGCTGCTAACCCGGGACCCCGGTTATTCAGTTCGAAAGAAACCGGGGCCCCGGATCAGCGGCGCACCACTTCGCTCACGCCATAGCGCGTTGAAGACGCGCGTAAACGCGCTTTGGGTGCTGCACCGCGTCCGGGGCACAGTGCGTTAGCCCTTCGCGAAGGCGCGGTAGTCGAGGCGGCGGTGGAACCAGTAGGCGTAGCCGGTGACGTTCTTCTGCATCGCGACGTTGGAATAAGGCTGGAACAGCGGGATGCGCGGCATGTCGGCGAATGCGAGATCGACGAAGCCCTTCACGTCCTTGTCGTAGGCCGCCTTGTTGCCTTCGGCGGCCGCCGTCACCGCGCCGTCGATGAAGCCGTCCATCTCCTTCGACTGGTAGCTCATGGTGTTGAAGATCGAATTCTTGCCGTGATAGCACCAGATGTAGAAGTACTCGGGATAATCGAGCCAGCCCGAGAACACGTTGGTGTAGAGCGGCAGCACCTTCTTGTTCAGCTCGGTGCGGAAGTTCGAGCCCGGGATCTTGTTGATCGTGCACTTGATGCCGATCTGGGCGAGGCTCTCCTGCACCAGCACGCACAGCGGCTCGTTGACGGTGGCGAAGCCCAAGTCGAACGACAGCGTGGTCTCGAAGCCGTTCGGATAGCCGGCCTCCGCCATCAGCGCCTTGGCCTTGGCGATGTCGGTGTTGAACTTGTGCGGCTGCGGCCAGGCGACTTCGGTCGGCTTGCCGGCGGGCGTGCCGAACATCGGCTTGCCGAGACCGTACAGCACCGCGTCCATGATCTTCTGATAGGGCAGGGCGTAAGCGACCGCCTGCCGCACCTTCGGATTGTTGAACGGCGGCTGCTTGACGTTCATGCCGAGGTACTGCACGCCGTTCGAGAACGGCGTCGACACGATGTTGAGCTTGCCGGCGCCCTTCAGCTCGACGAAGTCCTTGTTCGGCAATTCGTAGGAGATGTCGGCGTCGCCGCGCTCCAGCAGTGCGCGCCGGTTGCCGGCCGAGGGCACCATGCGCCAGATGATGCGCTTGATCTTCGGCATCGGGCCGCCGACCCATTTGTCGTTGCGCTCGAGGATCACTTCGCTGCCGGCGGTCCAGCCGACGACCTTGTAGGCGCCGGAGCCGGCGGTGTTGAGCTTGGTGTAGTCGAGGCCCCAGGGGTCCTTCTCGGTGGCGTGCTTCTTGACCAGCCCGGAGTTGAAGATCGCGGGCACCACCACGGCGAGGTCGGGAATGGTGAGGCGGTCCTTGCGCAGGAAGTCGACGCGCACGGTGTGGTCGTCGACCACCACGAACTGCTCGGGCTTGGTGAGCGAGCCGGCCGCCATCTGGAAGGTCGGGAAGCCGCCGACCGAGACGGCGCGGTCGAGCGACCACTTCACGTCCTTGGCGGTGACGGGCGTGCCGTCCTGGAAGGTGGCGTTCTTCTTCAGCTTGAAGGTGGCGGACATGTCGCCGACCTTCATGTCTTCGGCCAGTTCGCCCTTGAACTTGTCCTTGTCGTAATACGGCACGCCGTTGGCGCCGGTCTTCATCTCGTGGGTGATGAGGCGGTCGTAGCAATTCCACGACACCTCGTAGCCGGGCACGTTGGTGCCGACGCCGTGGATGTCGAGGTTGTTGGGTCCGCTCTCCGAGACGATGAGCAACGTCTCCTGGCGCGACTGCGCCTTGGCCTCGGAGAAAACGGCAGGGGCCGAGACGGCCGACGTGGCGGCCAGCGCGGCCGTCGATTTGAGAAATTCGCGACGCTTCATGAGGTCCTCCCGAATATGCACGGGACCTCTCTCCGCAAACGTCGTGCCAAGCGCGTGGCCCAGGCCGGTGCGAGCCTAAGCCATTGATAGATTTGACATCGTTCCGGAAACTGGACCGCTGGCCGCCGTCGGCACGCCTTTACGCAATTGCATACAGTATTAAAAAAATGCTCAAAAAATATGCATGATGGCTACATGGGTACGCTGGCGGCGGGGCCATGGCGGGCTGAGCCCGGTCTCGGCGCCCGGCTACGTCACACGCCCGCACGAAGGGCCGGTCAAAGTGCTTCGGCGTTGGGACGAAAGACAAATGACCGTCGAAGTCCGATCTGGAATCCGATCGGA
Source organism: uncultured Undibacter sp. (assembly GCA_964372105.1). Taxonomy (GTDB): domain Bacteria; phylum Pseudomonadota; class Alphaproteobacteria; order Rhizobiales; family Xanthobacteraceae; genus Pseudolabrys. The sequence goes on from CAYJPU010000048.1 coordinate 14,496, forward strand.
CGCCGTCGCCGTCGGCGCGCGTCTGGCCGGGCGGCGCACGGCGTTGGCTTGCCGGAAAAAGATGCTAACGTCCGTGCCTCGAACCGGAGACGAATGACTTGAGCGTGCGAACCAAGCAGAAACCCGCGGCCGCCCGTCCGGCGCGGGCGCGTGTGCGGCGTGTGGAAGTCCCCGACATCGACACCGACATGGCCGACCGCCAGCGCGGCGGCGGCGTGCAGTCGATCGGGCGCGCCTTCGCCATCCTGGAAGAGGTCGCGCGCAACCGCGACGGCATCGGCCTGGCCGAATTGAGCAAGCGGGTCGGCCTGCACAACTCGACCACCTTCCACCTAGTCAAGACCATGGTCTCGCTCGGCTATGTGCGCCAGCTCAAGGATTCCAAGCGCTACCGCATCGGCCGGCCGCTGTTCGCGCTCGCAGCCTCCGCGCTCGACGAGATCGAGATGATGTCGCTCGCCACCCCGGTGCTCGAGGACCTGTCGCGCGAGACCGGCGAGAGCGCGCATTTCTGCGTGCGCATGGGCGATTCCGTGGTGGTGCTCGCCCGCACCAGCGGCCCCGGCGCCTTCCAGCTCACCGACCGCGTCGGCGTGGTGCGCCCGGCGCATTCGACCGCGCTCGGCAAGGTCATGCTGGCGGCGCTCTCCGACCAGCAGCTCGACCGCTATCTCGGGCACGCCGAGCTCAAGCCCCATACGCCGAACACGATCGTCAGCGCCGACCGCCTGCGGCGCGAGATCGTCGAGGTGCGCCGCGCCGGCATGGCGTTCGACGACGGCGAGTTCGATTCCGAATTGCGCTGCGTCGCCTTGCCGGTGCGCGACTACACCGGCCAGGTGATCGGCGCCATCGGCATTTCCGGACCGGTCTGGCGGCTGTCGATCGACACGCTGCAAAAGCGCGCCCGCATCGTGCGCGCCGCCGCCGATAAACTGTCGGCGCAGTTCGGCTACGCCGGCGAAACCGAGCCGCGGATCAAGGCGGCCGTGTAGTTCTTTGTAATTACGGGGCCGGCCGAAGGCCGGAACCCGGAATCCAGATACAAGCACTGTGCCGGGTTCTGGATTCCGGGTTCGCTCGCTGCGCTCGCGCCCCGGAATGACGATGGAAAAAAAATGGAGAGAGACTCATCATGCCCCGGCATCAGAACTACATTCCGCACGGCGTCATCCCGGCGGTGCTGCTGCCGTTCGACAACGATCTGGCGATCGACGAGGCCGGCTTCCGCAAGCACCTGCGCGACGTCGCGGCGGTCGACGGCCTGTCCGCCATCACCTTGAACGCCCATTCGACCGAGGTGGCGTCCTGCACCTTCGACGAGCAGCGCCGCGTGCTCGAGGTGGCGCAGGACGAGATCGGCGACCGCCTGCCGATCGTCAACGGCGTCTGGGCCGACGGCAGCTTGGAGGCGGCGCGCATCGCCAAGATGGCGGCGCAAGGCGGCGCCTCGGCGCTCTTGGTGTTTCCACCGGCGCCGTTCACGCTCGGCCAGTCGCCGGCCATGGCGCTCGCGCATTTCAAGCGCATCGCCGAGGCCACCGACCTGCCGCTGATCGTGTTTCAGTATCCGCTCGCCACCGGCCAGGGTTATCCGAAGGACACGCTGCTGAAGCTGTGCGAGGAAGTGCCGACCATCCGCGCCATCAAGGACTGGATCGGCAACGTGCCGCACCACGAATGGCACGTGCGCACGTTGCAGAACCTGGCGCGGCCGGTGAACGTGCTCTCGACCCACAGCGCCTGGCTGTTCTCATCATTGGTGCTCGGCTGCAACGGCCTGCTGTCCGGTTCGGGCAGCGTCATCGCCGATCTGCAAGCGCAACTGTTCCGCGCGGTGCAAGGCAACGACCTGGCCGAGGCCAAGCGTCTCAACGACCGCATCGAGCCGATCACGCGCGTGTTCTATGCCGATCCGTTCGTCGACATGCACAACCGCATGAAGGAAGCGCTGGTCCTGCTCGGCCGGTTGCCGCGCGCGGTGGTGCGTCCGCCGCTGGTCAAGATCCAGCCGGGCGAGATCGCAGCGATCCGCGCGGCGCTGGTTGAAGCCGGGCTGCTCGACAAGAACGCGGCAAGGGACGCGGCGTAGTTCTTTCCTTACCTCCCCC
>CAYJPU010000049.1:0-5487 GCA_964372105.1 uncultured Undibacter sp.
GCGCGGTCGGCACCATCAAGTCGCGCGTCAATCGCGCGCGCACGCGGCTCGCCGAGCTGATGCACGTCAACAGCGCGGAAGACTTCGGCCCGGACGAGACCGTGCGCGCCGTGCTGGCCGGCGGCGGCGAGTGACACGCGCGGCGACGAGCGCGCCCTCACCTTGTATGACCGCCGGACCGGCAGTCGGCCGCGGTATCCGTCAGCCGACCTTCAAGTATGAATAGCCCTTGCTTTGAAGGTCCGCGACCGTGGCCACGCCGGACGGCACAAGCTTGATGTAGGGCAAGTCCTTCGCCAGCTCGACATTGAGCTTCAGGCTGGTGAAGGTGATTTTGCACAGATAGACCTCGACGCCGTACTTAGCCAGCGCGTCCATCCTCTTGTCGAGCTCCGGATCGATCGGGGGCTGTTTCTCCCACGGCGTCCCGGCAAGCGACTTCAAGTGATATTTGATGCCGACGGAATGCGCGACGATGACGATTTTCGTGTTGAGAGGATCGAAATTATAGACCGACAAATGATTATTGATGTTTCGTAGCATGGCGCTGTAGCGGTTATCGTCGCCGAAATCGCAGTGATACAGGCACGAGACATCGGCTTCCTTTTTCATATCGGCAAACGTCAGATTCTTCGGCGCGGCCTGCGCCGTCATAGTGCCGGCGGCAGCGGCGCCGCCGGCGGCAAGCGTCGTCAGAAGGTGTCTTCGATCGATGTTGGTCATGGCGTTCTCCCAGGGTGCAGTGAATTATCGTTATTGAGCATCCCTCCGGACCCGGCACGATTGGAATGCCGACAAGCGCTCCGCAGTTACATCGGCGCGCCGCCTGCGGCGGCGTGCTCCTCCCCGGGCCAGCCGACATTTAGACATTCATTTATTTCTATGTAAAGCGGCGCGCCCTGCGCTCTGATGCTCCAACCCCACCTCACGGCGGCGGCCGTCAACGCACGAGCATCCAGACGCCCAACGCAACAAGAACCGCTCCCCCGACCGCGCGGCTCACCGCGGCATATTGGCTGTCGATCACTTTTTGCACAGCCAATGCGGCAAAGCCGAAAATGACCAGATCGTCGAGCATGAAGAACGTCACATAAAGCAGTATGTAGCCGTAATACTGCGCGCTCGATAAATCCATCAGCGCGAGCATGTGCGTATAGATGGCCGGCAGCGCCGCCGAGCAAACGAACTCGATCGCGTTGACCGCGAAGGCCAGGCCGACGACCAGCAACAGGCTCCCAAACCCGAACGGTGCGGCTACCAGCGCGCGGGCCCATTGCATGGTGCGTTGCCGTTGCTCGGCACTGCCCAGCTCGCACACGATCACACCCTGCTTCACGGCCAGCTCATAGAGATGATCGACGCCAAAACCGATGGCCATGAGCGCAATGAGCTGGGTGAGCGGCCGGATGTAACCGATGAAGAGAAACATGTTCAGCCAGGCCGTCATGAACAGGAAATACAGAACGCCTGAGGCGAACACGAAGGTGCCGACGAGCCACCAGATCTTGGCCCGCTGCTGAAGGCCCGCGATCAACGAAATCAGGTACACGAGGACCCACATCGCGCACGGATTGAACCCGTCCGACAGGCCCATCAACGCCGTCAGCGTCAGCAGCGAGTAGCGCGTCGGATCGATCTCTCCGAGCAGCGGCAGGCTGATCCGGGAGGTCCCCGCTGCTGGCTGTGCGACCGCAGTGTCGTCACGGGCCAGCGCGAGAAGCGCGCGGCCCGTCGTTTCGTCGGATTCGTAACCGAGCAGAAAGCGCGCGCCGCGCACGAACAGAGGAACGCCGAGGTCTGTTTCCGCAATGCCGTGCTGGGCGGCGACCGCGCGCAGCAATGCTTCATTGGCGGGCGCCGAAACGTCGTGCAGGACGTAATCGACGCTCGGCTGCGTCTTCAGGAACTCGATGGCCTTATGACAATGCGGGCACTCGGGAAGAAAGAAGACATGAAGCCGTCCGTCGTGCTGCCAGGCGAGCGAGGCTGCGGGCGGCGGCGTCACTTTCGCCGTGAATTGGAGAGACGCAAACGCCAGCCCCAGCACGATGGCGAGTGCGATGCGGAAGCGGGCCGGCGTCAACTGCGTGAGGCGGAACATTCGGCTGTGCGCTTCCGGCCAAGGACGGATGGTTTGTTGATTTGCACACGTTACCGCTGCGGGCGTTGATATTCCTCAAAGCTTTATAAAGGCTGGCCGTCCGGCCCAGGCGCGATCGTCACCTTCAGTCCGCCAAGCCCGTCCGACGCCGCAAGCGTGAGACGCCAGCCGTAGGCATCGAGCACGTCCTGCACGATGGCGAGACCGAGACCCGCGCCTTCTTCGCGTTCGTCGAGGCGGATGCCGCGTTCGACGACCTTCGCGCGCGCGGCCGGCGCGATGCCCGGCCCGTCGTCCTCGATCGAAATCCACGGGCCTGCCGGGTCTTCGCCCGCGGCGACGCGGACGCGCGCGGTTGCGTGCCGCGCCGCATTGTCGAGCAGATTGCCGAGCACTTCGGCCAGGTCGGTGCGGTCCATCGGCACGGACAGATCGCCGGGAATATGCGGCTCGAACGTCACCCGCGCGCCCGCAGGCGTGCGTGCGATCGTTTTGATCATGGATCGCACCAGCGGCAAAAGCGGCGTGGACAGAGCGGCCTTGCGCCGGCCCGCGCCGCGCACCCGCGCGCGCGCCAGCTCGCGGTCGACGTGGCGGCTCATGGCGTCGCCGACCCCTTCGATATCGCGCGCGACGGCATCGTGGCCTTGCGCGCGCAAGCGGCCGGCGTCGGCGGCAAGCGCCGCCAGCGGCGTCTTGAGGCCGTGCGCGAGATCGGCCGCCCGGCCGCGCGATCGCTCGATTTCACGCTCCTGCTCGTCGAGCAGCGCGTTGACCTCCTCGACCAGCGGCCGCACTTCGGCCGGCACCTGCGCCGGCAGATGACGAAGGCGGCCCGCCCTGATGTCCGCCACCCCGCGCCGCAAGCCATCGAGCGGGCGCAGGCCGAGGCCGATCTGGACGATGGCCGCCATCGTCAGAACGAGCCCTAACAGACCGAGTGCGACGGCGAGATCCTTGGCGAAGGCCGCCGTCGCGGCCGACACCTGGCCGAGGTCGGCCGCCACCGCCACCCGCACCGGAACGCGGCGGTCGCCGACCGTCAGGCTGACGCGACGCTCGGTCACCAGCACGCGCGTGTGGGCCGGTCCCGGCATTTCATGCTGATGGGTCTCGCCCGGCGCCAAAACGTCGTCCGGCACCGGCAGCGTCGTGTCCCATAACGAGCGCGAGCGCAGAAGCTGGCCGCGACCGTCCTTGATCTGCCAATACAGGCCCGACAGCGCGTCGGCGAAACGCGGATCGGCCGGCGACCGCGTCACCACCAGTTGGCCCGCGGCATCGACGTCGATGCCGGCGAGCAACTGCTTGAGGTGGACGTCGAGATTGTCGGCGATCGTGCGCGTGACGTGACGCTCGAACAGAACGGTCAAGCCCGCGCCGGCGACGGCGAGCGCAATCAAGATCGCCACCATCCCGCCGGCCATCAGCCGCAGCCGCAGCGAGCTTCGCCTCATGGCAGCTGCTCCGGCACGATATAGCCGAAGCCGCGGCGGGTCTCGATCAGCGTGGTGCCGAGCTTGCGGCGCACGCGTCCGATCAAGACCTCAAGGGCGTTCGAGTCGTGGCCCTCGTCACTGCCGTAGACGTTCTCGTCGAGCTCTTGTTGCGAGACGACCCGGCCGCGATGGAGCATCAAGTAGGCGACGACCCGGTATTCCAGCGGCGACAGCGTGACGGGGACGCCGCGCACTGAGACCCTCATCTGCCTTTCGTCGAGGGCGACCTCGCCGGCGACGACCTGAGACGACGCCTGGCCGGCCGAGCGCCGCACCACCGCGCGCAGGCGCGACACCAGTTCCGCCATCTGGAACGGCTTGGGCAGATAGTCGTCGGCGCCGGCGTCGATGCCGTCGACTCGCTCGGCCCAACTGCCGCGCGCCGTCAGGATCAGCACCGGCATGCGCCGGCCGTTCGCGCGCCAGCGCTTGAGCACCGAGAGGCCGTCCATCTTCGGCAGACCGAGGTCGAGGACGATCGCGCCGTAGTCTTCGGTGTCGCCGCGAAACCAAGCCTCCTCGCCGTCGCCGACCGTCTCGACCACGTAGCCCGCGGCGCTCAGCGCGCGTTCAACGTCCGAGGCAATTCGCCGGTCATCTTCGACAAGCAGGACGCGCATTACTTTTCTTTGATCCGCTCGATCTCGCCGCTCTTGGCATCGACATAGACCTCGAACAACCGGCCTTTGCCGTCGACCGCACGGAATTCGTAAAGCCAGCGACCGTTCTTGCGCTCGATCTCGACGCCGGTGACCTCGCCCGGCAGCTTGCCGCGCACGATGGTGAGGATGTCGGCCAGCGCGCGAATCTCGCCGCGCTCGACGGCGTGGCGGACGGCGTCGTGACGGGGGGCTTCCGCGTGCAGCGGCGCCGCCAGCAGCACGGCGGCGGCCACCAGGATCGCCGGGGCGGTCAATTTAAAGCGCAGGATCATCAGCTTACCGGTCTCTTCTGAGGCTTGGATCATGCCTTAGGCGGCCTGACAGGTCGCTGACATGGATCAACAGCCGGCGGTCAGCCCCCTTCGGGCAGTCTCCGCGCCATCACCTGCCGCATGGCGCGGCGGGGGACCAACAAGGAGACACCTTATGCGCAAGATCACCGTGTTCGCCGTCGCCGCAGCGCTCATCGGCACCACCGTCGCCGCCTCGGCCGGCAGCCTCGGCCGTCCCTGCACCACCGCGCCGGAGAGCCAGTGGCTGCCGATGCAGGCGCTGCAGGCTAAGGTCGAGGCGCTCGGCTACAAGGTGCAGAAGGCCAAGCTGAAGGCGGCCTGCGGCGAGCTCTACACGATCGACAAGGCCGGTAACCGGGTCGAGCTGTTCGTCAATCCGACCAACGGCGACATCGTCGGCAAGCTCTGACGGTCCGCACAATGTCCATCGTGAACCACACGGTCGAAGCCGGCGGCGCGACGCCGCCGGCAACGGTCAAGGTCTGGGACCTGTTCGTGCGGGTCTTCCATTGGTCGCTGGCCACGCTTTTCGTGGTGGCTTATGCGACCGGCGACGAGATCGAGAAAGTCCACATCGCGGCGGGCTACACGATCGCCGCCTTGCTGGCGCTGCGCATCGTGTGGGGGGTCGTCGGACCGCGGCACGCGCGCTTTGAAAGCTTCGTGCGCCCGCCGCGCGAGGTGCTCGCCTACCTGCGCGACGTCGCACTGTTCAGGGCGCCGCGCTACATCGGCCACAATCCCGCCGGCGGCGCCATGATCCTCGCTTTGCTGGCCATGCTCGCCGGCACCTGCGCGACCGGACTCATGATGACGACCGACGCCTACTGGGGCGCCAAGTGGGTCGAGGAGGTGCACGAGGTTCTGGCCAACCTGACGGTCGGCCTGATCGCACTGCACGTGCTCGGCGTGCTGGCCGCCAGCTTCGAGCA
>CAYJPU010000049.1:5587-14020 GCA_964372105.1 uncultured Undibacter sp.
GGATGGCTGGCAAAGCGCGGCAGCACCCGGTTCAGCACCATGGGCAGACCGCAACTCGGGCACGAAGGGGGGACGTCAGGGTTCGCCATCCTTATGCAAGTATAGGGACGGTCAATGGCCCTCAACTCCGTACATATGCGTAGAACGCCGAGAAGCGCCAAGGCCGTGAAACGACCATCGCCGACGCGCCGCACGCATTCATATTCGTTAAATCGTATACATTGACCGGCGACGGCCAGCCGTCATTTCGCCATACCTATTTCTCATCGTCCGCTGAAGTTCGACGGAGACGACATGAACCTGATCACGCACAGCCTGGCCGGCGCGGCGCTCGCAATACTCGTCGCGGGCAGCGCCGCCGTCGCGCAAGAGCGGCTGCCGAAATCGTTCTCCGGCGTCGCCGCCTACTACAGCACGGACTATCGCGGCCGCACCGCATCCGGCGCGCACTACGACCCCGCCAGATTCACCGCCGCGCATCGCACGTTGCCGTTCGGCACCCATGTCCGCGTGACCGACATCAAGACGCGTCGCAGCGTCGTGGTCGAGGTCAACGACCGCGGACCGTTCAACAAGGGCCGGGTGATCGATCTGTCGCTGGCCGCGGCACAAGAGCTGCGCATGATCAAGCGCGGCCTCGCGCGCGTCACCGCGCAAGTCGTCGAAGCTCCCAGCGTTACGACCGTGTCGGGCCGCGCACAGCGCTGATCGACGGCGCGCAGCGCACCCAGGTTTCCACATTGGGCGCCTGCGGCTCGCCGTAGCGCAGATGCACGGTGTTCTCGCCCATCAACGTCATGAAGATCGGCCCGCCAGCACCCTGCTCCGGCGCCGGCGCGCTGTAGGAGAATGAATGACGGCCGTAGTCGCCCTGCATGGCCTTGCCGCCGGGCGTGACGATGTCCGGGCCGCGAATGGTGAAGCGGCGGCCGTCGCCGTGGCACCAGTTGCCGTCGATGGCGTCGGCGAAAGCCGGGGCCGAAAGCCCCATGACGGCGCCGAGCGCCGCGAGCCATGTCGTCGCGTGCATGGACGCTTCCCTGTTGTCGCTCAATCCACCTTGGCTTCGTCGCGGTACATGACCTTGTGGCGGGTCTCGCGCACCCAGTCCTCAATCTGCTCGACCGTCATGAAGTTCTTCATGTCGAAGCGGTCCCAGCTCATGATCTGCGGCAGCGTCTTCTTCCAGCGCTTGTAGGGCGCCTTGGCCGGCACGCCGAACAGCATGATGTCGATGATGGCGAGTTCGTCGGGCACGCCGAGCAGCGGACGCAGCGAATTCTGCGCGTCGTCCTGGCCGATCGCGGTCACCCACCAGACCTGGTAGCCGAGCGCGGCGGCGGCCAGATGCGCCGACATGGTGGAAGCCGCCACGCTTTGCAGCAGGATGCGCTCGGCGTTGGCCTGGTACTGCTTGTCGAGATCGGAGCCGTCGAGCAGCACCGGGAAGGCGCGCACGAAGCGGAAGTCGGCCGCCACCACCACGAAGCCCGGCGCGTCCGCCAGCCCGCGGTAGTTGGGCGTCGGGAACTTCATCTTCAGCTTGGCGCGCTTGGTGGCCTCGGCGACGAAATAGTCGGCGATCTGCTGCTTCACCTGCGGGTCGGTGACGACGATGTAGTGCCAGGGCTGGGCGTTGGCGCCGGAAGGCCCATGGCGCGCGGCCTCCAGCACCAGCTCGAAATGGTCTCGCGGCACGGGAATGTCGGCGCGGAACGCGCGTGTGGTGAACCGGTTGCGCACCACGTCCATGAACTGCTCGTAGCGCGCCAGGTTGGGCGTGAACGTGGTGGTGTCGTCCATAGCGTGTCCCTCCCGAGACTTTTGGCGCCGTGAAAACCGCGCGCAAGTCATGCGCCGGCACTTGTTTGCGCTATACTAATCAGGCAATTCATCCGCCGTCATGCCCCCACCCGCCTGCCGATCCACACGAAGGACCTGTCCATGCCTGCCAAGCGCCCGGCGCAACGCCTCCCCGCTCTCGAGGAATCGGAGCTGAACAAGACGCAGCGCGCTTTGCTGGAATCGCTGCGGTCGGGACCGCGCGGCCGGGGCGTCATGCCGCGCGGGCCGTTCGGCGCCTGGATGCACGCGCCCGAGTTCGGCCAGTTGGCGCAGGCGTTGGGCGCCTACGTGCGCTACCAGACCTCGCTGCCGCCGCGGCTGTCCGAGTTCGCCATCCTGTGCACGGCGCGGTTCTGGCGCGCGCAATATGAGTGGTTCGCGCACGCGCCGATCGCCGAGAAGGAAGGCGTCAGCAAGAAGGCGATCGCCGACCTCCAGGCCGGCAAGCGGCCGACCTCGGCCGGCAAGGAAGAGCTCGCGATCTACGATTTCGTCGAGGAGCTCTATAAGACGCGGCGCGTCAGCGACAAGACCTATGAGCGCGTCTACGCGTTCTTGGGCGAGGAAGCGCTGGTCCAGCTCGTCGGCATTCTCGGCTACTACGCGACCGTGGCGATGACGCTCAACGTCTTCCGTATGCTGCCGCCGGACGACAAAGAGCTGGCGTTCCCCGAGCCGAAGGCCTGACGGTCACCGGCCTGACATGGCCATGGCCGCCAGCGCGAAGCGCCGACGGCCATCGCCAGTGGGCCTCCTGCTAGTGGCCGTGCTTCATCTTCATGCCGCCGGATGAGCCGCCGCCGGTCTGCGCGCCGATGCCCTCGACGCCGAAATCAAGGTCGACCTTGCCGGCCTTCTCGAACTGCAGCGTAACCTTGACGCGCTCGCCCTGCATGAGTTGCTTGTTGAGGCCGATAAACATCACGTGATAGCCGCCAGGCTTGAACTCGACGGTTTCACCCGGCTTGATCTCAAGGCCTTTGGCCAGTTCGCGCATCTTCATCACGCCGTTGTCCATGCTCATTTCATGGATCTCGAAACGCTGCGAGACATCGCTGGCGCCGCTGACCAGGCGGTCGGGCGCGGTGCCGGTGTTGGTGATCTTGAAGTAGCCGCCGCCGACGCTGGCGCCTTTCGGCGTGGCGCGCGCCCACGGCGCGGAGATCTTCAGGCTGCCGACGGTGACGTCATCGGCGATGGCCGGCGCGGCGAGCGACATGGCGAGCGGCATGGCGAGCGCTGAGGCGACGAGGAAGGAAAAGCGGTTCATTGACTTGCTCCTGACGGCGGGCGCGCGCTTCGTCAAGAATACGCGGCCGGCGGAATTATAAAGGTGAAGGATGAGACGGGCCGTCAGGCCGCGGGCGGCGCGCGCGGCGCCTGCGGGCCGCGCGCGGTGGGCCGCGCGATCGCCGTCAGAACGGTCGGTGGCGCAATCACGCTGACGCGCGCTGCACGTGAGGCAACGCCGTCCTGGACCGGCGGACCGAGCAGCGTCTGCGCGCAACACTGCATGCCGCAGCCGGCGGCGCAGCCGCAGCCGGTGTCGTGGCTCACCGGCGGGCGGCTGCTCTCCCCGGCCACGGTGACGCAGAGGCCGGTCTCGGGCAGGGCGAAGGCCGCCACCGTCAACGGCAGCAGCAACGCCTGCAGCGCGACCACATAGGCCGCAAACAGCGCCAGCAGTCGCCGGGAACGGAACAGCCTGCTCATGGCGCGGATTTTAGGCGGTTCGGCCGCAGCCGTCCATGGCGCCGCCACCGCTCAGGTCGAGGCCGGGTAGCGGCGGATCAACTGCGCCTGGCGGAACAGGCTACCAACGAAGTCGCCGACGCCGGTCGGCTGGAAGCCGCGCGCGCGGTTGCGCTCGCCGATCATGAACAGCAGACGCTGCTGCGACGCCAGCCGCCGGTAGACCTCGACGACAGGCAGATGCGGGTCCCAGCAGTCGATCGCCTCGCCGCCGATGCCGTTGAGCTCCACGATCGAGAAGCCCTCGCCGCGCATCAACGCCTCGACGCTCTCGAAGCGCAGATCGAAACGTCCGTAATGGAATTCGCGCATGCTGCAAGCGATGGCGTCGAAGCGCGCTTCGAGCGCCGCGGTGACGTGGCGGCGTCCGTCGCGATAGAGCGCGCCGGCGCGCTGGTTGCCGATGAGCGCGATGCGCACCACCTCGCCGCGTTCCGGCACGCGCGCCAGATCGGCCGGATCGACGCCACGATGCGTCGGATCGTCCCCGAGATGCAGCGAGGCTTTCCACTGCGCGCGCGCGTCGGTCGCGATCAGTTCGCGCAGCGTCGCACGGCCGTTGCCGATGACGTGCGGGAAATAGCGGAACGTCAGCGACACGATGCGGCCCTTGGCCTCGCCCGGCAGGCGGGCATAGAGCACCGCCGCCTCGCCCGCGTGCGGGACGTAGCGCTGCAACATCAACGGCGCGGATTCCGGAAAATGGGCGATGTAGCGCTCGAGCTCGCTGCGATCGGCGACACGGCATACGCCGTGGCCGTGCCAGCCGATATCGGGTTTGGCGATGACCGGAAAACCGATGCCGCTCTCTTCGAGCGCCCGCAGCGCTCCGTCGATGTCGGCGCCGAGCGTCCAGGCGCCGGCGCCGCGCTGCACCACCGTGAAGTCGGCGATCCAACGGCGCTCCGCCGGCGCGACGTCGAGAAAGTACGAGCTCTTGGATTCGCCCCACATGCCGCCGGTGAAGATGTGCGGGTTGGCGGCGGTCGGCAGCGTCAGCGAGCCGTGGCGCAGACCGAGCCGGATCCAATTGAACACCAGCGGCAAATAGAACAGGAACGGCGGAATGCGCTCGGCCGGCGCGACCTTGCGGTCGGCGCGCGACAAAGGCGGCATGCCGAAACAGGACTGCGGCAGCGGCGCGTCGGCGACCTCGGCCGCTGCCGGCTCGCGGTCCGCGAAGATGCGTTTGCGCGCGAAACCGGTCGCGGCCATGACGGCGAACACCAGCGGCCAGGCCCACAGGCCGACACTGTCGTCGAGCGCGTCGCCGAACTCGATGACCAGGAACAACATCAAGGGCAGATAGAGCGCCGAGACGGCCAGGCTCGCGGCGGTGAAGCGCAACAGCGACACGCGCGCCCAGCCGCAGGCGACGAAGGCCACGAACACGACGCCCGGCACCACACGGCAGAGCGTCACCAGCCCGAATATGTTGCGCTTGACCAGTTCGCTGAAGCGCACCACGCGGCGGTCGATGGCGTAGCGGTTGAGCCATGGCAGGTAGCGCGCGGCGGCGCCGATGCCGTAGAGCGCGAAATCGCTGGCGACGATGCCGCCGTAAAGGCTGACCGCCACCACGCTCGACGACATCAGCTTGTTGACGATGATGTAGCCGCCAAGCAGGATCGCGAGATCCTCATGCGCGAAGGGCAACACCAAAAGCGACGTAACCTTCGCGAACGCGGACAGGTCGAGCACCTGGCCGAGCAACGTGACCGATTGAAACAAGTGAAGCCCCAGCCCCCCACGCACACCTGCTCGCGTCGCGAAACAGGCAAGAGAACCTTCCATCCGCCGCGGTCTGAAAAGCCTGCGGTCTTATTGCCTCGGGACCAACGCCCGTTGCCGTGGGACTGACGCCCGACGAAAGGCAGAGCCCCGTTTTTGTTGATCGCCCCGGCTCCGCCGGCACTTTGGCCGAACGTTTTGGGCCGAACAAGGAACTTGAGGCACGCGCCGCCAATTTTGTTAAATCACAGGTTGTCGTCGTTAATGCCAGGGCTTAAGCGTCGCCACCCCCGGCGCTCGAACCACCGGCGGCGGCCGTGCTAGGGTGGCGTTACAATGGGCAGCCAAGAGAGCTCATCCTCCGATACCGAAGCGCGCGTGGTGAACTTTCGCCGCGACCGCTCTGGCACGCCGACACCTGCGCCCATTCCCGCGCCGGTTGAGAACCTGGCCAAGTATGAGGGCGGGCGCGAGTCTCCCGCCGACTATCGCCACCGGATGATCGTGAACACGGCCGCCTTCCTGTTCGTGCTGGCGCTGATCGGCGCCGGGTTCTGGCTGGCCGACACCATGGCGACGATGCGCAAGAACCAGGACTGCGTGCTGTCGGGCCGGCGCGGCTGCACCCCTGTGGAGGTCCCGAGGGACCGCTGGTAGGCTCCCTGGGCTGAATTGGCCTTATCCCGGGCGCGCCGCTTAAATACCCGCCGCCATTGAACTTAACCGTCCGCTTCGCTATACGGGCAGCCAACCGCTTCCGGTGGCTGAGCCGGGCTCGGGGGCTGAGCGCGCGAGGCCGGGCGCGTTGGTCGTCCGTTCGCTTAAACTCCTTATTAATCAGAGAGTTACCGATGTCCTCGACGTTCGAAACCATCGCCAATATTATCGCCGAAACCTGCGATATTCCGCGCGATTCCATCACGCCGGATAGCCACGCCATTAACGATCTCGGCATCGACAGCCTGGATTTCCTGGATATCGCCTTCGCGATCGACAAGGCCTTCGGCATCAAGCTGCCGCTCGAGCAGTGGACCCAGGAGGTCAACGACGGCAAGGCCACCACCGACCAGTATTTCGTTCTCAAGAACCTGAGCGCCCGCATCGACGAACTCGTCGCTGCCAAAGGGGCCTGAAGCACCGCCACATGCGTCTCGAGTACTTCCAGCTGATCGACCGGGTCGTCGACCTCTGCCTCGCCGACCGGACGATCAGCACCGAGGCCACGGTTCCGACTGCCAGCACCGTTTTCGAAGGGCATTTCCCCGGCTATCCCCTGATGCCGGGGGTGCTGCTGATCGAGACCATGGCGCAGACGTCGGGCTGGCTGGTGGTCGCCGCCACGCAGTACGAGCGCATGCCGTTCCTGGCCGCGGTCAAGGACGCGAAATTCCGGACCTTCGTCGTGCCCGGCATGGTGCTGGCGGTCACCGCCAAGCTCATCCATGACGGCTCCGGCTATGCCGTCACCGAGGCGAGCATCACCTCCGGCGGCAAGGCGATCTGCGACGCCACGCTGACGCTGCGGACGATGCATTTCCCGAACGACGAGATAAGCCGGCATATGCGGTCCACCGCCGAGCGTATCGGCATGCCGAGCAGGGTTGTCGCGAATGGCTGAGGGTACGCGCGAAGCCTGGATCACCGGCATCGGGATCGTGTCCTGCCTGGGCGAAGGCCCGGACGCGCACTGGCAGAAGCTGATGCTGGCTCACCCGACCGCCGACAGCACCACCTTCGCGCCCTTTATCGTGCACCCGCTGGCGCCGACCAATTTCGACGCGCAGATCCCGAAAAAAGAACAGCGCCAGATGGAGAGCTGGCAGCGCATCGGCACCTATGCGGCCGGCGTCGCGCTCGACAGCGCCGGGGTGAAGGGCAAGACCGACATCCTCTCGCGCATGGACATGATCGTCGCCGCCGGCGGCGGTGAGCGCGATCTCAACGTCGACTCCACGATCCTCAGCGGCATGCCGGGCGCGCCGAACCCGGCCGCCTTTCTCAACGAACGGCTGATGAGCGATCTGCGCCCTACTCTGTTCCTGGCGCAGCTGTCCAACCTGCTGGCCGGCAACATCTCGATCGTGCACGGCGTCACCGGCTCGTCGCGGACCTTCATGGGCGAGGAATCGGCGGGCGTCGACGCGGTGCGCATCGCGCATTCGCGCATCGTCGCGGGCCAGAGCGACATCGCGCTGGTCGGCGGCGCGCACAATGGCGAGCGTCAGGACCTCCTGATGCTCTATGAATTCGCCAAGCACGCCCTGAAGGACCAATTCGCACCGGTGTGGGAGCGCGGCGCCAAGGCCGGCTTCGCGCTCGGCTCGCTCGGCGCCTTCCTGGTCGTCGAAGCGCGCGACCACGCCGAGGCGCGCGGCGCCAAGCCGCTCGGACGGCTGACCGCCGTCGTCTCCGACCGCGCCAACCGCAAGCCGGGCACCATCACCGCCTCGCTCGACGGCCTGTGGGACAAGGTCAAGGACAAGGTCAAGAGCGGCGCCGCCGCCTTCATCTCGGGCGCAACCGGCGCGGCGCCGGCGACCGCCGAAGAGCGCGCCTTCCTCACCCGTCATGCCGATCTTGCCGTGCGCGCCACCGGTTCCTATCTCGGTCATGGGCTGGAGCCGCAATTCCCCATGAATGTGGCCCTGGCTACGGTCGCGCTGGCCCATGGTAGTCTGTTTCCGCCTTGCGACTCTTCGGGCCTTGAAAAGCCGATGAGCGGGGCGTTGAGCCAAGTCCTGGTGACCGGTGTCGGCCACTGGCGCGGCGAAGGCCTGGCGCTGGTGGAACGAGTCGGCTGAGGAGAGCGAACATGGCTTCGACCAAGGACAAGATGGGCCGTCCGATCGTGGTGGTCACCGGCCTCGGCGTGGTCACCTCCCTCGGCGCCGGCAAGATCGACAACTGGGCGAAGCTGACGGCCGGCGAATCCGGCATCCGCGCCATCACGCGCTTTGCCACCGACGGCATGAAGACGCGCATCGCCGGCACCATCGATTATCTGCCGCCGCAGCCCTGCACCGCCGCCCTCACCGAAAGCTTCGCGAATCTGGCGGCCGAAGAAGCCATCGCGCAGTCCGGCGTCGGCACGCCTGGCGCGTTTCC
>CAYJPU010000049.1:14120-16494 GCA_964372105.1 uncultured Undibacter sp.
CCGCCCACCATCAACTACGACACGCCCGATCCGGCGATCCCGCTCGACGTGGTGCCCAACACCGCGCGCGACGCCAAGCTCAAGCACGTCATCTCGAACTCCTTCGGCTTCGGCGGGCAGAACGTCTCGCTGGTCATGGGGCTCGAGCCGGCCTGACGGCCGCGTTCGTTTTAGAAACCCATGCGCGCATTACAGCTCATCGCCGACCGCAAGCTCGACCTTGTCGACCTGCCCGACCCGCCGGCGCCGGCCGCAGGCGAGGTGCAGATCCGTATCAAGGCGGTGGCGCTCAACCATCTCGACCTCTGGGGCTTCCGCGGCATGGCCTTCGCCAAGCGCAAGATGCCGCTGGTGGTGGGCGCCGAAGCCTCCGGCGAGATCGCCGCGCTCGGGCCAGGCGTGACCAACTTCAAGCCCGGCCAGAAGGTCGTGATGTACGGCGCGATGACCTGCGGGCATTGCGCCGCCTGCCGCGAAGGCCGCGACAATCTGTGCGAGAACGTCGCCGGCATCATGGGCTTCCATATCGACGGCTTCGCGCGCGACCTCATCAACCTGCCCGCGCGCCTCGTGGTGCCGGTGCCGGCCGGCGTGTCGCTGCGCGACGCCGCCTGCGCGCCGATCGCCTTCGGCACCACCGAGCACATGCTGTTCGACAACGCCAAGCTCAAGCCCGGCGAGACCGTTCTGGTGCATGCCGGCGGCTCCGGCATCGGCTCGGTCGCCATCAAGATGGCGAAGGCGATGGGCTGCACCGTCATCACCACCGTCGGCGACGATGCCAAGGCCGAGAAGGCCAAGGCGTTAGGGGCCGACCACGTCATCAACTACAAGACCGACCGCTTCGAAGGCGTGACGCGCAAGCTCACCGCCAAGAAGGGCGTCGACGTGGTGTTCGAGCATGTCGGCGGCGAAGGCTTCAACGGCTCGCTGCTGGTCCTCAAGCGCGGCGGACGGCTGGTCACCTGCGGCTCGACCGCCGGCCCGACCGTGACCATCAACCTGATGCAGTTGTTCCAGCAGCAGTACAAGATCTTAGGCTCGTTCGGCTGCCAGATCCGCAACATCCGCGACAGCCTGTCGAAGATGGCGGCCGGCATGAGCCCGATCATCGACACGGAAGTGCCGCTCGCCGAGCTCGAGCGCGGCCTGGCGCGCATCGAAAGCCGGCAGGTGTTCGGCAAGGTCATCGTGAACTTCTAAAGCAGCCCACCCGCTCGTCCCCGCGCAAGCGGGGACCCAGTCCTGTACATTCGATTTCTTCGCCGGTGGCCCTGGATTCCCGCTTGCACGGGAACGAGCGGAATGCGAGGCGAGCGACGTGAGAAATTGCGAATTATGAGCACGCTGAAACGAAAGCTGCGGCGCGGTGCGAAGCGCGCCGGCGAGGCGCTCGTCGGCGCCGCAGCCGTCGGTCTGCTGCGGCTGCTGCACCGTGCCGATCCCGACCGCATGGCGAATGTCGCCGGTTGGCTGATGCGCTCGATCGGTCCGCTGTTCCGCGAGAACAGAATCGCGCGCGCGCAGCTGACCGCCGCCTTTCCGGAAAAATCGCCGGCCGAGATCGAGACCATCCTGCGCGGCGTGTGGGACAATCTCGGCCGCATGGGCGCCGAGTTCGCCCATCTCGACGGGCTGTGGGACTTCGACCCGGACCATCCCGGGAAGCGCACGCGCATCGAGCTGAACCAGCCCGACATCGACCGCTTCGTCACGCTGTTGAACGACGGCAAGCCGGCGTTGATCTTCGCCGCGCATCTCGCCAACTGGGAGCTGCCGGCGATCTGCGCCGCGACCTACAAGCTCGACAGCGCGGTGCTGTACCGGCGGCCGAACATCGCGGCGCTCAACGACTGGATCACCGAGACGCGTGCCGCCACCATGGGCGAGTTGATATCGACCAGCCTGGACGCGCCGGTAAAGCTCGCGCAGGCGCTGGAACGCGGCGCCCATGTCGGCATGCTGGTCGACCAGTATTACGTGCGCGGCGTCGAGGTGACGTTCTTCGGCCGCAAGACCCGCGCCAACCCGCTGCTGGCGCGCCTGGCCCAGCACTTCGACTGCCCGATCCACGGCACCCGCATCGTGCGGCTGCCGGGCAACCGCTTCCGCGCCGAACTGACCGACGCGATCCAGCCTGCGCGCGGCGCCGACGGCAAGATCGACATCGCCGGCACCACGCAGATCATCATGAACGTGATCGAAGGCTGGGTGCGCGAGCATCCCGAACAGTGGCTGTGGCTGCACCGCCGCTGGCGGCCGGAGGATGAGAAGCCTTCCTTCACCTCCCCCTGAAAGGGGGAGGTCGGCGAGCGCAGCGAGCCGGGTGGGGGTCAATTGATGCGCGAAAGACGGGGGCCGCCCCCACCCCACC
>CAYJPU010000050.1:0-16155 GCA_964372105.1 uncultured Undibacter sp.
TCGCCAAGCAGCCCGTAGACCGCCGGCGACACCGCGCCGGCCCCGATGGTGCCGGTGTAGAAGATGCCGAAGGCGCGCGTGCGCCGCTCCGGCGTGACCAGATCGGGCACCGAGCCGTAGAGCACCGACGACGTGCCGTTGAGCGCGACGCCGACCACCGGCAGCAACACCATCGCCACTTCGAGCGGCAGCGGCAGCAGCGCCACGATGCCGAGCGCCGTGACGCCTTCGGTGAGCCAGACGGTCGCGACCGTACCGATGCGCCCGCCGACATAGGCGCAGACCAGCTTGCCGGCCGCGCCGCCTGCGAACACCAGCGTGAGCGCCAGACCGATGGTCGGCAGGCTGGCGCCCTTGGCGGTCAGCACGAACGGCAGAAACGTAAGAAACGCCATGCGGGTCGCGCTGTCGATCACGCCGACCGAGAGCAGCAACGGAAAGCCGTAAGCCTGCAGGCGGCCATGCACGCGCACCGCGCCGTCGCTCGTCTTCGGTTGCACCGGCATCGCGCGCAGCCGCGGCATCACGACATAGACCACCACCGCCGCCAGCACGCCGAAGCTGCCGAGCAGGATCAGCGCCTGCCGCCACGGCATCACCACGAACAGCAGCGAGGCGGCGGCCGGCAACGTCATCTTGCCGATGTCGCCGGCGAAGTTGTAGGTGCCGAGCGCCTGGCGCGAGCGCGCGCCGTCGAAAGCCTGCGCGATCAAGGACGACGCCAGCGGATGCTGCGTGCTGGCCCCTAAGCCGCCGACGAACAGCGCCGCCACCAGCGTGAGCACGCCGTCGCTCAAGCCGGCAAAGCAATAGCCGATGCCGGCGAGCGCCGTGCCGATCGCCAGCACGACGGCTGCGCCGAACCGTTCGGCCAGGAAGCCGGCCGGGATCTGCAAGCCGGCCAGCGTGCCGGAGAACACCGTCTTCATCAGCCCGAGCGCGGCGAAGCCGAGGCCGAACTCGCCCTGCCAGATCGGCAGCATCACGTAGACGAGGTCGGTATAGCCGTCGTGCAGCGCGTGCGCGCCGCTGGCGACGCCGAGCGCGCGGCGTTCCTCACTCTTTTGAACGGCAGCCGCTTGCCCGGCCGCGGCGCTCATGGCTTCTCGGGCCTGCGCTGAACGAGCTCGGCGCTGACGAACGAGATCACCCGGTCGCCGTTCTGGTTGGTGCCGGTTGCCAGGCAGCTCACAATTCCGGAACCGGGCCGGCTGTTGGACGCGCGCGTCTCCGTCACCTCGATACGATAGTCGACGGTGTCGCCGGCATAGACCGGCTTCAGCCATTTGAGATCGCGGACACCAAGCCCCGGCACCGCTTCGGGCACCGGCACTCCGCGCGCGTGTGCCGTTTCCAGCTCGCGGCGCCGATTGTCGGCCATGAGCCGCATCCACACCGCGGTGGTGTGCCAGCCGGAAGCACAGAGCGCGCCGAAATGCGAGCGCGCCGCCGCGTCCTCATCGACGTGAAAACGCTGCGGGTCGAAACGATGCGCGAAAGACTTGATGTCGTCGGCGCCGAACGTATGGCGGCCAAGCTCGGTGACGTCGCCGACGCGGATGTCCTCGAAAAACTTCATGCCGCTGCCCCGGCCCGGCGGCGCTCAAGCATCAGTGTCGTGGTGAGCGTGGCCATCGGCGCGTCGAGTTCGTCGAGCACCTCGAAATGGTACTTCACGAAGCCCATTTCCGGCCGGCTGTTGGACGCGCGCTTGTCGAGCACCGTACCGCGCACCCGGATCTGCGTGCCGGGCCGCAACGGCTTGAGCCAGCGCAGCTCGTCGACGCCGGGCGATCCCAGGGAAGCGGAATCGAGCACGAAGCCGTCGGCGATCATGCGCATCAGCAGCGCGCAGGTGTGCCAGCCGGAGGCGCTGAGGCCGCCCAGAAGGGAGGCGCTCGCCGCCGCTTCATCGAGGTGTATCGGCTGCGGATCGAACTCGGCGGCGAAGGCGATGATCTCTTCGCGGGTTACCAGCCGGGGGCCGTAGATCGATACGGCGCCCGGCTCGAAGTCTTCCCAGTAGAACTTTGGTTCTTTCATGCCGTCATCATTCGCGAAAGCGGGGGCTCTCGTAAACCCCCCTTCGCGCATCGCGGCCACGCTCGAACTGCGGTTCAGCGGTTCAGCGGCTCAGGTGTTGAAGCGGAAATGCATCACGTCGCCGTCGGCGACGACGTACTCCTTGCCTTCCAGCCGCATCTTGCCGGCCTCGCGCGCGCCGGCTTCGCCGCCGGTGGCGACGTAGTCGTCGTAGCCGATGGTCTCGGCGCGGATGAAACCCTTCTCGAAGTCGGAGTGGATCACCCCGGCCGCCGCCGGCGCCTTGGTACCGGCGGTGATGGTCCAGGCCCGCGTCTCCTTCGGGCCGACGGTGAAATAGGTCACCAGATGCAGGAGCGCGTAGCCGGCGCGGATCAGGCGGTCGAGGCCGGTCTCCTTCAGGCCGACCGCTTCCAGATAGTCGGCGCGCTCTTCCGGCGGCAGCGTCGCGATTTCCGATTCGATCTTGGCGGAGATCACCACCGCGACCGCGCCTTCCTCCTTGGCGCGCGCTTCGACGCGGCGCGAGAACTCGTTGCCGGTCGCGGCCGAGGCTTCCTCAACATTGCAGGCGTAGAGCACCGGCGCCGAGGTCAGCAGGCCGAGCGAATGGAACAGCTTTTCCTCTTCCGGCTTGCGTTCGACCAGGCGCGCCGGCTTACCCTCGCGCAGCAGCACCAGCGAGCGGTTGATCAGGTCGAGCGTTTCCTTGGCGAGCTTGGCTTCTTCGCCCGAGCCCTTGGCCTTCTTTTCAAGCGCATCGACGCGCTTTTCCAGGCTGTCGAGGTCGGCGAGCATCAATTCGGTCTCGATGGTCTCGATGTCGGCGATCGGATCGATCTTGCCCTCGACGTGGGTGACGTCCGAGTCCTCGAAGCAGCGCACCACATGAACGATGGCGTCGACCTCGCGGATGGTGGCGAGGAATTTGTTGCCGAGCCCTTCGCCCTTGGAGGCGCCGCGCACCAGGCCGGCGATGTCGACGAAGGTGATGCGGGTCGGGATGATCTGCTCCGACTTCGCCAGCGCACAAAGCTTCTCCATGCGCGGATCGGGGACCGCGATCTCACCGACGTTCGGCTCGATGGTGCAGAACGGATAGTTCGCCGCCTGCGCCGCCGCCGTCTGCGTCAGCGCGTTGAAGAGCGTCGACTTGCCGACATTGGGCAGTCCGACGATGCCGCATTTGAATCCCATGGTCCCGCGTCTCTTTGCTTAAGATGTCAATTGGAGCCGGACGGCTCCTTGTCGTCGCCGAAGCCCTTGGCGGCCATGGCGAGATGAACCTTGTTCTGGAACGTCGAATCCTTGCCCTCGGCCAACAGCGCCGCGTTGTCGGCGACGGCGTCGCACAGCGCCTCCACCCAGGGCTTCTCGCTCTTGGGAAAGTCCTGCAGCACGTAGGGTTCCACCAGGTGCTTCTGGCCCGGGTGGCCGATGCCCAAGCGCACGCGCTTGTAGTCGTTGCTGATCAGCCCGCTGATCGAGCGCAGACCATTGTGCCCGGCATTGCCGCCGCCGGTCTTCACCCGCAGCTTGCCGGGCGCCAGTTCGAGCTCGTCGTGAAACACGACGACGTCGGACGGCGCGATCTGGTAGAAACGCGCGGCTTCGGCCACCGCGCGTCCCGACTCGTTCATGTAGGTGCCCGGCAACAGCAGCAGCACGCGCGACCCCGCGATGCTGCCTTCCACGGCGACGCCCTGAAACTTGCGGCGCCACGGGCCGATGTCATGGCGGCGGGCAATCGCCTCGACCGCCATGAAACCGATGTTGTGCCGGTTGCCGGCGTAGCGCGTGCCGGGATTTCCGAGGCCGACGAATAGCAGCATGGCTCCAACGGCGTCGCCGCCGCCCTATGCCCAACTCGCAGACGCCGGCGCAGAGGCGGAAGGTCCGCCTCCTTACTTCTTGTCGGCCTTGTCGGCCTTGGCGGCACCCGCGGCCGGCGCGGCGGCGGCACCCGCGGCCGGCGCGGCACCTTCGGCCGGCGCGGCACCCGCGGCCGGCGCGGCGGCGGCGGCAGCGGCGGCAGCGGCCTTCTCGGCGGCGGCCTTGAGCTCTTCCGCGTAGCCGGACGGCGGCACCACCGTGACCAGCGTGATGTCGCCGTGGGCGATGACCTTCACGTTGGGCGGCAGCTTCACGTCGCTGAGGTGCTTGGAGTGGTTGATGTCGACGTCGCCGATGTCGACCTCGATCGACGGCGGGATGGCGTCGGCCGGGCACGACACCTCGACCGTGTGGGTCACGATGTTGACGGCGCCGCCGCGCTTCACGCCCGGCGAGGTTTCGGCGTTGAGCACGTGCACCGGGATGTTGACGCGGATGGTGGCGCCTTCGGCGACCCGCAGGAAGTCCACGTGCATCGGCAGATCCTTGATCGCGTCGAGCTGGAAGTCGCGCGGGATCACACGGTGCTTGGTGCCGTCCACGTCGATGTGAAACAGCGTGGTGAGGAAGCGCCCGGCATAGATGCGCTTGCGCAGTTCGGCATGGTCCAGCAGGACCATCATCGGGGGCTTTTTGTCACCATAGATCACGGCCGGCACATTGCCGGTGCGACGCGCAGCCCGAGCGGCCCCCTTGCCACCTTTCGGACGCGCCGTCGCTTTCAATTCCAGGACGGTCGCCATTTTATTATCCTCATCTAAGCCAATGGAAAAAGGCGGCTTTTCGGGCCGCCCACGAACGCGGCAAGCCTCCAGGGGTGCCGGGGGCCGCGTTTCGGCCGGGGTTATAGCGGCGGGGGCCTAAAAGGGCAAGGAAGGCGGCGGGTGGCTTCACTCCGCCTCATCCTTCGAGACGCGCCTTCGGCGCTCCTCAGGATGAGGCCGCAGGGCGCGGCGCGCTATTTCCCCAGCGGCGGGCTGCTGGGCGATTCCGGCGGCACGTCGGCGGCCGGCTTGGCCTTCTTCGACGGGCCCTTGGCCTCCAGCGCGTCGAGACGGCTTTTAAGCGCCTCGTTCTCCTCGCGGGCCAGCCGGGCCATCTCCTTGACCGCCTCGAACTCCTCGCGCGACACCACCTCGAGGTCGCGCAGGATGCGCTCGGCCTGGGTCTTGAAAAGCGTGTCGAATTCGCGCCGCACGCCCTGGGCGACCCCGGCGGCGTCGTTCATCAGGCGCGCCATCTCGTCGAAAATGCGATTGCTGGTCTGGGTCATCGGTCGTCTCCGCGATTTTCCTGGCGCATGACCTTATCCGAAAACCGGTATCCACTTTTCGGGGTCATGCGCTGCACAATGGCGATCCGGTCATCCCGCTGCAAGGGGCGGCGTGCTACGACTAAACTCATCCTCAGGCGGCGCGCGGGGGGCGCGCACCGCCTCCCACCCGGAATAAGCAATGCCCTTGCTCGTGATCCCCTACCCGGCCTTCGATCCGGTGCTGATCCATATCGGCCCGCTCGCGATCCGCTGGTACGCGCTGTCCTACATCCTCGGCATCCTGCTCGGCTGGGCCTATGCCCGCGCGCTGATCCGCTCCGGGCGGCTGTGGGGCGGCAATGCTTCAAAGAACTCGGCGCCGATGACGGTCGTCGATTTCGACGACTTCGTGCTGTGGGTGACGCTCGGCGTCATCCTCGGCGGCCGCGCCGGCTACGTGCTGTTCTACAATCTGCCGCACTTCACCGCGCACCCGCTCGAGATCTTCCAGTTGTGGCACGGCGGCATGTCGTTCCACGGCGGCTTTGCCGGCTGCGTGCTGGCGGTGCTGCTGTTCGCGAAGAGCCGCGGCATCTCGGTGCTATCGCTCGGCGATATCACCTGCGCGGTCGGACCGATCGGCCTGTTCCTCGGCCGCATTGCCAACTTCATCAACGGCGAATTGTGGGGCCGCGCCACCGACGTGCCGTGGGCGATGGTGTTTCCGACCGGCGGCCCGGTCCCGCGCCATCCGAGCCAGCTCTACGAGGCGACGCTCGAAGGGCTGGTGCTGCTGGTCATCCTGGCCTTGATGATCCGCGCCGGCGCGCTCAAGCGGCCGGGTCTGACCGTCGGGTCGTTCGCCGTGCTCTATGCGATCGCGCGCTCGACCTGCGAGTTCTTCCGCGAACCCGACGCCCAGCTCGGCTTCCTGTGGGGCGGCGCCACCATGGGCCAGTTGCTGTCGATCCCGCTGCTGCTCGCGGGTC
The DNA here is from genome assembly GCA_964372105.1 of uncultured Undibacter sp. Taxonomy (GTDB): domain Bacteria; phylum Pseudomonadota; class Alphaproteobacteria; order Rhizobiales; family Xanthobacteraceae; genus Pseudolabrys. The sequence goes on from CAYJPU010000050.1 coordinate 6,181, forward strand.
TTGCGTTTATCGCTTACGCGTTGAAGCATCCTCCGTTGCGGAGCACCTGATGACCGGCCGTTCGCCCCTCGAAACCGAGATCCGCCGCCGCATCAAGGCGGCGGGGCCGATGCCGGTCGGCGAATACATGGCGCTCTGCCTGAGCGATCCGCAATACGGCTACTACACCACCCGCGATCCGCTCGGCGCCCGCGGCGATTTCATCACCGCGCCCGAGATCAGCCAGATGTTCGGCGAACTGATCGGGCTGTGGATGGCAGCGACCTGGAAGAAGATGGGTTCGCCCGAAAACATCCGTGTCATCGAGCTAGGCCCCGGCCGCGGCACCCTGATGAAGGACGCGCTACGCGCGCTCAACGTCATGCCGGGCTTCCGCGACGCCATCTTTGTGCATCTGGTCGAGATCAACCCGGTGCTGCGCGCGCAGCAGGAGCGCATGCTCGACGGCCCGTCGCCGCCGGTGACGTGGCACGATTCGCTCGACGACGTGCCGGGCGGGCCTGGCATCATCGTCGCCAACGAATTCTTCGACGCGCTGCCGGTCAACCAGGCGGTGAAGACCGAACGCGGCTGGCACGAGCGCCGCATCGAGATCGGCGCCGACGGCGCGTTCGCCTTCACGCATGCGCCCGACCCGATCCCGCAGTTCGAGCCGCTGCTGCCGAAGGCGGTGCGCGACGCGGACCCGGGCTCGATCTTCGAGTGGCGCGACGAGCGCGCCGCGATGTCGCTCGGCCGCCACGTCGCCAAGAACGGCGGCGCCGCGCTGGTGGTCGACTACGGTCACGCCGAAAGCGATATCGGCGACACCTTCCAGGCCGTCGGACAGCACGCCTTCGCCGATCCGCTGATGACGCCGGGCGAAATCGACCTCACCGCGCATGTCGATTTCCAGGCGCTGAAACGCGCCGTCGAAGCCATGGGCGCCGACGGCTACGGACCGATCGAGCAAGGCGAACTCCTGCGCCGGCTCGGGATCGAGACGCGCGCGGCGACGCTGCGCGCGCGGGCGCTGGCGGCTGCTGCGGCGAAAATCGATTCGGCGCTGGCGCGGTTGACCGGCCGCGGCCGCACCGAAATGGGCACGTTGTTCAAGGCGGCAGCTTTCACGCATCGTTCGCTCGGCGCGCCGCCGGCCTTCGATCGGTGAGTGGCCGACGTCCGCGGGAAGCCCTATATTACGGCCGATGTTGCAAGCCCCCTCTCTCAGCAAGCTCACGCAGGTGCGCCACGCGTTTTTCACGCGCGACGGCGGCGTGTCGGACGGCGTCTACGCCTCGCTCAACGGCGGCGTCGGCTCGAACGACGCGCCCGAGAAAGTCGCGGAAAACCGCGCGCGCATGGCGGAGGCCTTGGGTGTCGCGCCCGGTCGCCTGCTGACGCCCTACCAGATCCATTCGGCCGACGTGGCGGTCGCGGATCAGCCGTGGACGCACGAAGCCCGCCCGCGCGCCGACGCCGTCGTCACCCGCACGCCGGGCCTGGCGATCGGCGTGTCGACCGCCGACTGCGGCCCGCTGCTGTTTGCCGACAACGAAGCCGGCGTGATCGGCGCGGCGCACGCCGGCTGGCGCGGCGCCTTCACCGGCGTCATCGAGGCGACCATCGCCGCCATGGAGAAGCTGGGCGCCGACCGTTCGCGCATCGCGGCCGCGCTCGGGCCGACCATCAGCCAGCCGAACTACGAAGTGGGTCCGGAATTCGTCGAGCGCTTTCTGGCGGCCGACGTCGACAACGCGCGCTTCTTCACGGCCTCGGAGCGTGCCGGCCACGCGATGTTCGATCTCAACGGCTACATCGCCGACCGCGCGCAGCGCGCCGGCATCGTGAATTTCGCCGATCTCGGCCTGTGCACCTATGCCGACCCGGACCGCTTCTATAGTTACCGCCGCACCACACTGCGCGGCGAGCCGGATTACGGCCGGCATATCAACGCCATCGCCCTCGCCAGGTAGTCCGCGAACCCGGCCCGGCTGGACAGGCGCGCGACGTTCCAGCTAGTTTCCCGGCCACGGCCAGGGGACGACAAACCAATAACAAGGCCGCAGGGACGTCGATGAAGTGGAACTGGAGCCGCCGCGCTGCGCGCGTGGCGGTGAAGTTGCTTGCACGACCGGATGCGCTGCTGGCTGCCGCCTGCGCGCTGGCGCTGGCCGGCTGCAATCAGACCGGCGCGCACAGCATGGGCCAGCATGGCGCGACCGTGGCGTTCGAATCCATCGACGGCCCGCCGCCCGGCCAATTCCAGACCCTGGTGCAGAACCTGAACACCGAGGCGCAGGCCCGCCAACTGGCGGTGATCTCGCGCGAACAGCCTTCGGTCTACCGCGTCCGCGGCTATCTCGCCGCGCACGTGGTGAAGGGGCGCACCACCATTTCGTGGGTGTGGGACGTCTTCGATAAAGACGAGCGCCGCGCGCTGCGCATCACCGGCGAAGAGACCGCCAAGGGCCGGCCGCGCGACGCCTGGACCGCCGCCGACAACGCCATGCTGGCCCGGATCGCGCGCGACAGCGTGGACCAGCTCGCCGGCTTCCTGAACGCGCCCGCGGCCGTGCCGAGCGCGCCGGCCCCTGCCCCGGAGCCGGCCGCCGCGCCGAGCGGCCCCCTGATCAGCTCGAACGACACCTCGCCGGAAGCGGCCGGTATCTTCCGCATGCCGCAGGCCGCTCCGGTCCCCGCCGGCCGGCCGGAGCCGGCCGCAACTGTTTCGGCGCGCGAAACGCTGTCGCTGTCGGCCTCGCGCCACTGAGCGTTAGGATCGCCTTTTCCTTGCCAGGAAAAGCCCCGGGACAATGATTTCGGGGCGTATTGCCGCATGCAGCCCGCCTTGTTATGACCACGCCGCTTGTGAGGCGCAGTAAGGACGAGGATTGGGGATGGCGGGCAAAAACGGTGCGATCAAGCTCCTCGCCGGCAACTCGAATCCCGCGCTGGCGCAGGGGATCGCCGACCATCTGAAGCGGCCGCTGGCCAAGGCCGTGGTGCGGCGCTTCGCCGACATGGAGGTCTTCGTCGAGATCCAGGAAAACGTGCGCGGCGCGGATTGCTTCGTGATCCAGTCGACGTCGTTCCCGGCCAACGACCACCTGATGGAATTGCTGATCATCATCGACGCGCTGCGCCGCTCGTCGGCGCGCCGCATCACGGCGGTGGTCCCCTATTTCGGCTACGCCCGCCAGGACCGCAAACCCGGTCCGCGCACGCCGATCTCGGCCAAGCTGGTCGCCAATTTGATCACCCGCGCCGGCGCCGACCGCGTCATGACGCTCGACCTGCACGCCGGGCAGATCCAGGGCTTCTTCGACATCCCGACCGACAACCTCTACGCCTCGCCCTTGATGGTGCGGGACATCCGCGAACGTTTCAAGCTCGAGAACGTCATGGTGGTGTCGCCGGACGTCGGCGGCGTCGCGCGCGCCCGCGGCCTCGCCAAGCGCATCAACGCGCCGCTCGCCATCATCGACAAGCGCCGCGAGCGCGCCGGCGAATCTGAAGTCATGAACGTGATCGGCGAAGTCGCAGGCCACACCTGCGTGCTGGTCGACGACATCGTCGACTCGGGCGGCACGCTGGTGAACGCCGCCGACGCCCTGCTCAAGCAGGGCGCCAAGGACGTCTACGCTTATATCAGCCACGGCGTGCTGTCGGGCGGCGCGGTCGGCCGCATCGCCAACTCGCGGCTGAAGGAGCTCGTGATCACGGATTCGATTCAGCCGACCAAGGAACTGCTGGCGACGCCCAACATCCGCCTGCTGCCGATCGCGCAGCTCATCGGCGAGGCGATCGCCCGCACCGCCTCGGAAGAGTCGGTGTCGAGCCTGTTCGACTGAGCGGCGTTGCCGCCGCCGGACTCCGGGCGGATTCACAGAGCCGACTTATCCACTGCCGATTCAAAAACTTGGCGGATTGGCTGTGGAGATTCCGCCGGGCGCGGTTGCCAGAGTCCGGCAAATCACGGCTCACTGGCCCTCGACGCTGCCTTTGGCGAGCGGAATCGAGCAGGTTATAGTCAGTCGGCCTAGTGATTCGCTCTCGCCGTCAAGGCAGCCCGTACCTCAGTAACGAAGTGCAGCAAGGCCCCTTTTGGGTCGAGTCTTGGCCGTGCGCGTGCGGTGGCGTGCGTTTCCCCTCGCTCCATTCGGCAAAGCGGAGACGTCATGTCCCTGACGAGCTACACGGATGATTCTCGACTCAATCCCCTCGACGTGGTCGAGCGGCTGGCCAGCGGCAACGACTGGTCGTTCGAGCGCGCGAGCGACGACGAGATCACCATCCTCGTCACCGGCAAGTGGACCGACTATCAGCTGTCCTACACCTGGATGTGCGACATCGAGGCGCTGCATCTCGCCTGCGCCTTCGACCTCAAGGTGCCGGAGCGCCGCCGCGCCGAAGTGCAGGCGCTGATCTCGATGATCAACGAGCGGCTGTGGGTCGGGCATTACGATCTCTGGGTCAAAGAGGGCATCGTCATGTTCCGCCATGCGCTGGTGCTGGCGGGCGGCACCGAGGCCTCCGGCAAGCAGTGCGAGGCGCTGCTCGGCACCGCGCTCGACACCTGCGAGCGCTACTTCACCGCCTTCCAGTTTGTGGTCTGGGCCGGCAAGGGCGCGCGCGAAGCGCTCGACGCCGCCATGTTCGAGACCTCCGGCGAGGCGTAGGCGTCACACAAACCGCAGCTTGATGCCGTCGAGCGGGATTCCGCTCAGCCGCGTGTGCCACACCTCACCGGGCGCAATCGGCAACGCCCGCGTGAGCGTGCCGGTGCTCACGATCTCGCCCGCCTTGAGCGGCGGGTTGACCGGATCGTCGGCCAAGAGGCCGACCACATGGCGCAGGGCGGCGAGCGGGCCGTCAAGCACGTTGGCGCCGAGGCCGCTGTCGGCCAGTTCGCCGTTGCGATACAGCTCGACGGCAAACGCCGGCAGCGCGCGCGCGAATTCGGCGGCGCGCGGCGCGAAGGCGTGACGCCGCCCGACGACGAGCGCGCCGTGCAAGCCGTTCGCCGCCACCGTGTCGGCCGGCGCAAACTTCCAGGCCGGGAACAGCGACTGCACGACCTCGAAACCGTGCGCGACCCATTCGATGCAGTCGGCGAGCGCCGCCGCGGCCATATCCGGCGCCGGCGCCCGCGCCAGCCCGAACATGATTTCAGGCTCGATGCGCGGCTCGGCAAAGCCGGAGAGCGGCAACTCGGTTACGGCGTCGAGCGCAACGACACTGCGCTCGGTGACATAGCCCCAGATCGGCGCGTAGACGCCGTATTCCGGCCAGATGGCGCGGTTGGTGAAGCCGATCTTGCGGCCGACGGCCCGCTCGCCGCGGGCAACGCGGGCGCGATCGAGCCGGGCCGTGACGCGATAGGCTTCGTCGAGCGTCAAGCCGCCGGGGCGGCTGGAAAACGGCGCGATTTGCCGGCCGCTGCCGAAGGCGGCGAAGACTTCGGCGGCGACGGCCTCGATCAGCGTCGAGCGTTGTTGCGGGGTGACTTCCGGCTGCACGATGTGCCAAATCTGACCGAACGCGACTCGCTTGGCAACGCCGCACCGTGGCCTGTCAGCGTCAACGGCGATACCATGCGATCATGAAGCGACCCGGCACCAACAAAAAACCGTTGCGGCTGTTTCCCGGCCGCCTCCTCCTCGTCGGCGCCGGCAAGATGGGCCAGGCCATGCTCGACGGCTGGCTGGCGCGCGGCCTCACCCCGAAGAAGATCGCCGTCGTCGACCCGCAGCCGGCGAAAACCGTGAAGGCGCTGGCGCGCCGCGGGCTGGCGCTCAACCCGAACAAGCTGCCGTCGGCCGCGGCCATCGTCATCGCCGTCAAGCCGCAGACCGCGCCGGAGGCGGTGCCGCCGCTGGCGGCCGCCGTCGGCAAGGGCGCGCTGGTCGTCTCGATCATGGCCGGCCGCACGCTGGCGTTCCTCGAGAGCAAACTGCCGGCCGGCACCGCGATCGTGCGCGCCATGCCGAACACACCGGCCGCGATCGGCCGCGGCATCACCGTCGCCGTCGCCAACGGCAAAGTGTCGGCCAAGCAGCGCAGACTGGCGTCCGACCTGCTGGCCGCCATCGGCACCGTCGAATGGGTCGACGACGAGACGCTGATGGACGCGGTCACGGCCGTGTCCGGCTCGGGGCCGGCCTATGTCTTCCTGCTGGCCGAGGCGATGACGGAAGCCGGCGTCGCCGCCGGCCTGCCGCCGGCGCTGGCCGCGAAACTGGCGCGCGAAACGGTCGCCGGCTCGGGCGAGCTGCTGCACCGTTCGGCGCTGGACGCCGCCACGCTGCGCCAGAACGTGACCTCGCCCGGCGGCACCACCGCCGCCGCGCTCGCGGTGCTGACGGGCCCCGGCGGTTTCGACGCGCTGCTGACGAAAGCCGTCGCCGCCGCCACCCGGCGCGGGCGTGAGCTGGCGGGCTAGGCCGAATTCGAGCAGTTCCCCCGCCCTAGAACCGTCTCGTTTGAGACCCTACATTAAGGGCCACGGACACAGCGAAGGAGAGGCCGCCATGGCCCGCAAAGCCAAGCGTCAGGAAAAAGCGCCGACCGCGCCGCCGCCGCGCGGCACTTCCGACCGCGACAAGGCGACCGACGCGCTGATGGCGCTGCTCGCCGACCATCCCTTCGAGGACATCGGCCTTGCCGAAGTGGCCGGCCGCGCCGGCCTCAAGCTGTCGCAACTGCGCGCCGAGTTCGGCTCGGTGCTGTCGATCTACGCCGCCCACGTCAAGCACGTCGACCGCGCGGTGCTGGCCGGCGGCGACGCCGACATGGCCGAGGAACCGGCGCGCGAACGGCTGTTCGACGTACTGATGCGCCGGATCGAGGCGCTCGCGCCCTACAAGGAGGCGGTGCGCTCGGTGCTGCGCTCGGTGCGCCGCGATCCGGCCTTGGCCTTGGCGCTCAACGCCATGGCGGTGCGCTCGCAACGCTGGATGCTGGAAGCCGCCGGCATCAACGCGGCCGGCCCGCGCGGCGCGTTGCGCGCGCAAGGCGGGGCGCTGATGTTCGCCCGCGTGCTGTCGGTCTGGGTCGACGACGACGACGAAGGCCTCGACCGCACGATGGCGGCGCTCGACCGCGGCTTGGCAAGCGCCGAGCGCTGGGACGGCTTCGTCGGCGACCTGTGCGCGATCCCCTGCGCCTTGCGCGGACCGCGCCGCCGGCGCCGCCGGCCTTTCGACGAAGGTCCGGCGGAAGCCGACGCGGCGTGATCTTCTCTTTTCCCTCCCCCTGAAAGGGGGAGGGTCAGGGAGGGGGTCAATCAACAGCGAAATAAGAATGATCCCCACCCGATTGTCATCGCTTCGCGATGACAATCGACCTCCCCCTTTCAGGGGGAGGTAAAAAGAAAAATTACACCGGCACCCTGACCGTCGCGCGCAGGCCGCCGAGCGGGCTGTCGCCGAGCGTGATGTCGCCGCCGTGCGAACGCGCGATGTCGCGCGCGATCGCCAGCCCCAGGCCGGTGCCGCCCTCGTCCTGGTTGCGGGCGTCGTCGAGCCGCAGGAACGGCTTGAACGCTTCCTCGCGCTGCTCGGGCGGAATGCCGGGGCCGTCGTCGTCCACCGTCACCGTCAGATAGCGGTGGTCGCGGTGGCCGGTGATGGCGATCGACGGCGCGTAGCGCGCGGCGTTCGACACCAGGTTGCCGAGGCAGCGCTTGAACGCCGCCGGCCGCACCGTGACGATCGGCGTGCCGTGGAACACCACCGTGGTCTTGTGGCCGTGCCGCTCGGCGTCGGCGCGCAGCTCTTCCAGAAACTCCGCCATGTCGGTCGGCGCGGCGCTTTCGCCGAGATCGCCGCGCGCGAAGGCGAGATAGGCCTCCAGCATGCGCGCCATCTCATCGACGTCCTTCTTCATCGGCTCGGTTTCCGGACTGCCCTCGATCAGCGCCAACTCAAGCTTGAAGCGCGTCAGCACCGTGCGCAGGTCATGCGACACGCCGGCGAGCATCGCGGTGCGCTGCTCCATGGCGCGTTCGACGCGCGTCTTCATCTCGATAAAGGCCTGCGCCGCGCGCCGCACCTCGCGCGCGCCGCGCGGACGGAAGTTCGGCACGTCGCGGCCCTTGCCGAAACTTTCGGCGGCGTCGGCGAGCTTGAGGATCGGCTTGATCTGGTTGCGCAGGAAGATGATGGCGACGATCAGCAGCACCGTCGAGGTGCCGACCATCCACAGCAGGAAGATCTCGGAATTGGAGGCATAGGCCGCATTGCGCCGCGCGAAGATGCGCATCACGGTGTTGTCGAGCTGCACGCGGATCTCGACCAGCGACGACTTGCCGACGGTGTCGATCCAGAACGGCCGGCCTACCTTGCGCAGCTCTTCCGACAGCGCCTGGTCGAGCAGCGAGAAGAACGGCTTCGGCCCCGGCGGCGGCATGTCGCCCATCGGCAGGAAATCCACCACCAGGCCGAGCCGGTCCTGCGCGATCTTGCGCAGTTGCGTGCGGTCGGCGTCCTGCGGATAGACCTTGTTCACGTCGATCAGCGCCGCGATGTCGTGCACCACGTCGGCGGACAGGCGTTGCGTCACCAGGCTCCAGTGCCGCTCCATGAACACGAAGGCGATCACCGATTGCAGGATCACCATCGGCGCGATGATGATGAGCAGCGCGCGCGCGTACAGGCCTTTCGGCATGACGCTGTTGAGCCAGCGGCTGAGCCTGCGCCAGCCGTCGCGCACCTGGCCGAGCGCATTGTTGACGCGTCGCACCGGCGGCAGGGCGTTGTACCATTCCCAGGCGGCGCGCAGCCGTATGAGCGCGGTGCGGACGCCTTGCCCGATGTCGAGGCTGGTCATGTCGTGATCACCAGCCGGTAGCCGATGCCGCGCACGGTCTGCACGAACAGCGGATCGGCGGGGTTGCGCTCAATCTTGCGGCGCAGGCGGTTGACCTGCACGTCGACGGCGCGCTCGCTGACGCTGCCGCCGTTGCCGGCAAGCGCCATGCGCGACACGGTTTCACCCGGCGTCGCGCTCAGGATGCGCAGCATGTCGCGCTCGCGGTCGGTGAGGCGGATGATCTCCTCGCCCTTGCGCAGCTCGCCGCGCGCCAGATGGTAGATGAACGGCCCGAAACTGACCGACTCGGCGGCCGGCGGCGGCGCGGCCGGCTGCGTGCGCTTGAGAATGCTGGCGATGCGCAGCGACAGTTCGCGCGGCTCGAACGGCTTCGACAGATAATCGTCGGCGCCCATCTCGAGGCCCTTGATGCGGCTCTCGGCGGCGTCGCGCGCGGTCAGCATCAGGATCGGCACATCGGAGGTGCCGCGCAGCGATTTGGCGAAATCGAAACCGCTCTCGCCCGGCATCATGACGTCGAGCACCAGGAGATCGAAGCTCAGGCCCTTCAGCTTGCCGCGCGCGTCCGCCGCGGTGTCGGCGGTGGTCACGCGATAGCCTTCGCTGGTGAGGAAGCGCGACAGCAGATCGCGGATGCGGCGGTCGTCGTCGACCACCAGCAGGTGCGGCGCGTCGTCGGCGAGCTTGGCGGGCGTGATCATGGCACGGCTTCTCCCCATCCGCTCGTCCCCGCGAACGCGGGGACCCAGGGGCAACAGACAACCACGTTCGCATTCGTGACCCTGGATTCCCGCTTGCGCGGGAATGAGCGGAGCAAGGTTCGCCGCATGCGCAAGTTCTACTCCCGCGCCTTGGCGGTCCGGTCGGCGCGCGCGATCAGGCGCAGCACGCCGTCGCGGTTGTCGGTGTCGATCATGGCGGTCAGGAAACGGCGCGCGGCCTCGTGCGCGCCGGGGCCGAGCTCGCCGAAGGCGCGGACGATGCGCTGGGCCTGCAGATGCGCGAGCTTGAGCGCCAGCGCCTCGCCCTTCGGCGTCACGTACAGCAGCCGCTGCCGGCGGTCCTGGGCGCCTTCCTTCTGCAGCACGTAGCCTTCGTCGACCAGTTGCTTGAGCACGCGGCCGAGCGACTGCTTGGTGATGTTGAGGATGTCGAGCAGGT
>CAYJPU010000051.1:0-2884 GCA_964372105.1 uncultured Undibacter sp.
CGGCTCGTCGGCGCTGCGCAGGACGATGATCTGGTTGAACTTGCCGTCCTCATAAGCCTGCAGGAACTTGTCGTAATCGCGCACCGATATGCAGCCGTTCGACTGGCCGTTAGCGCCGAGCAGGAAGGAATGCGCCAGGATGCCGTCGCGGCCATACATGTTGCCGCCGCCGACCGGATTCATGCGCAGCGCGCGCACGCCATGGAACGGCTTCTCGCGGAAGCTGACGGCATAGACGTTGGGCGGCGTCACGCCGACATCCTTGCGGTGCACCGAGTCCGTATCGTCCATGAACTGGCCGAAACCGGAATGCGCCTCGAGTTTTTCGCCGTCCGGCATATAGACCGCGCGCTTGGTGATGTCATACAGCACCGTGTTCGGATTGGCGGCGAGCACCGCTTTGGCGGCGCGATCCGGATCCGCGAACAATTTGTCCAAGATACCGAGATCACCGGACTTGGGTTGCGGCGGCAGCGCAGCAACCTGCGGTTCGATCACCACCGGCACGGTGCGCGCGACACCCTCGCGCGCAAAGCCGTCGGGCCGCGACGGCGGCAGGCGCGTTGCAACCTCATCGCCCGGCAGGCGCACATGGCCGGCGGAAGGAAAGCGCGTCGCCAGCAAAGTCGACAGGCCGCCGTCGGGCATCCAGGCATTGTCCCGAGTCCCGCGTAGGCCGACACCGTTAAGACCCGCCAGTTGCATCGACGCGTCGCGCCAGTTCTGGACGACATCGAAATCGGCGGGGGTCTGCAGGGCCGGAGCCATCGACGAGCGCAACGCAGGGGCGAAGACGGAACGGCCATGGGGAAGCGGCAGGCTGATCGCCGCCGCGGCAACCGCACTGACGCCGGCAACGCCCAGGCAAACCCACGCGGTGCCGAATGACATCCGCCGAAAGAAAGCCGGCCGCGCGGAAGCGACAACCGCCGGACGCCCCCATCTTCCCGCCATCCTCACGCCAGCCATTGCGTTCCTATAAACACCGGTGCGGCCTCAGCACCATGGGGACATCTTAGCCGCCGGGCGGCCCCTTGGAAATTCGGAACTGCGGGAAATATTGCATCGCAAACGACGCCGAAATTGTGGTGCGGGAATCGAAATTCGAACCGCCCGCCGGAACGACCCGCCCCAAAAGAAACCACTTTGCCGCCGATCAGATTGCCGATACACGCGTGCCTGTTCGGCCAACAACGGAACCGTCCATGACCCTCTCCCGCCGCGATGCCGCGCTGGCGCTTGTCGCCGCCGCAACCGCAATCTTCATCCGCCCCGCCACCGCCCAAACCGCCGGGAAAACCATGACCACATCATCGGGACTGCAAATCATCGACTCCACCGTCGGCACCGGCGCCAGCCCAAAGACCGGGCAGACCTGCGTCATGCACTACACCGGCTGGCTCTACGTCAACGGCGTCAAGGGCAAGAAATTCGACTCCTCGGTCGACCGCAATGAGCCGTTCGAGTTTCCGATCGGCCGCGGCCGCGTCATCAAAGGCTGGGACGAAGGCGTCGCGTCGATGAAGGTCGGCGGCAAACGCACCCTCATCATTCCGCCCGCGCTCGGCTACGGCGCGAGCGGCGCCGGCGGCATCATTCCGCCGAACGCCACGCTGATGTTCGACGTCGAACTTCTCGCGGTGAAGTAGCGCCGACGGAGCCGTCATGCGGATCGGCGTCGATCTCGGCGGCACAAAAATCGAAGTCATCGCGCTGGACGAAGGCGGGCACACGCTCGCCCGCCAGCGCGTGCCGACACCGGCCGGCGATTACGACAAGACCATCCGCGCCATCGGCGCTCTGGTGTTCGACGTCGAAGGCAAGCTCGAACGCAAGGGAACGGTCGGCATCGCGACGCCGGGCGCGCTGTCGACCAAGACCGGGCTGCTGAAGAATTCCAACAGCGTTGTCCTGAACGGCAAGCCGCTCGACCGCGATATCGCGGCCCATCTCGGCCGCCCGGTCCGCATGGAAAACGACGCCAACTGCTTCGCGCTGTCGGAGGCGGTCGACGGCGCCGCCGCAGGCCGCCCGATCGTGTTCGGCGTCATCCTCGGCACCGGCGTCGGTGGCGGCCTCGTCATCGACCGTCAGGTGATCACCGGCCGCAACAGAATCGCCGGTGAATGGGGCCACAATCCCCTGCCTTGGGCCTCGCCATCCGAACTGCCGGGGCATCCGTGCTATTGCGGCAAGGCCGGCTGCATCGAGACATTCCTGTCCGGTTCGGGTCTCGCGCGCGAATACGCCGCGCAGACACACGGGTCGCTTGCCGCCCACGACGTCGCCGCCGCGGCTGCCGCGGGCGACGACAAGGCGGTCGCCGCCTTGCGCGTCTATCAGGACCGGTTGGCGCGCGGCCTCGCTTCGGTGATCAACATCGTCGATCCCGATGTCATCGTGCTCGGCGGCGGGCTGTCGAACATCGATGCCGTCTATGCCGGCCTCGCGCCGCTGGTCGCGCGTTATGCGTTCTCGGACGCGCTCGACACCGGAATCGTGCGCGCGGTCCATGGCGACTCGAGCGGCGTGCGCGGCGCCGCCTGGCTCTGGCCTCAGAACAATTCGTAGAGATCGGCGAAGTAGCGCGCTTTGGCTCCGTCCAAGCCGGATGCGCCATATTTTTGCGCGAAGCGCGCCGCCGCTTGCGGGCCGAGCGTATCGCCGATGTCGGCCATGAGCACGGCGAGGTCGACGTAGCGGTCGCCACGCCCGGCATTGCCGCAGTCGATGAAGCCGATGCTGCCGTCGCCGCCGACGAAGATGTTGCTGAGCGTGGCGTCGCCGTGCACCACGACGATGTCCTCGGCGGGTTGTTCGCGCCTCAGCCGCGCCAGCAGCGCTTCGGGTGCGACATTTGCGTTGCGCGGCGCGAATTCATCGG
>CAYJPU010000051.1:2984-8000 GCA_964372105.1 uncultured Undibacter sp.
TCGCTCATGCCCTCCGCCAAAGGCGCAAGCCGCGCGCGTGCCAGATCCTGCCAGCCCTCCCGGCGGGACAAGGCGCGCACGAAGGAAACCTCGTCGTCGGCCATCGGCAGGAAGCGCTTTTTGCGGTTGAACGTGCCCGGCAGCGCCGCGCCGGCCGCGTTCTTTCTCCGGCCCGCGCCGGGTGTCAACCGGCCGTAGTGACGCGGAAGACATTGCCTGCCCGGCCCGCACCCATTATCCCTCCTGCCATGGTAAGCTTCGGGGCAGACGAGACCGCAGTGGGCGGCGTGCGGTTTCTCGGCGCGCGCAAGGCCTATTGGCGGCTGTTCATCCGCGGCGCCGCGCTGCTGGCGGTCACGCTCGGCATCTACCGCTTCTGGCTCGCCACCGACGTGCGGCGCTTCCTGTGGTCGAACACCGAAGTGGCCGGCGAAAGCCTCGAATACAACGGCACGGCGCTGGAGCTGTTGATCGGCTTCCTGGTGGCGGTCGCCATCCTGATCCCGGTCTATGCCGGCTTCTTCCTGGCGGCGCTCGACATCGGCGTGCTTGGCGAACTCTCGGGCGTGCTCGGCTTCGCGCTGCTGTTCCTCGTCGGACAATACGCGATCTACCGCGCGCGCCGCTACCGGCTGACCCGCACCGTCTATCGCGGCCTGCGTTTTCACCTGGAGGGCTCGGCCTGGGGTTTCGCGCTGCGCGCGGTGCTGTGGTGGACGCTGACGGCGCTCACCGCCGGGCTGGCCTATCCGTTCCAGATCGCCAGCCTCGAGCGCTACAAGATGCGCCACACGTACTACGGCGATCTCGCCGGCCGGTTCGCCGGCGCCGGCTGGCGGCTGTTCCTGCGCGGCCTGCCGATGTGGCTTCTGGTGGTGGCGCCGCTCGCGGTCACCGTCGGCGCCTTCGTCGAGGTGGTGGACTTACAGGCGCTGTCGGACGCGCTGGCGCAGGCGAGCGACGAGGAACTGACGGCCCGCCTTGAGGCCACCAATCCGGGCTTAGGGGCGGTGGTCGTGTTCGGCATGCTGATGGCCGGCACGTCGGTGGCTGTCGCCGCCCTGCTCTATCCGGCCTACCAGGCGGTGCTGCTGCGCTGGTGGATGACGGGCCTGCGCTTCGGCGCGGTCGAGATGCGCTCGACGCTGCGCATGGTGCGCGTCTACGGCGCCTATTTGCGCTTCGTGGCGCTCGTACTGCTGTTCGCCCTCGCGCTGGCGATCGCCGCGCTGCCGGCGCTGTACTTGGTCGGCACCCTGACCGGCGGCGAGACCACGGCAGCCAGTGAGATCGCCGCCGCCGCCATCCTGCTCGGCGGCTATGTGGTGGGCGCGCTCGGCCTGTCGGTGATCTACCGCGCCACCGTGCATTTCTCGGTCTGGCAGTTGAGCATGGAATCGCTGCAATTGTCGGGCCTGTCGGCGCTCGAGCGGGTGCAGGCGCAAGGCGGGCCGAGCTCGGCGCTGGGCGAAGGCCTGGCCGACGCGCTGCATGTAGGCGGCTACTGATGTCGAACGACCAACCGCACGCGATGACCTCGGGCCCCGGCGTCTACTTCGACGGCCAGACCGGCGCGCGCCACGACGTGCGGGTGACGCTGGCGCCCGCCGGTTTGCAGGTCGACGACGGCGCCGGCCGGCGGGTCGCCGACTGGCCCTACGACCAGATCGACGAGCTCAACGCACCGGCGCATGTGCTCCGCCTCGGCCGCCGCAACAATCCGGTGCTGGCGCGGCTGGAGATCCTCGACCCGCCGTTCGCGCACGAGATCGATCTCCGCGCCCACCATGTCGACCGCACCGGCGCCATCCGGCGCCGCCAGCGCCTCAGCGTCGTCGGCTGGACCGTGGTCGCCACGGCGGCGCTGCTGGTGGTCGCGACCGTCGGCGTGCCGGCCATCGCCGAGCGGCTGGCGCCGGCCGTGCCGGTGGCGGTTGAGCGCAAGCTCGGCGACGCGGTCAACGTGCAGGTGCGCAGCCAGCTCGACACCCGCAATGCCGGCGCGGCGTTCGAATGCGGCAGCGGCGCGCGCGAGAAGGCCGGCCGCGCCGCGCTCGACAAGATCATCAAGCGGCTGGAAGCCGCCGCCGCCTTGCGGATGTCCTTGCGCACCACCGTGGTGCGCCGGCCCGAGGCCAACGCGCTGGCGCTGCCGGGCGGCCAGATCTACGTGTTCAGCGGCCTGATCGAGAAGGCGGACACTGCGGACGAGGTTGCCGGCGTGATCGCGCACGAGATCGGCCATGTCGCGCAGCGCGACGGCACCCAGGCGGTGCTCCAGGGCGCGGGCCTGTCGTTCCTGTTCGGCATGCTGCTCGGCGATTTCGTCGGCGGCGGCGCGGTGGTGATCGCGGCCAAGACCGTGCTGCAATCGTCCTACTCGCGCGAAGCGGAGTCCTCCGCCGACCGCTACGGCGCCGAGCTGATGAAAAAAGCCGGCGGCAACGTGCATGCGCTCGCCACCATGCTAAGCAAGCTCGGCGGCGCCACCGAACCAGGCATGAAGATCCTGCTCGACCATCCCGAGACCAAGGCGCGCATCGCCGCGATCAACCGTATCGCCGCCGACGGCGCCACGGTACCCTTCCTCACGGCCGCCGAATGGGCGGCGCTCAAGCGAATTTGCGCGGGATAAGCGGCCATGGCGCGACGTCCGGTTTTTGGCGATGAGCCGATGTCGCGGCTGGCGGTGTGGTCCGCGCGGCTGGCGTGGTTCGCATTGGCCGTGGCCGCGCTCTCGATCATCATCCTGCGGTCGGGCATACTGGAGATCGTGCCGGCGCTCGCGACCTTCGCCGCCTCGCTGGTGTTCGCGGGCCTGGCCATTCTCCTTGGCTTTGCGTCCTTCGTCACGATCTGGCGGCAGGGTCTGTCGGGGCTCGGCCGCGCGCTGCTCGGCATCTTCGTCGGCTTCGCGCTGCTCGCCTATCCGAGCTATCTCGGCGCCCGCGCGCTCAAGCTGCCGGCGATCGACGACATCACCACCGACACCGCCAACCCGCCGCGCTTCGACGTGCTGGCGCGCCTGCGCCCGCGCGGCACCACCGAATATCGCGCGCGCTTTGCCGATCTGCAGCGGCAGGCCTATCCGGAAATCACGCCGATCCAGCAGGATGCGACCCCGAAGCAGGTCTATGACGTCACGCTCGCGATCATCAACAAGCGCAAATGGCTGGTGGTCGACGCGCGCCCGCCGGCGCCGCGCCGCGACGCGGTGATCGAGGCGGTGGTGCGCACGCCGATCATGGGCTTCCGCGACGACGTGGTGATCCGGATCAGGCCCTCCGGCGAAGGCGCGCGCGTCGACGTCCGCTCGGCCTCGCGCTACGGCCTGCACGACTTCGGCACCAATGCGCGGCGCGTGCGCGCGCTGCTCGACGACATCGACGAAGGCGTGGCCAACGCGCCGGAGCCGCGGCCCGACGCGGACAAGACGCCGCCGAAGAAGAGCCAGCCGGAGAAACGCCCGCCGGCGGCAAACCGGAGACAATAACATTTCCCGTTCGTCCCCGCGAAAGCGGGGACCCAGGGCCACTCGCACGAAAAAACTGGATTCCCGCTTCCGCGGGAATGAGCGGAGCGTGCGGCGCGCGCGCCGACTTCAAGCCGCCAGCCGGTAGACGCCCTCGATCGACGGCTCGCCGTCGGTTTCGACGAGGCCGCGCGCCACCAGATCTTCCATGTGGGCGAGCACCGAGAGACCGGCGGCGCCGGTCAGGCGCGGATCGAGGCCGATATAGATCGCGCGCACGATGGTCGGGATGTCGGTCGCGCCTTTGCCGAGGCGATGCAGGATCGAGTCCTCGCGCGCGCGCCGGTGCAGGATGTAATAGTTCACGAAGCGCTTGGCGTCCGGGATCGCGGGGCCGTGGCCGGGGAAATACAGGCTCTCGTCGCGCCGCGCGAGCTTGTTGAGCGAGGCCATGTAGTCGCTCATGGCGCCGTCCGGCGGCGCTACGATCGACGTCGCCCAGCCCATGACGTGGTCGCCGGCGAACAAAACGTTCTTTTCCCGGAAGGCGAAGGCCATGTGGTTGGCGGTGTGGCCGGGCGTGAACACGCCTTCGACGCTCCAGCCGTCGCCTTCGACGACCTCGCCGTCCTTGAGCTGGACGTCGGGCCGGAAGTCGCGGTCGCCGCTGGAGTCGAGCGGATTGTGCTCGCCGATATGCAACGGCCGCGCGGCGCGGTGCGGGCCTTCGGCGTAGACGGTGGCGCCGGTGGCGTGCTTGATCGCCGGCGTCGCCGGGGAATGATCGCGGTGGGTGTGGGTGACGAAAATATGCGTCACCGTCTCGCCGCGCACCGCCTCTAACAGCGCCCCGATGTGGGCCGGGTCGTCCGGCCCCGGATCGACGATGGCGACCTTGCCGTGGCCGATGATGTAGCTCAGCGTGCCCTTGAAGGTGAAAGGCCCGGGGTTGTTCGCCATCACGCGGCGCACGCCCGGCACCGGCTCGTCCACCGTGTCGGGGGCGAGATCGAGTTTCTTGTTGAAGGGAATGTCGTCGCTCATGCTGGGGGCTCGTTCAGGAACGGAGCCGACCTAGCAAGTCCACGTCCCATCCGCCACTGTTTTTGCCTCAGCGGCAGCCCGGCGTCATCCGACGGCACCCCCTACCCGCCGCACCGACTCGCGCAGAAGCTTCTCGACGTCCGCGGCCGACCGGGGCTTGCTGAACAGGAACCCCTGGAATTCGTCGCAGCCCTCGGACGTCAGACCCGCCAGTTGCTCCTTCGTTTCCACGCCCTCGGCGGTGGTGGTGATCCCCAGACTGCTGCTCAATCCGACCACGGCGCGCACGATCGCGACGCTGTCTTCCTTTCCCGGCAGATCCTGGATGAAGGACTTATCGATCTTGATCTTGTCGAACGGGAAGCTTCGCAGGTAGCCAAGCGACGAGTAGCCGGTGCCGAAATCGTCCATCGCGATCTTGATGCCGAGATCGCGGAGCTGATGAAGAATGACGAAGGCGCCGTCGCTCTCCTGCAACAGCACCAGCTCGGTGATTTCCA
>CAYJPU010000051.1:8100-10016 GCA_964372105.1 uncultured Undibacter sp.
AGAATGACGAAGGCGCCGTCGCTCTCCTGCAACAGCACCAGCTCGGTGATTTCCAGCTCCAGCCGGCCGGCAGGCAGGCCGGAATTCGCCAGCGCGTTCTTGACGGCCTGCACCAGGTTCCGGCTCTTGAACTGCGCCGGCGAGAGATTGACCGCGATGGTGACACCCTTCGGCCAGCGCGCGGCTTCGGCGCACGCCGTCGTCAACACCCATTCTCCGATCGGCACGATGAGCCCGGTTTCTTCCGCGACCGGGATGAACTCGAGCGGCGAGACCATCCCGCGTTCGGGATGGTGCCACCGGATCAGCGCCTCGCAACTCGTGATCCGTCCGCTTTTGACGTCGACGACGGGCTGGTAATACAGCTCGAACTCGAGGTTCACGACCGCTTTTCGGAGCTCCAGCTCGAGGACGCGGCGCGCCTGCATGCGGGCGTCCATTTCGGCTTCGAAGAACCGATAGGTGCCTCCACCATCGGCTTTGGCACGGTAGAGCGCCAGATCCGCATTCTTCATGATGACGTCGGGATGCTCGCCGTCGGCGGGCGCGAGCGCAATGCCGACGCTCAAACCGACCACCACCTGACGACCGTCTATTTCATAAGGCGCGCCGACGAATTCGATGAGACGCGAGGCCAGCGCCGGAATATTCGGCGGCTCGGCGGAGGGCACCTGCACAACGGCAAACTCGTCGCCGCCCAGCCGGGCCACGAAGTCCTCGCCGCGGACGCAGTTACGCATACGGTCGGCCGCCTGCTTCAGCAGGAAGTCGCCAACGGGGTGCCCGAGCGTATCGTTGACGTTCTTGAAGTGGTCGAGATCGAGACTTAAGATTGCGACGGATTCATCGCGCCGCAGATGCGCCAGGATGGCTTCCGTCCGCTCATAGAACGACACACGGTTGGGCAAGTCGGTGAGCGCGTCATAATGCGCGAGATACTTTATTCTCTCCTCGGCGCGCAGCCTCTGCGTGATGTCCTCGAAAGTGGCGACGAAGCCGCCGTTCGGCATGGGCCGATGCGAGATCGCAATGCTGCGGCCATCGGTCAGGAGATCTACCACCAACCCTACCGTGCGCCCCTGAATAAAGCTCCGCTGCGACGCAAGCGTTCCTTCAGGGTCGACGCTCTCAACTTTCCCGTATTGGGCTGCGACCGCCATCAAATCCCGCGTCGTCATGCCCGGCAAGATTTCTGCCGACGGCACCCCATAAATTTCCGCAAAGCGGTTATTGGCTAGGACGAGCTTCTCGTCAGGACCGAACATGCACAGCCCCTGCGACATGTTCGTCAGCGCGGCGTCGAGGCGTTCGTTTTGCGCCGCCAGATCGCGTTGGCTGGCGCGCAAGTTTTCGAGGGCGCGGTCGAGCGCGCGCATCGGAAACCATCGCACCGCGAGATACGCGACGAATCCGAGGCTCGCGCCCAGAAAAGCGACAAGCAAAGTCTGTTGCAGAACTTCACTCAGACTCGTTTCAATGACGAGCGTGCCTACGGTCGTGCCGGACACGACGATGGGGGCGCTGCGCCCGACCACCGGCCCGCGCAGTGACGTGTCGCCCGCAAGCACCGGCTTCCCGTCCCGATCGTGAATTTTCTGGTTGATGGGCTGTTCGCCCACTTCGGGCAACTTGATCAAATCGGCGAGCCGCACCTGTTGATACTGCCATAAAGTATCATGCGCATAAATGTACTGCGCGACCCGCGTCGCATTCAGCCGCGACTTGAAAGACAATGTCTCCGCGATGTTGGAATAGGCGACGAAGAAATAGCCACCAGGCACCACGACCGTGATGGTGAGCGCGACGGCGAGTGCGATCGAATTGACCAGACCTCGCAACGGAAGCGCAGGCATTATCTTACCTCCGGCAAGACCGCCGCTTCACGCAGCGCTTTCAAGCCTGGCGGCGACCGCAGG
>CAYJPU010000051.1:10116-14662 GCA_964372105.1 uncultured Undibacter sp.
GCGAGCGTCGGCTCGACGCCGTCGATCGGCACGATTTGCAGGCGGCGGCGCTCGGTCACAAGCTGCACCACGGTGGTTCCCGTAAGCGAACCAGGAATACGCTCCGCCAAATCGGCATTGTCCTGGTCGGTCGCCGCGGTCGGCACTTCGGCGCGGCGGCGAGCGGTTTCGATGACCACGTCCATGCCGTCGAAGAGCGTGCCGAACAGCACGGTGTCGGCCTCGGACCGGGGACGCAGGATGATTCGAATCGGGGTGCCGTCGGCCCAGGTCGGTTTTTCGGCAGCGAAAATTTCAGGCACGTCGACGGCCCTCAACCCATTCGGATTGCGGTGCGACGTCGCGAGCACAAAGGCGGTTTGAAACACCGCGACCTGGCGCAGACCAGCCGCAGACTCGTCGGCCTTCAGCGGCCGGGCAGAGACCGCAATGTCGAGCTTGCCGTCAACCAAGGCACGAAGGGCGCCGGAACTGCCGAGACTCGGGATGACGTCGATCTTGACGCCGCTGGCGGCGGTAAATTCGGCGCCGACCTGGCGCAACAACTCGGTCGCCGCGCCCGTGCCGCCGGCACGCAGCGTCTCTGCCGCGTTGGCGGGCGCGGCCGATAGCGTTCCGGCGAGAAGCGTTGCAACCGCACAGATCGCGAAGGGTGAACGCATGGCAAAACCCCACCATCAAGCCGGGCCGGTGCACATGAGATAAGTCAACCAAATAGAGTCGACGCATTCACGGCACGGCGTGAACGCGTTTTGGCGGTTCAAAAATACCGCTTTGCGTAATAGCTAATGAATTTCCGGCTCGCCGATCGGCGCGGTGCCTTGCAGGAAATCGAAGTCGCAGCCCTCGTCGGCCTGGCCGATGTGCTCCGAATAGAGCGCGCCGTAACCGCGCGGATAGCGCGGCGCCGGTTGCTTCCAGGCGGCGCGGCGGCGCGCCATCTCCTCGTCCGAGACGTGCAGATGGATGCGGCGCGCCTCGACATCGATCTCGATCTCGTCGCCGGTCTGCACGAACGCCAATGGGCCGCCGACATAGCTCTCCGGCGCGACGTGCAGGATGCAGGCGCCGTAGCTGGTGCCGCTCATGCGCGCGTCCGAGATGCGCACCATGTCGCGCACGCCCTGCTTCACGAGCTTGGTCGGGATCGGCAGCATGCCCCATTCCGGCATGCCGGGGCCGCCCTTCGGGCCGCCGTTCTTCAGCACGAGAACGTGGTCGGCCGTGACGTCGAGATCGTCGCGCTCCACTTCGCGCGCCATCTCGTTGTAGTCCTCGAAGGCGATGACCTTGCCGCGGTGCTTCAACAGCCGCTTCTCGGCCGCCGACGGCTTCATCACGCAGCCGCGCGGCGCCAGGTTGCCGGTGAGCACGGCGGTGGCGCCTTCGCGCGACACCGGGTCGCTCAACGGATGGATGACCTCGGGCTTGTACACCTTGGCGCCGGCAATGTTGTCGCCGAGCGTCTTGCCGGTGACGGTGATGCAGGTGAGGTCGAGCGCGTCCTTCAACTCCGCCATCAGCCCGCGCAGGCCGCCGGCGTAAAAGAAATCCTCCATCAGGAAGTCGCCCGACGGCCGCACGTTGGCCAGCACCGGAATCTCGCGCGAGATCTCGTCGAAGCGCTTCATGTCGAGATCGATGCCCAAACGGCGCGCCATCGCCACCACATGAATGATGGCGTTGGTCGAGCCGCCCATCGCCATGTGCACGCGGATGGCGTTGTCGAAGGCGGCCGGCGTCAGGATCTTTTGCGGCGTGAGGTCCTCCCACACCATGTCGACGATGCGCCGTCCCGCGGCCGAGCACATGCGCGGGTGCCCGGCGTCCGCCGCCGGGATCGACGACGCGCCCGGCAGCGACAGGCCGGCGGCCTCGGCGATCGCCATCATGGTCGCGGCCGTGCCCATCACCATGCAGGTGCCGTAGGAGCGCGCGATGCCGCCTTCCAGCTCGGCCCAGTCGGCCTCGCTGATGCGGCCGGCGCGCTTCTCGTCCCAGTATTTCCAGGCGTCCGAGCCGGAGCCCATCTTCTGGCCGCGCCAGTTGCCGCTCAGCTGGGGACCTGCCGGCACGAAAATCGCCGGCACGCCCATGCTGACCGCGCCCATGACGAGGCCGGGCGTGGTCTTGTCGCAGCCCCCTAACAGCACCGCGCCGTCGATCGGATGGCTGCGCAGCAGTTCTTCGGTCTCCATCGCCAAGAGGTTGCGATAGAGCATGGTCGAGGGCTTCACGAACGGCTCGGACAGCGACATCGCCGGCAATTCGACCGGAAAGCCGCCGGCCTGCAGCACGCCGCGTTTCACATCCTCCGCGCGGGCGCGCAGATGGGTGTGACAAAAATTAATGTCGCTCCAGGTGTTGACGATGGCGATGACCGGCTTGCCGGTCCAATCCTCGGCGTTGAAGCCGCCCTGGCGCAGCCGCGCGCGGTGGCCGAACGAGCGCAGATCGCTGACACCCAGCCAGCGATGGCTGCGAAGGTCTTCGGGACGTTTACGCGTCATTTCAAGGCGTGCTTTCAACCGGTTTGGGCTCGGCCGGAGCGAGCGCCGCCGCCCGGCGGGCCGCAAGCTGGCTGAGGATCACAACGCCCGCAAGAGCGGCCCCAATGACATCGGTGACGAGTCCGGGGTCGATCAGCAGCAGGCCGGCCACGACCAGCACCGCGCGCTGCCAATGCGACGTCTTGGTAATCAAGAAGCCGTGCAGGCCGGCGGCGAACAGCAGGATGCCGCAGGAAGCGGTGACGAAGGCACCAATGATTGTGGGCCAGTCGCCGATCATCAGCAGCGCCGGCTCGTAGATCACCATGAACGGCACGATGAAGCCGGCGGCGCCGATCTTCACCGCCGCCCAGCCGCTCGCCCACAGATCGGCCTTCGCGATGCCGGCGGCCGCGAACACGGCGAGCGCGACCGGCGGCGTGATCGCCGACAACACCGCGAAGTAGAGCGCGAACATGTGCGCGGCCGGCGGGATGACGCCGAGCTTGATGATCGCCGGTACCAGCAGCGCCGTCATGATGATGTAGGCCGGCGTCGTCGGCATGCCCATGCCGAGCACGATGCCGGCCATCATGGTCAGCACCAGCGCCAGCAGCAGCGAGTCCTGGGCGAGATGCGTGACGAACTGGGTGAACACGATGCCGAGGCCGGACAGCGTCACCACGCCGATGACGATGCCGGCGCAGGCGCACGCCGTGGCGACGCCGAGCGCGTTGCGCGCGCCGTCGACGAAGGCTTCCATGATGTTCGGCCAGTTGACGTAACCGCGCGTTGATTTGCGCAGCGCCGCCACCGGGAAGCAGGCGAGCGTGCCGACCAGCGCCGCCAGCGGCGCGCTATAGCCGGAATACATCACGACCAGGATGAGCAGGACCGGAATGAACAGATGGCCGCGCACCCGCATCACCTCACCGAGACGCGGCAGCTCCGAGCGCGGCAGTCCAACCAGGCCGCGCCGCTTGGCCTCGAAATGCACGGCGGCAAAGCACGCGACGTAATAAAGGACCGCTGGAATGATCGCCCAGATCACCACCTGGCCATAGGAGACCGCGAGAAACTCGGCCATCACGAAGGCGGCGGCGCCCATGATCGGCGGCATGATCTGCCCGCCGGTCGACGCCGTAGCTTCGACACCGGCGGCGAAATGCGGCGGGAAGCCCGAACGCTTCATCAGTGGAATCGAGATCGGCCCGTCGACCATGACGTTGGCGACCGCGCTGCCGGAGATGGTGCCGAACAGGCTCGATGACACCACCGACACCTTGCCGGGGCCGCCGGCGGTGTGGCCGGTCAGGCTCATGGCGAAGTCCATGAACAACTGCCCGGTGCCGGTACGCTCCATGAACGAGCCGAACAGCACGAAGATCAGGACGTAGCCCGCCGACACCGACAGCGGGATGCCGAAAATGCCCTCGGTCGTCATGTAAAGCTGGTCGAGCATCCGCATCGGCTCCAGCCGCGCGATGAACAGACCGTAGAACAAAAAGACGATCGCGGTGATCGGCAGCGCCCAGCCGATCACCCGGCGCGTCGCCTCCAGCACGATCACGGTCATCAGCACGCCCATGATCATGTCCAGCGGCGTCAGGTCGTCGATGTAGAAGATGCGGTTGACGATGTAGTCGTAGTTGACGAACAGATAGAGGATCGGCGTCGCCGCCAGGACCAGCAGCGCGTAATCCGCCAGCGTCGGCAGCGTCAGCCGCGGCCCGCCAGGCTGGAAGCCCGACGCCGCGAGCTCCATGTCCTCCGACTTGGAGGTCACACGGTACAACAGAAAGACCAGCACCAGCGCGAACAGCAAATGCGTGCCGCGGAACAGCACCGCTTCGGAGGACCCGAAGGCGATCGCCCACATGTGATAGAACGCCATCGCGATCGAAATGACGACGAGGGCGAACTTGACCAGCCCACGATGACTGATATTGGCGATGTCCATGGCCACGGGTCCGGCTCTAGGGAATGGACGCCGGCCCCCAGACCCGGCCGGCGCGCTCGACATATTTCGACCTCACCCTGATTCCGGGGTACATGTT
>CAYJPU010000051.1:14672-15959 GCA_964372105.1 uncultured Undibacter sp.
CACGATGACTTATTTTTGAGATGCCCATGGTCACGGCCCGGCTCTAGGGAATGGCCGCCGGCCGCGAGGCGCGGCCGGCGCTCTCGACTTAGTGCGACGTCACCGTGATGCCGGCTTCCTTGTAGTACTTCGCCGCGCCGGGATGGAACGGCACGCCGATGTCCTCGGCCATGCCCTTCGGCGTGAGGCTCGCGATCGACTTGTTGACCGCCGCCATCGAGGAAATGTTCTGGGCCATCGCCTTGGTCATGGCATAGACGGTGTCGGCCGGCAGCTTGCAAGACGCGACGATATGAGTGGCGTAGCCGATCACCTTCACGTCCTTGTCCTGCTTCGGGTAGGTGCCCTTCGGGATCGTCACCAGCGTGTAGCCGGGATTGAGCTTGCGCATCTCGGCGAGCTGGTCGGACAGATCGAGGATCTTGATGTCGCGCGCGGCCGCGAGGTCCATCACCGCGCCCGACGGGATCGTGGTGCCGAGCGAGAAAGCGACGGCGTGGCCGTCCTGCATCTGCGTCACGGAGTCGGTGTAGGAGACGAAGCTCATCTTGACGTCGTTGTAGCTGAGCCCATTCACCTTGAGCAGTTGGCCGGTGATCAGCTCACCGGTGTTGCCGCGCTGCTGCGTGGTCACACCCTTGCCCTTGAGGTCCTTGATCGAGTTTACGCCGGCGTCGGCGCGCACCACCATCTGGTAGTACTGCGGATACAGCGTCGCGACATTGCAGACGTTGGTCGTCGCCTTCGGGAACGGCGCGGAGCCCTTCAAGCCATCGACCGTTGAGATCGAGTTGCCGAAGCCGACGTCGGCTTTGCCCTCGTCGACGCCGCGGACATTGGCGATGCCGGCGCCCGGGAGCGCTTGCACGGCAAGGCCGGGCACGGCCTTCTCCCACATGTCCTTCAACTGGCCGCCGAGCGGAATCCAGACGCCGCCCTGCGGGCCGGTCATCAATTTGATGTCGGCCGCCTGCGCGCCACCGGCGGCAATCGTCAGACAGAGGCAACCCAGCGCAACGCGAGTGAGAACCTTGGCGGTCCAGGGCATCGGCATCCTCCCATTTTCGGCCCGGTGAGACCCGGCCGCATCGTTTTTAGGTTTTGAACGTTACGCGGCGGGCCCTGCCTCGCACAAGGGTGCGCCATGAGACCGTCAACCGCCGGGAGGGGCGGCAGCCGGGTACGCTCCGGCCGGGCATGGCAGGGCTGCCCGTGGAACGGGCGTCCCGGGCTTGGAAAACCGCGCTAAATGTCTGAATGAATGGTCGGAGTGGCAGGATTTGAACC
>CAYJPU010000052.1:0-14183 GCA_964372105.1 uncultured Undibacter sp.
TGCTGGCGGAGACGGAGGGATTCGAACCCTCGATACGCCTTTGGAGCGTATAACGGTTTAGCAAACCGCCGCCTTCAGCCACTCGGCCACGTCTCCGCGTGCGGCGGATATGCCCGACGCAAGGTGTATTGGCAAGGCGCGCGGGCCGCGGGTCCTCCCAAATGGGGCTTTTCCCACCCGCCCCTTGCAGCGCGCTTGCGGCCCGCGCGCGAAGGCGGCATGTGAACGCGCCGAACCCTGATGGGACCTGGAGCGGATGAACCGAAAAGAACGCCGCGCCGCGAGCAAGCAACCGCGTCGTGCCGCCGTTGCCACTGGTAACGGCGTCGCCGGGCTATTCGCACAGGCGCTCCAGCACGAGCGCGAACGTCAATTCGACGCCGCCGCCCGCGCCTATAAGCGCCTGCTGCAGCTTCAGCCGACGCATGCCGAGGCCAGCAACAATCTCGGCCGCGTTTTGCAGGCCCAGGGCAAGGCTTATGAGGCTTCGGCGCAATATGCGCACGCGCTCACGCTGATGCCGCAATTGTTCGACCAGTTCGCCGGCATCCTCGGCACGCTGGTCGCGCTTCGGCCGCCGCTCGGCGAGGCGCTGCGCAAGGCCGCGACGGCCTGGCCGCAACGGCTCGGCATCGTCGACCTGCTCGGCAAAGACGGCTTTGCCGCTGTGGCCGGCGATCCGCTGCTGCTGTGCCTGTTGGAAGCAACGCCGGTGCAGGACGTGGCGCTCGAGCGCCTGCTGACCATGGTGCGCGTGGGCCTGCTGACGCAGGCCGCCACAGGTGAGCCGATCAACGACGCGACGCTGCGCTTCCTGTGCGCGCTCACGCGCCAATGCTTCATCAACGAATATGTTTTCGCCACCACGCCCGACGAGGAGGCGCGCGTCGCGGCGCTGCAAGCCAAGCCATTTTCCGAGATCGCACCGGCCCAGCTCGCCGCGCTCGCCGCCTATGTGCCGCTCGGCACGCTGGTGTCGGCAGAGGAACTGCTGACGCGCAAATGGCCGCCGGCGCTGGACGCCGTACTGACGCAGCAGCTCCGCGAGCCGGCGCAGGAACGCGCGCTCAGCGCCGCCATGCCGCGCCTCACAGTGATCGAGGACGACACCTCGCAGCGCGTGCGCCAGCAATACGAAGAAAACCCCTACCCACGCTGGGTGCATATCGCAGGCGGGACCGATCCGGTCGCGATCGACGACTATCTGCGCGCGCTGTTCCCAACCACGCCGTTGACGCCGCTCGGCAAGACCGAGGACCTCGACGTCCTGGTCGCCGGCTGCGGCACCGGCTTGCAGGCGGCCGGCGTCGCGCAGAAATTCCTCGGCGCGCGGCTGCTCGCGGTCGACCTGAGCCTCGCGAGCCTCGGCTACGCCAAGCGCAACACGCCGGCGCGCCTCGTATCCCGCATCGACTACGCGCAGGCCGACATCCTCAAGCTCGGCACACTCGACCGCACCTTCGACGTGGTCGAGGCCAGCGGCGTCCTGCATCACATGGCCGACCCGTATGAAGGCTGGCGCGTTTTGGCCTCGCTGGTGCGCGGCGGCGGCCTCATGCACATCGGCCTTTACAGCGAGGCGGCGCGCCGCGACGTCGTGGCCGCGCGGAGCTTCATCGCCGAACGCGGCTACGGTTCGACGCCGCAGGAAATCCGCCGCTGCCGCCAGGACATCGTCGCCACGCCGCTGCGCAGTGTTGTCCGTTATAAAGACTTCTTCACCACCAGCGAGTGCCGCGACCTGCTGTTCCATGTGCAGGAAGCGCGGCTGACCGTTCCTGCCATCAAGCAATTCCTCGGCGAGACGGGCCTACGTTTTCTCGGCTTCGAATTCGACACCGGCACGCAGCAGCGGCTGCACACGCGGTTTCGACAATCAGGCTGGGCGTTCACCGATCTGGACCGCTGGCACGCGCTGGAAACGGCCGAGCCCAATCTGTTTGCCGGCATGTACCAGTTCTGGGTTCAAAAGAGCTGATGGCGGAACTATATCTTGCCAGCACCCGGACTACCCGGGCGAACCGAGGGTCAGCTTAGCAACAAACCCAAGGAGAGCGGCCATGCGATCTTTGCGCATCGTCCTGCCGGCGCTCGCGGCGCTGGCGGTATTCATCCCGACGAGCGGCCATGCCATCGAGTACCCCTGGTGCGCCCAATACGGCCTGGGCGGCGACGGCGGCCGCAATTGCGGCTTCTCGACGCTCGAACAGTGTCTGGCGACCGTGAGCGGCATCGGCGGCTCCTGCGAGCGCAACTCGTTCTACACCGGTCCCGAACGCCCGGCCCGCAAGCCGCGCAAGCGCGACCCGAAATAACCGCGCGCCCTCGGCCGCATTGACTGACCGTGTTGGACGTGTAATTGGCGCGGCCATGTCATCGCGGCCGTTCGACATCGCGCAAACCCTGCAACAGGCGCTCGCTCTGCATCAGCAAGGGCGGCTGCGCGACGCCGAGAAGCTGTATGCGCGCGTGCTTAAGGCCGCGCCCGATGCTTTCGACGCGCTGCATCTTCTGGGCCTGGTGAAGGCACAGTCCGGCCAGATGGGCGAAGCGTTGCGGCTGATGTCGGCAGCGGTGAAGGTCAACCAGCATGCGCCCGATGCCTGGAGCAACCTCGCCAACGTGCTGCACGCGCTCAAGCGCGACCCGGAGGCTTTGACGGCCGTCGACAAGGCGCTGGTGCTGCGGCCGGGCGATCCGGCCCTGTTGCAGCAGCGCGGCAGCCTGCTGCTGATGCAGGGGCGGCCGCTGGATGCCGTGACCTGCTTCAACGACGTACTGCGGCGCGACCCGCGCCACATCGAAGCGCTGTTCAACCGCGGCGCCGCGCGCGCCGCGCTTCGGTCGCCGGCTGAGGCGCTCGCCGACTTCGACGCCGTGCTGCGCCTGGCCCCGAACCATCCGGAAGCGCACTACAACCGCGGCAACGCGTTGTTCGATCTCGGCCGTCCGGCCGACGCCCTGGCGGCCTTCGAGCGCGCGGTGGCTTTGGCGCCGCAACACCGCAAGGCCTGGAACAACCGCGGCCGCGCACTCCAAGCGCTCAACCGTCACGCCGACGCGCGCGCCGCGTTCGACCGAGCGCTCGCCATCGACAAGGACGACGCCGACGCCCGCTTCAACCGCTCGCAGGCGCTGCTGACGCTCGGCGACCTGCGCCGCGGCTTTGCGGACTACGAATGGCGCTGGAAGCGCACCGGCATGGAAGGCGCCGTGCGCAAGTTCGGCCGGCCGCTCTGGCTCGGCGAATATCCACTCGGGCACAAGACCGTTTTACTGCACGCCGAACAAGGTCTCGGCGACACCATCCAGTTCGCCCGCTATGTGCCGCTCATCGCGCGCGCCGGCGCCAAGGTGGTGCTGGAAGTGCAGCCGGAGCTGAAAGAGCTGTTGCGCCCGCTCGACGGCGTTCAATCGTGTCACGCCCGCGGCGAGACGCTGCCCGCGTTCGACGTGCATTGCCCGCTCGCCAGCCTGCCACTGGCCTTGAAGACCGACACCGCGACCGTTCCGGCCACCCTGCCCTATCTCAAAGCCGATGCCGCACGTATCAACGCATGGCGGCCGCGGCTTGCGGCGCTGCCCGGCAAACGCGTGGCAATCGCCTGGGCGGGCCAAGCGGGGCACGTCAACGATTTGAATCGCTCGATCGGGCTGGCGCAGCTTACGCCGCTGTTCGCGCAGAGGGGTTTATCGTTCGTCAGCATCCAGCGCGACCTGCGTGATGGCGACAGCGACATGCTGGCGCGCCACGCCAACGTCACGCATATCGGCGACGCGCTCAACGACATGGCCGACACCGCGGCCGTCGCGACATTGGTCGATCTGACCGTCGCGGTCGACACCGCGGTGGTGCATCTTGCGGGCGCGCTCGGGCGCCCGGTCTGGATCATGCTGCCGTTTTCGCCGGACTGGCGCTGGGGTCTCGATCAGGAGCACAGCCCCTGGTACCCACAGGCCCGGCTGTTCCGGCAGCCCGCGCTGCGCGATTGGGCAAAAGTCGTCGCCACTGTCGGCGACGCCCTTGCCGCTTTCGCGCGCGAAGCCTGATCAGGCGGCGGCGAGCACGATCGCCGGACGCGCGGCCTGCATCATCGGATGCGCCTTGAGCCAGTCGCGCGCGGCGCGCTGGGCACAACCGATCTCGCTGTCGCTCATCAGCTCGGCGATCTCGCGGCGCAGCCGCGCCGCATCGCTGTGCCCGCGTGCGGCGGCGATGTTGAACCACTTGTGCGCCTGCACCAGATCGACGCCGACGCCCGCGCCCGACGAATAGATCATGCCGAGCCCGAAGCAGTCTTCGACGTCTGCCGGTTCCGGATTTGACGCGACGATTTCGATGTCAGCCATTTCGGCCTCCCGTTTTTATCGAAGCGTCCAATCCCCAAGACGTCCGCTTCGTGTCCCTGTTGCCCGGAGCAGATCCGGACACCACGATCTAAAAGGGAAGATTTGAATGACAGTTTAAGCGTCGCGATGAATCGAACGTGAATGCGCGCGGCGTTCCCTGCCGAAAATGCCGTAATACCGCCGTAAACGCGCGCTTTCGCTGCGCGGTGACGAACCGGTAACCGAGCCCGTTCAGCGCAGGCTAACCAGTCCGCGACATCGACCGCGCTGTCGATGATGCGGGCTTCGCGGGTTGGCCTTGCAACGTCCTGCCCTTTTCGCCGGCGCCGCGACCGGTTTCTCAAGACGGAAACGCTCTCAATGAAGTTTGCGATTGCCGCCGCTGCCGGCGCTGTCCTGATGTTGTCCAACGCTGCGCGCGCCGCCACGCCCGAAGGGACCTGGCTGTCGGAAGACCGCGACACCAAAGTGCGGATCGTCAATTGCGGTGGCAGACTGTGCGCCACCGTCGTCTGGCTCGGCGAGCCCAACGATCCAGCGACCGGCCAGCCCAAGACCGACAAGCGCAATCCCGATCCGGCCAAGCGCACGCGTCCGTTGCTCGGCCTGCAGGTCGTCAACGGCATGATGCCGAAAGGCGACAATGCCTGGGCGGGGAACATCTATAACGCCGACGACGGCCGCACCTACAAGGCGACGCTGACCGTGCAGGATGCCGGCACGGCCAAGGTCGAAGGCTGCGTGCTGATGGTGCTGTGCAAAGTTCACACCTGGACGCGCAGCAATTAGTTTATCTTTGTCGTCACCGGGCTTGTCACCGCTTGGAAGTCGGCGTCGCCCTTTATCGCGCGCGCTGGCCGAACAGCACAGCCTGCACCTTGGGGTCCTTCATATCGACGCCGGTGCGCAGTTCGAGACCGAGCGCCATGCCACGCTGTACCGCCGGCCGCGCCTTCACTGTGTCGATCCAGCGCTTGAGATGCGGAAACTGGTTGATGTCCTGGCCCTGCTTCTCCCAGCCGTTCGCCCAGCCGATGCAGGCCATGTCGGCGATCGAATATTTGCCGGCAAGGAATTCGCGATCCTTCAGCCGCGTGTTCATCACACCGTAGAGCCGGTTGACCTCGTTGACGTAGCGGTCGATCGCGTATTGCAGCGTCTCCTTGGCGTAGTTGCGGAAGTGGTGCACCTGCCCCGCCATCGGGCCGAGGCCGCCCATCTGCCAGAACAGCCATTGATCGACTTCGACGCGGCCGCGCTCGTCCTTGGGATAGAACTTGCCGGTCTTGCGGCCGAGATACTGCAGGATGGCGCCTGACTCGAAGATCGAGATCGGCTTGTTGCCCGGGCCTTGCGGATCGACGATCGCCGGCATGCGGTTGTTCGGCGAGATCTTGAGGAAGTCGGGCTTGAACTGTTCGCCGGCGGAGATGTTCACCGGGATCAGCGTATAAGGCAGCTTGCACTCTTCGAGCATGATCGAGATCTTGAAGCCGTTCGGCGTCGGCCAGTAGTAGAGCTCGATCGGCACCGGCCGCTTGGCCGGCTTCTTGGCGGCCGGCTTTTTCACGGCCTTGACGGCCGGCCTGGCCGTTTTCCTGGCGCTCGTCTTGGCCTTGCCCGCCGTCCGCTTCGCCTTCTTGGTGCCGCGCGCCATATCTCTTGCTCCCTGACCGTTCCAGTTCCAAACGTCCGCCGAGACTTAAGAGCCCCTCGCCGCTTACCGCAACTGCCGCGAAGGCGCGCCTGCCCCGCTATTCACGGCATTTACCTACCGCGGGCTGGACGGATTCAACCTATGCTAGCTATTGTTGCCGCCTGGGTTGTGGCCCGGGCCATGCCGGTCCCGGGGCGGCCCCGAGGGCAACAAGGGGGATCAATGTACAAGCGTATCATTGCTGCTGTGATCGCGGCCGGTCTGATCGCGGCCCCGGTACCGAGCTTCGCCCAGACGGCGGCCCCGACGACAGCGCCAGCTGTCAAAGACACCAAGACCGCCAAGCCGAAGAAGCCGCCGACGCCGGGCCAGTTGGCCGCACGCGAACGGCAGAAGAAATGCGGCGCGGAATGGAAGCAGGCCAAAGCCGACGGCAAGGTCGCCAAGGGGATGAAGTGGCCGCAGTACTGGAGCGCCTGCAACAAGCGCCTGAAGGCCGGGACCTGAGCCCGCGCGGCCGGTTGATAGCGAGCGACAATAGCGGCCGATCGATATGTGCCGGCTCCCAAAAGCCCGAGGGCGTCGGCGAGACTGAGATCTCGCCGACGCCCTCTGAAATCATCCGGAACCGGGGCGCCTGGGAGCGATGGCCATTCGCTCACCTCTCCCTGACGCGCACCGGCCCGTATGACGCAATCTCCGGCACACTTAAGTCCGAAGATCGGGAAGTGCGATCAGGCTAGATGCGCTTCTTCTTGCGCTTCGCCTTCTTCGCGGTCTTCACAGCCTTCTTTCTACGTTTCGCCATTGCTGCCCTCCTAGCCATGAAAGTCATGGCGGTGTCGCATCAGTGCGGTCGGGAATCGACCCGCACTGCATTTCGTTTACTACAGCACAACGAAAAAAACAGTGTTTGACTTAAGGAAGTGTGTATAGCGCGCGTGTTCGGCACGTCGCGACGACAGAACGCGACGCAAAGACGACGCAGCGATGCGATGAAAAATTATTTGGCGCGATTTCGTTCTCGTTTTGCAGCCGATTAAAAAACATTCGATGAAATAAGGATTTTTTGCGACGCTGATATTGCACGCGCCGCAAAGAACACGATCGAAAATCACATCGCCGCGGCACGCCATTTTTCATTAACGACGATCGCGAACATTCAAAGTGCATTGCAAAAATAATTTTTCACAGAACGCCGGAAGCGCACTCTCGAACGGCCGGAATCGATCAAAAACGAGCGAATCGGTGCCAAGTGATTCGCCCGTGCACGGTCGTGCGACGTGTTTTTCGACGCGCGCGACGGTCCGCGCTCGGCCGCTGACGGCGTTCAAGCGGATGGTGTGATCGCGAACGAATTACCACTCGCCGGCCGACGTCGGCGCGCGCGGCGAACGGCGCGAAGCCGTCCGCGTCAGAGACCGAGTTTCTTTTTCAGAAGTTCGTTGACCGCTTGCGGGCTCGCTTTGCCGCCGGACGACTTCATCACCTGTCCGACGAACCAGCCGATCGCCTTCGGATTGGTCGCGGCGTCGGCGACCTTGTCCGGGTTCTTGGCGATGATCTCGTCGATGGTCTTTTCGATCGCGCCGAGGTCGGTGACCTGCTTCATGCCGCGCGCCTCGACGATGGCGCGCGGGTCGCCCTCCTCGGTCCAGAGGATTTCGAATAAGTCTTTGGCAATCTTACCGGAAATCGTACCATCGGCGATCATGTCGAGAAGCGCGCCGAGCCGCTCTGCGCTCACCGGCGAGGTCGCGATGTCCTTGCCTTCCTTGTTCAGGCGGCCGAACAGATCGTTGATCACCCAGTTCGCCGCCGCCTTGGCGTCGCGCCCGGTCGCCACCGCCTCAAAGTATTCGGCGGTCTCGCGCTCGGCCACC
Organism: uncultured Undibacter sp.; assembly: GCA_964372105.1. Taxonomy (GTDB): domain Bacteria; phylum Pseudomonadota; class Alphaproteobacteria; order Rhizobiales; family Xanthobacteraceae; genus Pseudolabrys. Next base: position 7,891 of record CAYJPU010000052.1, read on the forward strand.
AGGACGCCGGCGTCGTAGGCCGACAGACCGAAGTCGCGCATGAAGCGCGCCTTCCGCTCGTCCGGCAGTTCGGGCAGATGACGCGCGAGGTCGGCGACGTAGTCCGCCGTCACTTCCAGCGGCAGCAAGTCGGGATCGGGAAAGTAACGGTAGTCGTGCGCCTCTTCCTTCGATCGCATGGAGCGCGTGACGCCCTTGCCCGGATCGAACAGGCGCGTCTCCTGCTGGATGGTACCGCCGTCCTCAATGACGTCGATCTGCCGGCGCGCCTCGTACTCGATGGCCTGGCCGATGAAGCGGATCGAATTGACGTTCTTGATCTCGCAACGGGTACCGAGCGGCTCGCCGGGCCGGCGCACCGAAACGTTCACGTCGGCGCGCAGGCTCCCCTTCTCCATGTCGCCATCGCAGGTCCCGAGATAGCGCAGGATCGAGCGCAGCTTGGCGACGAAGGCCTTGGCCTGTTCCGAGGAGCGCAGGTCTGGCTTGGAGACGATCTCCATCAGCGCGACGCCGGAGCGGTTGAGATCGACGTAGGACATGGTCGGGTGGCGTTCGTGCAGGCTTTTGCCGGCGTCCTGCTCCAGGTGCACCCGCTCGATGCCCACGGTGACGCTGTCGGCGTCCGCCAGATCGACGACGACCTCGCCCTCGCCGACCACCGGCGACTTGTACTGGCTGATCTGATAGCCCTGCGGCAGGTCGGGATAAAAATAGTTCTTCCGGTCGAACACCGACTTCAGATTGATCTTGGCCTTGAGCCCCAGCCCGGTGCGGATCGCCTGGGCGACGCATTCGGCGTTGATCACCGGCAGCATGCCGGGCATGGCCGCATCGACCAGCGAAACCTGGCTGTTGGGCTCGGCCCCGAACTCGGTCGCGGCGCCGGAAAAAAGCTTGGACTTGGACGAGACCTGGGCGTGGATTTCCATGCCGATGACGATTTCCCAGTCACCGGTCGCGCCGCGGATCAGCCTGTCGGGTTTGCTCTGCACGTTCATGACGCTACCCGTACCCGCCGGAGCCGGGCCGGGCAAGATGGCCTGACGGAAGGCTGGATATCCGCCTTCGAACGCCCGTCCGGCCTCAGATCTCGATCTCGTGGCCGAGAACCTGCTCGGCGGTGTCGAAGCTGTCCGAAAAGCCGCGATACTCGATCATCTTACCGTCGCGGAAACGCATGAAGTTGGCCGTCCTCGACCGGATCGTGCGGCCCGTCTCACGCTGCACCAATTGCGTTTCGGCGATCGTGGCCGCGCGGTCGCCATCGACCAGCTTCACGAGCACCTCATATTTAACGATGCTGTACGCTTGGTAGATCATCGCCAGGCTTGCTAGTACTTCGTTCTTGCCACGTCGAACGCCGGCATACGGAAAGATCGAAATCGGCGCATGAATTATCCAGTCGATGTCATCGTGATAACGCGCCACAAGCCGCTCGTGGTCACCGAGCTGGAAGGCGCGGATAATATCGTCGAGCGCAACACGCGTCGTTTCGGTTGTCACCGCTGCCCTCCCTGCGCTGGGTCAAGTTCCTATATACCGGACACCGGGCGAAATACCGCCTCGATCTCGCCACGAAAAGCCGCGGCAGACCGAATTTCCGGCTTAAATCGCGCTTAGGTTAAGAGCCGAGGGGCCTCCATCGGACGCGCGTCAGGAACCCACGCCCCGCGCGGACGTTGGATCCAGGTCATGAACAGAAACAATGGCGTGTTCGGTATCATCATCTGCGGCGTGGTCGCAGCGATCGCGGCGCTGTTCATTCTCAGCGGCGGCGAACTTGGCGGCAAGAAAACCGTCGAGGGCGATCGCGACTTGCCGCCGGTGGCGACGGCCGAACGTTAGTGCACGTCTCTATGAGACAGAAAAAGCTTCGGACCAAATTGTTCGCAGGCAAACGATCGCGCGCGATCACCACCACGCCTGCGGCGTGAAGCGGCCGGCCGCCAGCTCGATCACCTGGCCGAGCGCAAACAGCGTCTCTTCGTCGAACGGCCGGCCGATGAGCTGGAGGCCGAGCGGCAGTCCCTGCCCGTCGAGTCCCGCCGGCACCGAAATGCCGGGCAGACCGGCCATGTTCACGGTGACGGTGAACACGTCGTTCAAATACATCTCGACCGGGTCGGCGCTGCCCTTTTCGCCGAGGCCGAAGGCAGCCGACGGCGTCGCCGGCGTCAGCATGGCGTGCACGCCGGCCGCGAAGCAGGCATCGAAGTCGCGCTTGATCAGCGTGCGCAGTCGCTGCGCGCGCACGTAATACGCATCGTAATACCCTGCCGAGAGCACGTAAGTGCCGATCATCACGCGACGCCGCACTTCGGCGCCGAAGCCTTCAGCGCGCGTCTGCTCATAGAGATCGGTGATGTCGCGGCCCGGCACGCGCAGGCCGTAGCGCACGCCGTCGTAGCGCGCGAGGTTGGACGAGGCCTCCGCCGGCGCGACGATGTAATAAGCCGGCAACGCGTACTTGGTGTGCGGCAGCGACACCTCGACCAGCTCGGCGCCGGCCGCCTTCAGCCAGTCGCGGCCCTGCTCCCACATGGTCTCGATCTCGGCCGGCATGCCGTCGAGCCGGTACTCCTTCGGAATGCCGACGCGCAGGCCCTTCACCGAGCGGCCGACCGCCGCTTCGTAGTCCGGTACGGCAGCGTCGAGGCAGGTCGAGTCCTTCGGGTCCGGCCCGGCCATCGAGCGCAGCAGGATCGCGGCGTCGCGCACGGTCTTGGCGAAGGGGCCGGCCTGATCGAGCGACGACGCGAAGGCGACGATGCCCCAGCGCGACACGCGGCCGTAGGTCGGCTTGATGCCGACCGTGCCGGTGAAGGCCGCCGGCTGGCGGATCGAGCCGCCGGTGTCTGTGCCGGTCGCGCCGAGACAAAGCTGCGCGGCGACCGCCGCGGCCGAGCCGCCCGACGAGCCGCCCGGCGTCAGCGGCGTGTTCGAGCCTTTCCGGCGCCACGGCGAATGCACGGGGCCGAAGTAAGACGTCTCGTTCGCCGAGCCCATGGCGAACTCGTCATTGTTGGTCTTGCCGAGCAGCACCGCGCCGTCGCGCCAGAGCTGCGAGGTGACGGTCGACTCGTAGGTCGGCACGAAATTGTCGAGGATGTGCGAGCAGGCGGTGGTGCGCACACCGGCCGTGCAGAACATGTCCTTCACCGCGAGCGGAATGCCCTCGAGCGGCCCGGCCTCGCCCTTGGCGATGCGCGCGTCGGACGCTTTCGCCATCTCGGCGGCGCGCTCCGGCGTCTCCAGCACATAGGCGTTGAGCGCACGGGCCTTCGCGACCGCGGCGACATGGGCGTCGGCGAGTTCGGTGGCGGAAAAGCTTTTCTTGCGCAGGCCGTCACGCGCGTCGGCCAGCGTCAGCGCGGTGAGATCGGTCACGGCCGGCGCTCGCTCTTGACGGTACGCGACCGGCGCGGCTTCGCGGCGGCGCGGCGTTTCACGGGCTTCGCCGTCTCCGGCACGTCGCAGGCAAAAGCGTCGGCATCGCGTCCGGCCGCGTTGCGCGCCTTGCGCTTCGGCGCGGGCGGTGGCTCCGGCGCATCCATCCAGAACATCTCGCACGCCATACACATGCTAGTCCGCAATCCCTTTCACGAGATCCCCGGGTCTCGCTGCGCTCGCCCGGGGATGGTCGAATGACGGCGTCATTCGACCACTTTGGGTACGAGGAAGAAATGGTCGTCGGTCGCCGGCGCGTTCCGCACGATGTCTTCGGCGATGCCGCCGTCGGTCACTTCGTCGACCCGCTTCTTCATCGCCATCGGCGTCACCGAGGTCATCGGCTCGACGCCGGTCACGTCGACCTCGGAGAGCTGCTCGACGAAGGCGAGCATGGCGTTGAGCTCACCCTTAAGGTGCTCCACTTCATCCTCTTTGACCGCAATCCGCGCCAGATGCGCGATGCGGCGGACGGTATCGGCGTCGACGGACATGAAACCTCGGCAAACCTCGGCTTGGGTTCTCGCCCGCGCGTATAGCAGACGCCCGTTTGCCCTCGCAATGGACGCGGTTCAGGCTGCCATCCGCGCGTGGTCGTGGCAGGCATGCACCTCGACAGTAACGTGGGAGAGGCCCTCGATACCCTCCAGCCGCTGCTTATAGGCCGCAGGCGCCTGGGGATGGTCGGAGACCACCGAGGCGATGAGGCCGGCATGACCCGGACCCAACCGCCACAAATGCAGATCGCTGACGCGGTCGCCGTCCACTTCCAGCCGTTTGCGCAGCGCGCCGGCCAGCCGGCGGTCCGGCACCATGTCGAGCAGCACCGCGCCGGCCGAGCGCAGCAGGCCGACCGACCAACTTAGGATCACCGCCACGCCGACCAGCGCCATCAGCGGGTCCATCCAGACCCAGCCGTAAAAGCGGCCGGCTAACAGTCCCGCAATCGCCAGCACCGACGTCACGGCATCGGCGAGCACGTGCACATACGCGGCGCGCAAATTCGTGTCATGATGGCGGCGATGGCCGTGGGTATGACCGGCATGATCATCGTGGTCATGATCGCGGGCATGTTCATGATGACCGTGATCGTGGCCGTGCCCGTGATGATGATCCTGATCGAACAGCATCCAGGCACTGACGAGATTGACCATCAATCCGATCACCGCCAGCCAAGTCGCCTGCTCGAAGTCGATCGCGACCGGCACACTGAGGCGCAAGATCGCCTCGTAGCCGATGGCGAGAGCGATAAACGCCAGGATGACCGCGCTGGTGAAGGCCGCGAGTTCCCCGACCTTGCCGGTGCCGAAGGTGAACCGTGCATCCCGGGCGTGACGGCGGGCAAAGCGATAAGCCATCGCCGCGATCGCCAGCGCGCCAGCGTGCGTCGCCATGTGCCAGCCATCGGCCACCACCGCCATGGAGCCGAATATCGCGCCGCCGACGATCTCCGCCACCATCATCGCCGCAGTGAGCGCGACCACGAACCAGGTCCGCCGCTCGTGGCGGTCGTGCTTGGCGCCGAGAAATAAATGAGCGTGTTGCCAGGACTCGACCGAATGACTGTGCATGGTGGGTTTCCTTGAGCGCTGCGCCGCGAGGGCGCGTCAGGCACAACATAACCGCCCGACGGTGCGGATCAACAACCGCGCATGCGGGCCTGCCCCGCCATCCGCGCCATCAGCGCCTGCGCCTCGGCCCACAGCGCCCGCGTCAGGTCGCCGGCCGGCATCTCGCGCGCCAAGGCCGCGCCCTGCCCGGCCCACATCGACGAGAAATCGCCCGAGCCTTGCGCCTGCGCCTTGGCGTGCAAGGGCGCCAGCGCCCCGCCGGCGAGCGGAAACGCGGGCACGAGATCGCTGATCGGGCCTGCTTCGCGCATCACCCGGTTGATGAAGCCGCGCGCCGGCCTCCCGGTCATCACATTGGTGACCACGGTGCCGTCGTCACGCGCGGCCTTCAGCGCGGCGCGATGAGGGCTGAGAATCTTCGATTCCGGCGCCGCGAGATACGCGGTGCCGATCTGGACGGCGGACGCGCCGAGCGCCAGCGCCGCGACGATGCCACGAGCATCGGCAATGCCGCCGGCGGCGATCACCGGCACCGTCACGGCGTCGACGACCTGCGGCAGCAGCGCGAAGGTGCCGATCTGCGTCGCGAGGTCCTCGGTCAGAAACATACCGCGATGGCCACCGGCCTCGATGCCTTGCGCGATGACGGCGTCGCAGCCGCGCGCCTCCAGCCAGCGCGCCTCCTCGACGATGGTCGCCGAGCCGATCACCTTGCAGCCGGCCGCCTTGACACGCGCGACCAGCGCCGGCTCCGGCAGGCCGAAATGAAAGCTCACCACCGCCGGCTTCACCTCCTCGACCACGGCGCAGAACGCGTCGTCGAACGGGGCGCGGTTGCTCGCCGGCACCGGCGCATTCGGGTCGATGCCGTATTCGAGGTAATAAGGCTTGAGCCGCTCGCGCCAGGCGTGCTCGCGCGCATTGTTCGGCACCGGCGCGGTGTGGGCGAAGAAGTTGAGGTTGAGCGGTTTGTCGGCGCCGGCGCGGAACTGGGCCACCTGCGCCCGCAACTGCTCGGCGGTGAGCATCGCGGCCGGCAGCGAGGCGAGCCCGCCGGCCTGCGCCACTGCGATGGCGAGCCCGGCATCCATCGCGCCCGCCATCGGCGCCAGCAGGATCGGCAGTTCGACGCCGAACAGATCGAGCAGGCGGCGGGTGGGTTCCATGATGCGCGATCCTCATGAGGCGTTAACGGACTGCGCGAAAGACTAAGCCCGCCGCGCGCCCTCGCCAATTCGTAAGCCGTGAACCGAGCGTTCGCCCGCCGGCAAG
>CAYJPU010000052.1:14283-15875 GCA_964372105.1 uncultured Undibacter sp.
CCGCGCGCCCTCGCCAATTCGTAAGCCGTGAACCGAGCGTTCGCCCGCCGGCAAGCCGCGCGTTGGCGCGGCCGGTGACCCATGCTAACGCTCGCCGCATGCCCGCACCCGCCCCCGTTCTGCCGCTGATGGAAGCGGCCCCGCTGCTGCCCGCACGCGGGTCGCTGATCGGACTCGACCTCGGCACCAAGACCATCGGCGTCGCCGTCAGCGACCCCGACCGGCGGCTCGCGACCGGGGTCGAGACCATCGCACGCAAGGCCTTCACCGCCGACGCCCAGCGCGTGCTGGCGCTGGCGGCCGAGCGCAACGCCGTCGGCTTCGTGCTGGGCCTGCCGATCAACATGGACGGCTCGGAAGGCCCGCGCGCGCAATCGACCCGCGCCTTCGCCCGCAACTTCTCCAAGCTAACCATTTTGCCGATCATGCTCTGGGACGAGCGGCTGTCGACCGCGGCGGTCGAGCGCGAACTGATCGCGCAGGACATGAGCCGCGCCAAACGCGCCGCCGTCATCGACGAGCACGCCGCCATGTACATCCTGCAAGGCGCGCTCGACCGGTTGCTGGCGCGGCTCTAAGGTCGAAACATCAAACAACGAGGGCGGACCCTGCGGCCCGCCCTCTCTCACGCAACTGCGTTTTGCGCCTTAGCAGGAGCTGTAGTCCAGCTTGCCGTAGCCCATATCGACCGCACAGGGCGGCTTGTAGTTGTTGCGATAGCGGTAGGACGGGGCCACGTAGACCGGCTCCGGCTCATAGGCGTAGCTGGGCTCGACGACATAGCCCGGGCCGTAGGCGTAACCCGAGTCATAGTAGCCTGGACCACCGTAATAGTTACGGTTGGCGGCATTGGCCGCCGCCGCGCCCACCACGGCACCCACGCCGAAACCGATCGCCGCTGCCGCGGCGTTACGCCCGTTGCGGGCCTCACTCGGCGTTGCCACCGCCAGTGCGATCGCGCCGGTCAGAACCGTCGCGCTCGCGAGCTTGAAAATCGTCTTCATAGAGCCTCCTTTGCCGCCCGTTGGGGCGAATGCATTTGCCTCGCCTGTGCCCGACGCCGCCTGCGCCGGACGCGACTGTGGCAACAACACAAGAAACAGCCACGGGGTTCCGGCGCGACAAGATGTTGCGATCACAATGCCGGATGGAACCATTAGCCACGAGGCAGCGCGGGCGCCCAATCGGGTCTATCGCCGGGTCTGTGGATCGTCGCCCCCGGCCCTTGCCGCCTCCCGGGCTTGCGCCTATAGACATGCCTTTAATGACCATTGCGCCAAAAACATCGTTCGTCCTCAGCAAACGGCACCTGCTGGGGATCGAAGGCCTTACGCGCGCGGACATCGTCGGTCTGCTCGACCTCGCCGAGGAATTCGTCGAGTTGAACCGCCAGGTCGAGAAAAAGCGCACCACGCTGCGCGGCCGCACCCAGATCAACATGTTCTTCGAGGTGTCGACCCGCACCCAGGCCTCGTTCGAGTTGGCCGGCAAGCGGCTCGGCGCCGACGTCATGAACATGTCGGCCTCCTCCTCGTCCATGCGCAAGGGCGAGACGCTGATCGACACCGCGATCACGCTCAACGCCATGCATC
>CAYJPU010000053.1:0-15837 GCA_964372105.1 uncultured Undibacter sp.
TCGCGATCGCGCTCGGCGGGTCGCCGCGCGCCTCGAGCGTCGTCTACGGCGCGTGCCTGATCGTGACGCTGGCGCTCGGCATCGTCGCGCTCTTGAGCCTGCTCGGTCACGCCGGCGACGTGTCCGCGGTGACGCTGCCGATGGGCCTGCCCTGGTTGGGGGCGCATTTTCGCATCGACGCGCTGTCGGCTTTCTTTCTGGTGGTGATCAATCTCGGCGGCGCGGCGGCCAGCCTGTTCGCGCTCGGCTACGGCCGCCACGAAGAAGAGCCGGCCCGCGTGCTGCCGTTCTACCCGGCCTACCTCGCCGGCATGAACCTCGTGCTCATGGCGGCCGACGCGTTCTCGTTTCTGGTGTCGTGGGAGTTCATGTCGCTGACCTCGTGGGCGCTGGTGATCGCGCACCACCGCGACAGCGCGAACCTGCGCGCCGGCTTCATCTATCTGCTGATGGCGAGCTTCGGCACGCTGGCGCTGCTGCTCGGCTTCGGCCTCTTGGCCGGCGCCGGCGGCAACTACACCTTCGAGGCAATGCGCGCGACGCATCCGACGGCAGGCGTGGCAGCGCTGGTGCTGGTTCTCGCACTGCTGGGGGCCGGCTCGAAAGCCGGTCTGGTGCCGCTGCACGCCTGGCTGCCGCTCGCGCATCCGGCCGCGCCCAGCCACGTCTCGGCGCTGATGAGCGGCGTGATGACCAAGGTCGCGGTCTACGGCTTCGTGCGCATCGTGTTCGACCTGCTCGGGCCGCCGGACTGGTGGTGGAGCATGCCGGTGCTGGCGCTCGGCGGCGCCAGCGCGGTCTTGGGCGTGCTCTACGCGCTGATGCAGCGCGACCTCAAGCGCGTGCTGGCCTATTCGACGATCGAGAACATCGGCATCATCTTCGCCGCGCTCGGCCTGGCGCTCGCCTTCAAGGCCCATGCGATGGATGCCGTGGCCGCGCTGGCGATGACGGCCGCGCTGCTGCACGTGTTCAACCATTCGCTGTTCAAGAACCTGTTGTTCTGCGGCGCCGGCGCGGTGCTGGCGGCGACCGGCGAGCGCGACCTCGAGAAGCTCGGCGGCCTGATCCACCGCATGCCGCAGACCGCCTTCGTGTTCCTGGTCGGCAGCACCGCGATTTCGGCGCTGCCGCCGCTCAACGGTTTCGTGTCGGAATGGCTGACGTTCCAGGCGATCCTGCTCAGCCCGCAAATCCCGTCCTGGGGCTTGAAACTGATGGTGCCGGCGGTCGGGGCGCTGCTGGCACTGTCGGCAGCGCTCGCCGCCGCCTGCTTCGTGCGCGCCTTCGGCATCGCCTTCCTCGGCCGCGCCCGCTCGCCGGTCGCCAGCGAAGCGCACGAGACCGACAGCAACTCGCTCGCCGCCATGTACGGGCTGGCGGGACTGTGTCTCGCCGCCGGCATCGTGCCGGGCCTGTTCATCGACGTGCTGGCGCCAGTGACGCAGTATCTCGCCGGCGCGCGCATGCCGGTGCAGACCGGCGTCGAATGGCTGTCGATCGTGCCGATCGCCGAAAGCCGCAGCTCGTATAACGGGCTGCTGGTGTTCGTCTTCATCGCCGCGTCCGGCATGATCGCCGCCTTCGCGATCCACCGCCTCGCCTCCGACAAGATCCGCCGCGGCGCGGTGTGGGGGTGCGGCTATCCCGACGCCAGCACCATGACCCAATACTCGGCCGACAGCTTCGCCCAGCCGATCCGCCGCGTGTTCGGCACGCTCATCTTCAGCGCCCGCGAAGTCGGCGAAATGCCGCCGCCGGGCTCGACCCTGCCTGCGCGGCTCACCGTGACGGTGCGCGATCCGATCTGGGACACGCTCTATGCGCCGATCGGCGGCTTCATCGGCTATGCCGGCGAAAAGCTGAACGTGCTGCAATTCCTCACCATCCGCCGCTATCTCTCGCTGGTGTTCGGCGCGCTGGTGCTGCTGCTGCTGGTGCTCGCAATATGGCCGTGATCCACGATCTCGCCTTCCAGGGTGCGCAGATGCTGCTGGTGCTGGGGCTGGCGCCGCTGCTCACCGGTTTCGTGCGCAAGGTGAAGGCGCGGCTGTTGCGCCGGCAAGGGCCGCCGCTGTTGCAGCCCTACCGCGATCTCATCCGCCTGATGCGCAAGGACGTGGTGCTGGCGGACAACGCGTCGTGGCTGTTCCGCGTCATTCCCTATATCGTCTTCGCCGGGACCTGGGTGGCGGCCTCGCTGGTGCCGACCTTCCGCAGCGGCCTGATGTTCTCCTGGACCGCCGACCTCATCGCCCTCATCGCGCTGTTGGGCAGCGCGCGCTTCTTTCTGGCGCTCGCCGGGCTGGACGCCGGCACCAGCTTCGGCGGCATCGGCTCCAGCCGCGAGGTGATGATCGCTTCGCTGGCCGAGCCGGCGATGCTGATGATCGTGTTCGCCATCGCGCTGATCGCCGGCTCGACGCAGCTCTCCACCATGGCGGCCTTCATGAACTCGCCGGAGGTCGGCCTGCGCGCGTCGCTCGGCTTGGGGCTGATCGCGCTGGTGATCGTGGCGATTGCCGAGAACGCGCGCATCCCGGTCGACAACCCGGCGACGCACCTCGAACTGACCATGGTGCACGAGGCCATGGTGCTGGAATATTCCGGCCGCCATCTGGCGCTGATCGAGCTCTCGGCCGCGCTCAAGCTCCTGCTTTACGTCTCGCTGATTGCCTGCCTGTTCGCGCCCTGGGGCATCAGCGCCGGGTCCGAGCCTAAGCTGCTGATTCTCGCTGTTGTGGCCTACGTCGGCAAGCTCGCCGTCGGCGGACTCCTGCTGGCGGTGTTCGAGACCTCGATCGCCAAGATGCGCGTCTTCAGGGTGCCGGAATTCCTCGGCGCCGCGCTGATGCTGGCGCTGCTGGCGACCCTGTTGCGCTTCGTGTCGAGGGCGTTCTGATGCACGGCATCACCTTCGACATCGCGCATATGCTGGCCGGCTCGCTGGTGCTGGTGAGCTTCATCCAGCTCTATCAGGACCGGCTGTCCGCGCTGATCAACGTGTTCGCCGTGCATGCGCTGGTGCTGACGGCCTCGGTCGCCTGGCAGGCTTTTGTGCAGGACGCGCCGCACCTCTACATCACCGCGCTCATCGCGCTGGCGTTCAAGGCCATCGTCATCCCGGTGTCGCTGCGGCGCATCGTGGTCAAGCTCGGCATCCACCGCGAGATCGACAACGTGGTCAGCGTCGGCCTCGCCATGCTGGCCGGCATGGGGCTGGTCGCGCTCTCGATGGTCGTGATGCTGCGGGTCACCGCCGACGCCGACCCGCTGGCGCGCGAGGATCTGGCCTTCGCGCTGTCGGTGGTGCTGCTCGGCCTGTTGATGATGGTGACGCGGCGCAACGCGGTGAGCCAGGTGATCGGCTTCATGTCGCTGGAGAACGGCCTGGTGCTGGCGGCGACCGGCGCCAAGGGCATGCCGCTGGTGGTCGAGATCAGCGTCGCCTTCTCGATCCTGATCGCCTTCATCGTCATCGGCATCTTCCTGTTCCGCATCCGCGAGCGCTTCGACACCGTCGACATGCAGGCGATGGACCAGTTCCGCGGAGAGAAGCGATGACCTTCGACACGCTCGTCGCTTTGCTCGTCATCCCGGCGCTGTCGGCGGCGCTGCTCGCCGCTCTGCCCGGCTACCGGCTGACGGCCAACCTCAACGTCGTCGCGACGCTGATGACGTTCCTCACCTCGCTGTCGCTGTTCACGGTCGAGCCGCGCTCGGGCGACTACCTGCTGGTGGACGACCTCAACAAGGTCTTCGTCGTGCTGACCACCTTCGTCGGCTTCACCACCAGCGTGTTCAGCGCGAGCTACATCGGCCACGAGATCGAGAGCGGCCGCCTGACCTCGAATTTCGTGCGCTTCTATCACGCCATGTACCAGGTGCTGATGTTGGCGATGAACCTCGCGCTCACCGCCAACAATATCGGCCTGATGTGGGTGGCGATCGAGGTGGCGACGCTGACCACCGTGCTGATGGTCGGCATCTACCGCACGCACGAGGCGCTGGAGGCGGCCTGGAAGTACTTCATCCTCGGCAGCGTCGGCATCGCGCTCGCGCTGTTCGGCACCATCCTGGTTTACATGGCAGCGCGGCCGGTGATCGGCGAAGGCCTGGAGGCCATGGTGTGGACCGTGCTGGTGCAGCACGCCGCCAAGTTCGACGCGCCGCTGTTGAACGTCGCCTTCGTTTTCCTGCTGCTCGGCTACGGCACCAAAGTCGGCCTCGCGCCGCTGCACGCCTGGCTGCCGGACGCGCACGCCGAAGGCCCGACGCCGATCTCGGCGGTGCTGTCCGGCCTGCTGCTGAACGTCGCGCTCTACGCGCTGCTGCGCTTCAAGATGCTGCTGGCGCTCGCGCCGGCGGCGATCGCGCCCGGCCCGCTGATGGTGACGATGGGGCTGATCTCCTGCCTGTTCGCCGCCTTCATGCTGTACCGGCGGCGCGACATCAAGCGGCTGTTCGCCTACTCGTCGATCGAGCACATGGGCATCATCGTGTTTGCCTTCGGCATGGGCGGGCCGCTGGCGAACTTCGCCGGGCTCATGCACATGACCATGCACTCGCTGACCAAGTCGGCGATCTTCTACGCCGTCGGCCACATCGCGCAGGTCAAGGGCACGCAGAAGATCGCCGACATCGGCGGCCTGACCGTGACCAATCCGGTGCTCGGCTGGGGCCTGTTGTGCGGCGTCGTCGCCATCGCCGGCCTGCCGCCGCTCGGCATCTTCATGAGCGAGTTTCTGGTGGTGAGCTCGACCTTCGCGCGCCAGCCCGTGCTGGCGACGCTGCTCGCGCTCGGCATCATGGTCGCGCTCGGCGGATTGTTCCTGCGGCTCGTCCCGGTGCTGTTCGGCGAGCCGCGCGGCCCGACCGCGCCGGCGAACGCTTCCTACGTGCCGATGTTCGCGCATCTCGCCATCGTCGCCACTGCCGGCATCTATCTGCCGCCGGCTTTGGTCAGCGGCTTCGAGAACGTCGCCAGGCTGTTGGGGTAGCGCCATGATCCAGCCGCGCACCGCAGTGACCGAAGACGGCTGGCGCCGGACCACCGCGCGCCTGGCGGACGGCAGCCTGACGCTGCTCAGCCTGTGGGCCGACGGCACCGACGTGTGCATGGCGCATCGCGACGAGACCACCGGCGCGATCGGCGTCGTGAGTTACGCCTGCACCGACGGCACGTTTCCGAGCGTCGGCGCCCAACATCCGCCGGCGATCCGGCTGGAGCGCGCGATCAAGAGTCTCTTCGGATTGGAGGCTGTCGGCTCGCCGGACCTGCGGCCATGGTTGGACCTGGGATTTTGGGATGTGAAGCATCCGCTTTCCGTCATTCCGGGGGGCGCCGAAGGCGCGAGCCCGGAATCCATGACCCCAACGCTGCGGAGTATGGATTCCGGGCCCGCCGCTTCGCGGCGTCCCGGAATGACAGAGAGTGAGACTTCGGGCCGTCCCGGAATGACGTATCAATTTCTCCCGGCCGAAGGCGAAGGCCTGCACCAGATCGCGGTCGGGCCGGTGCATGCCGGCATCATCGAGCCCGGGCATTTCCGTTTCACCGCCAACGGCGAGCACGTCGTGCGGCTCGAGCAGCGGCTCGGCTACGTCCACAAGGGCATCGACAGACTGACACAGGGCGCGACGCTGGAGCAGGCGGCCAAGCTCGCCGGCCGCGCTTCCGGCGACAGCACGGTTGCTTATGCTTATGCCTTCGCGCTCGCCGCCGAGGCCGCCGTGCGGGTGGCGGCGCCACCGCGCGCGACTTACTTGCGCGCGCTGATGGCCGAGCTGGAACGGCTCGCCAACCATTTCGGCGACATCGGCGCCGTCTGCAACGACGCGTCGTTTTCGCTGATGCACGCGCAGACCGGCATCCTGCGCGAGCGCACGCTGCGCGCGGCCGACGCCTGCTTCGGCCACCGGCTGATGATGGACGTGATCGTGCCCGGCGGCGTCGCGCGCGATTGCGCGCCGGAAGGCGAACGGCAGGTGCGCGGCCTGATCGCGCAGGTGCGCAAGGTGTTCCCGACGCTGGTCGAGCTTTACGACAACACCGCCTCGCTGCAGGACCGCACCGTCACCACCGGCATCGTCAAACCCGAATACGTCCGCCAGTTCGGCACCGGCGGCTATGTCGGACGCGCCGCGGGCCGGGCGTTCGATGCGCGGCGCGCGTTTCGTTACGCGCCCTATCACGAACTTTCCTTCGACGTACCGGTGCTGGACGCCGGCGACGTCAATGCACGGGTGTGGCTGCGCATCCGCGAGGCCGAGCAGAGCCTGGCGCTGATCGAGCAGATCCTCGCCCGGATGCCGGCGGGCGCGATCAGAGCCGCCGTCGACGTCAAAGGCGCGTGCGAAGGCCTGGCGCTGGTCGAGGCGTTCCGCGGCGACGTGCTGACGTGGCTGCGGTGCGACGCCGGCGGCCGCGTGGCGCGCTGTCACCTGCGCGACGCCTCCTGGTTCCAATGGCCGCTGTTGGAAACCGCCGTCGAGGGCAACATCGTCGCGGACTTCCCGCTCATCAACAAGTCGTTCAACTGCTCGTATTCGGGGCATGATTTGTGATGCGGACGGCCAACCAATTTTCGTCATGGCCGGGCTTGTCCCGGCCATCCACGTCCTTCTTGCTGAGAGGCAGCAAAGACGTGGATGCCCGCGACAAGCGCGGGCATGACGGGAGAGCGTGAGGCAACTCATCATGCGCAAGACATTGCTCGACAGCCTGCACGACCCGCTGACCGAAGCGCCGCCCGCGCCCGACGAGGCCGGGCTCGCCGAGCTGGCGCACAGCGTCGACCGCGCGGCGCGGGCCAAGCTCGGCCGTTCGCTGTCCATCCGCCAGGTCGACGCCGGCTCCTGCAACGGCTGCGAGTTGGAGATCCACGCGCTCAGCAACGCGTTCTACGACCTGGAGCGTTTCGGATTGCGCTTCGTCGCCTCGCCGCGCCACGCCGACGTGCTGCTGGTGACCGGTCCGGTGACCAAGAACATGCGCGAGGCCTTGCTGCGCACCTATGCCGCCACGCCCGACCCGAAATGGGTGGTGGCGGTGGGCGCCTGCGCCGTCGACGGCGGCCTGTTCACCGGCAGCTACGCGGTCGCCGGTGGCGTCAAGGACGTGATCGCCGTCGACCTGCACATTCCCGGCTGCCCGCCGAACCCGCGCGCACTGCTCGCCGGGCTGCTCGCATTGCTGCAGACCGCCGCCTGAGCGCGTTCGCCCGCGCCGGTCAGCGCCCCCTCCACCGCTCGGCGTTTTTGACGCAAGCGCGGAATGCCGTAAGCTATGCTTTGAAAGTATAGCTTACCGGCGAGCCATCATGGAATTGCGAGAGCTGAGGAACTTCATGCGCGTGGCGCGCGCCGGCAGCGTCAGCCGCGCGGCGCAGGAACTGCGCCTGGCGCAGCCGGCCTTGAGCCGCCAGATCCGCAAGCTCGAGCACGAACTGGGCGTCGCGCTGTTCGCCCGCCACGGCCGGGGCGTACGGCTGTCCGCCGCCGGCTCGCTGCTGTTGGAACGCGCCGAGGCGATCGTCCACCTGGTGCACCAGACCGGCGAGGAAATCCGCGAAGACCGCGCGCCCGGCGGCGGCCGCATCGCCATCGGCGTGCCGCCCGCGGCCGGCCGGCTGCTGATCCCGCCCTTCGTCGAACGCTTCCAGCAGGCCTGGCCGCGCACCACGCTGCACATGCGCGAAGGCGTCACCTCGTCGCTGCAGGAATGGCTGATCGAAAAGCGCATCGACATCGCCATCCTGCACAACCCGCCGCACCTCGACGCCCTGAATATCAGTCCCATTCTGACCGAACGCATGTTCGTGATCGGGCCGCCGCCGCATCTGACCAAAGGCCGCAAGCATCCGGCGAGCTACCGCATGCGCGACCTCGGCGAACTGCCGCTGATCCTGCCGAACATGGCGCACAACAACCGGCGGCTGGTCGAGCACGCCGCGCTCGAGCACGGTGTCCGCCTGCGCATCAAGATCGAGGCCGACAGCGTCGCCTTCGCCAAGGCGATGGTCGAGAAGGGCCTCGGCTACACCATCCTGACCTTCGCCGCCGTGCAGGACGAGCTCGCCCGCAAGCAGCTCACCGCGTTCCCGATCGTGCGGCCGACGCTCTCCACGCTGGTGACGATGGTCACCTTGCGCAACGCAACGCTGCCCAAGCTGACGCAGGAAACGGGCGCGCTGATGCACGACGTCTGCCGCGCGCTGGTGCGCGACAAGACCTGGGCCGGCACGCAGCTCTGCTGAGTTGAGAAGGCGCACGCCCGTTCAAGGCCCGGCGTTTGCCATGCCGAAAGAGTATCGCCGGCGAACTTCATCCGCGCGTGCCGGTCCACTAAGGTAGCGCCTGGAAAAGAATGCAGCGGCGAACGTCACGCCGCGGAAATACCTTGGGAGGATCATTATGCGGGCCTTACGGATTTTGTTGATCGGCGCTGTCGCGGCCCTAAGCCCGGTGCTCGCCGCCGCGCAGGAGTTCCCGAGCAAGTCGATCCGGCTGATCGTGCCGTTCCCACCCGGCGGTCCGAACGACCTGATCGCGCGCACCGTCGGCCAGCGCATGTCGGAAATCCTCAAGCAGCCGGTCATCATCGAGAACCGCGGCGGCCAGGGCGGCGTGCTCGGCACCGACGTGGTCGCCAAGGCCGCGCCCGACGGCTACACCATTGCCATCGCCAGCGCCGGCGCGCTCGTGATCAGCCCGAGCATGGAGAAGGTCGCCTACGACACGCTCAAGGACCTGGCGCCGGTGACGCTGGTCGCGACCGTGCCGGAGATGCTGGTGGTGGCGACGAACGTGCCGGCCAACACCATGGCCGAACTGGTGGCGCTGGCGAAAGCGCAGCCGGGCAAGATGAACTTCGCCTCCTCCGGCCCCGGCAGCCTGCCGCATCTCGCCGGCGAACTGTTCAAGCTCACCGCCAAGATCGACATCACCCATGTGCCCTATCGCGGCGCGGCGCCGGCGGTGACCGATCTGCTCGCCGGTCAAGTACAGATGGTGTTCCTCGACCTGCCGGTGCTGCTGCCGCAGGTGAAGGCCGGCAAGCTGAAGCCGATCGCGGTGGGCGCGCTCAAGCGCGTGCCGAGCGCGCCGGATGTGCCGACCACCACCGAAGCCGGCATGCCGAACCTGCAGACCGAGAACTGGTACGGCATGGTGGCGCCGGGGAAGACGCCGCCGCAGATCGTTGCGGCCATCAACAAGGCCGCCGTCGAGGCGATGAAGGACCCGAAGGTGATCGAGAAGTTGTCGAGCCAGGGCGCCACCCTGGTCGGCGATACGCCTGAGCACTTCCGCGCGTTCATCGACAGCGAAATCAAGAAGTGGGCGAAGGTCATCAAGGACGCCGGCGTGCCGACGTCCAAGTAGCGGCGGCCCATTCATGTCCGGACGTCTTGCCGGAAAAGTAGCGCTCATCACCGGGGCCGGCTGTGTCGGCCCCGGCTGGGGCAACGGCCGCGCCGCGGCGGTGATCTTCGCGCGCGAAGGCGCCAAGGTATTCGCCGTCGACAAGAACCCGGACTCGATGGCCGAGACCGTGCAGCTTGCCGGGCCCGGCGCCGGCATCAAAACCTACGCCTGCGACGTGCTCGACGACGCGCAGGTCGCCCAGATGGTGCAGGCCTGCCACGACGCTTATGGCCGCATCGACATTCTGGTGAACAATGTCGGCGGCTCGGCCGCCGGCGGCGCCGCCGAACTGTCCGAGCAGGCCTGGGACAACCAGATCGACTACAATCTCAAGAGCGTGTTTCTGACCTGCCGGCACGTCATCCCGCTGATGACCGCGCAAGGCGGCGGCGCGATCATCAACACGTCGTCGACTTCCGGCACCCGCTACACCGGCTCGCCGCAGGTCGGCTACGCCTCGGCCAAGGCCGGCCTCATCCACTTCTCGCGCGTCACCGCCGTGCAATATGCGCCCAAGGGCATCCGCGTGAACACCGTGGTGCCGGGCCAGATGCATACGCCGATGGTGGAGGTGCGGCTCGCCAAGCAGCGCGCCGGCGGCGACGTCGAGTCGCTGCTCAAAGAGCGCGTCGCGCGCATCCCGCTCGGCTTCATGGGCGACGGCCGCGACACCGCTTACGCCGCGCTGTTCCTCGCCTCCGACGAGGCGCGCTTCGTCACCGGCACCGAGATCGTGGTCGACGGCGGCATGACCGTGCGCTGCGACTGACACATGACCGCCCTCCCCACCGACAAGGCGCCGGCCTGCGCGCCGCCCGACCGCAACCCGAAGAAGCCGCGGCTCGCTTTGCCGCCGCTGTCGTGCGATTCGCATTTCCATGTGTTCGGGCCGCAGCGCGTCTTTCCGTTCGCGGCCGACCGCACCTTCACGCCGCAGGATGCGCCGAAGGAGGAGCTGTTCGCGCTGCACAAGTTGCTAGGGCTAGAACGCGGCGTGTTCGTGCAGTCGTCGTGCCACGGCGGCGACCACGCCGTGCTGCTCGATTTGCTGGCGGCGGCGCCCGCGCGCTATCGCGGCGTCGCGCTGCTGACGCGGGACACGCCCGAGGCCGAGATCGCGCGGCTCGACGCCGCCGGCGTCTGCGGCGTGCGCTTTCATTTCTTCTCGCATCTCGGCAAGCCTGCGCCCTACGACGACATCCGCGCGGTGATCGCCAAGGTGGCGCCGCGCGGCTGGCACGTCGCCATTCACGTCGGCGGCCAGGGCGTGCTCGAGCAGTACGAGTTCATCACCTCGATCGGCGCGCCGGTGGTGATCGACCACATCGGCCGCATCGACGTGCGCGAGGGCCTCGACGGCAAGGCGTTCTCGGCGCTGCGCCGGTTGCTCGACCGCGGCAACGTCTGGGTCAAGCTGTCCGGCACCGACCGCATCACCAGAAAGGCCGTGCCCTACCACGACGCCGTGCCGTTCACGCGCGCGCTGGCCGAACACGCGCCCGAGCGCGTGGTGTGGGGCTCGGACTGGCCGCATCCCAACCACTTCGCCGTGCCGAACGACGGCGACCTGGTCGACCTCATTGCCGAGATCGCGCCGAATGAGGCGACGCGGCACAAGATGATGGTCGACAACCCGGCCAGGCTGTTCGGCTTCGCCTGATGGAAGGCAGGCGTCATCGGCTACAAAACAAAACAGGCGGACCCGAAGACCCGCCCGCTCTGCTTTATACGAGACGTGGTGCGGCGTTACTTCTTGACCAGCGGGCAATCGCTTTCGGCCAGCGGGCGGAAGGCTTCCTCGCCCTTCACCGTGCGCAGCACCTTGTAGTAGTCCCACGGCTGCTTGACGTCGGCCGGCGCCTTCACCTGCACCAGGTACATGTCGTGCACCATGCGGCCGTCGTCGCGGATCTTGCCGTTGGTCGCGAACATGTCGTTGACCGGCGAAGCCTTCATCGCGGCGACGACCGGCGCCGCCAGGTCGGTCTTCGCCGCCGCGACGGCCTTGAGGTAGTGCGTGACGGCGGAATAAACGCCGGCCTGCGACATCGTCGGCATGGCGCCGTGCTTGGCGAAAAAGCGCTTCGACCAGGCGCGGCTTTCGGGCGTGCGGTCCCAGTAGAAGGCGGTGGTGAGCAGCAGCCCTTGCGCCGACTGCGGGCCGACCGCGTGCACGTCGGTGATGAAGATCGCCAGCGCCGCGATCTTGAACTTCTTGGTCAGGCCGAACTCCTGCGCCTGTTTGAGCGAGTTGCTGGTGTCGCTGCCGCCGTTGGCGAGCGCCATGACGTCGGCGCCGGACGCCTGCGCCTGCAGGAGGAACGACGAGAAGTCAGACGTGTTGGTCGGATGGCGCACCGAGCCGGCGACCTTGCCGCCCTGCGCCTTCACGACGCGCGCGACGTCGGCTTCCATGGCGTGGCCGAACGCATAGTCGGCGGTCAGGAAGAACCAGTTCTTGCTGCCTTCGTCGACGATCGCCTTCGCCGTGCTGACGGCGGCGGCGTAAGTGTCCCAGGTCCAGTGGACGCCGGTCGGCGAGCAGGCCTTGCCGGTGAGCGCCGCGGTGCCGCCGGCCGAGGCGATGAACACGCGGTTCTTCTGCTTGGCGACTTCCTGCACGGCGAGCGCGACCGACGAGTTCGGCACGTCGACGATCATGTCGACGCCTTCGACGTCGATCCACTTGTTGGCGATCTGCGTGCCGATATCGGCCTTGTTCTGATGGTCGGCGGTGACGATCTCGATCTTCTTGTCGAGAACCTTGCCGCCGAAATCCTCCACCGCCATGGTCGCGGCAACGACGGAGCCCTTGCCGGACAGCGACGCGAGATTGCCGTTCATGTCGGTGAGGACGCCGATGCGGACGGCATCGTTCGAGACTTGTGCCGATGCGGCCGTGCCGAGGAGCAGCGAAGCGGCCATGCCGAGCAGGAGCGCGCGCGAATTGATCGATCGAGCCAATCGAGCCATGAGTACCTCCCAACGAAGTTTATGTTCTTGTCGCGATGTGCGGGTCGTTCCCGGCCAATGTGCCAGAGCCGGCCCGCCGGTTGCAGAAACCTGTACCGCTGTGCGGAAAATTACAGCGGGCAATCCTTCTTGAAGTTGGGCGGCCGTTTGCCGTGCAGCGAGGCCAGCCCCTCGCGCACGTCCGGACCGTTGAAACCCATGAACTCCAGCGCCAGCGAGGTGTCGAAGGTCGGGCCCGCCATGCGCAGCCAGTTGTTGAGGGCGTACTTGGTCCAGCGGATCGCGGTCGGCGAGCCGTTCGCCAGCCGGGTCGCGATCTCCAGCGCCTTGTCCTGCAACTGGTCTTCGTCGACGCACAGCGACACCAGCCCGATGCGTTCGGCCTCCTCGCCGCTCAGCGGCTCGCACAGCAGCAGATGGTATTTCGACTTCGCCAGCCCGCACAGCAGCGGCCAGACGATGGCCGCATGGTCGCCGGCGGCGACGCCGAGCCGGGTGTGGCCGTCGATGATGCGCGCCGTCTTCGCGGCGATCGAAATGTCGGCCAAGAGGCCGGCCACCAGGCCGGCGCCGACCGCCGGCCCCTGCATCGCCGACACGATCGGCTTCGAGCAGTTGATGACGTTGTAGACGAGGTCGCGCGCCTCTTTCCAGACGCGCGTGAGCACTTCGAAATCCTCGCTCATCTCCTTGACGAGATCGAGGTCGCCGCCGCCCGAGAACGCCTTGCCGGCGCCGGTGATGACGACCGCCGACACCCGCGCGTCCGAATCCACGTCGCGCCAGATCTTGGCCAGCTCGTGGTGCATGACGGCGTCGGCGGCGTTCAGCCGCCGCGGGCTGTCCATGGTGATGCGGAGAATGCGCTCCTTCGGCCAATCCAGCTTCAGGCGCTGATAGCCGGCGTACAGATCGCTCATATCTTCTTCTCCTGGTTCTTCCAGTACGGCTCGCGCAGCACGTTCTTCTGGATCTTGCCGATCGGCGTCTTCGGGAAGTCGTCGACGAATTTGATGGAGCGCGGGCGCTTGAAGCGCGCCAGCAGCTCGGCGCAATGCTCGATCAGCGCGGTCTCGTCGGCGGTCGCGCCGCTCTTGAGCTGCACATAGGCGATCGGGATCTCGCCGAACTTGTCGTCCGGAACGCCGAACACGGCGCATTCGGCCACCGAGGGATGCTCGTAGAGCGCGTTCTCGATTTCCTTCGGATAGACGTTCTCGCCGCCGGAGATGATCATGTCCTTGGAGCGGTCGATCAGCGTGACGAAGCCGTCTTCGTCGATGGTGCCGACGTCGCCGGTCCAGCCCCAGCCGTCGCCGAGCTTGAAGAAGCCCTTGGTCTGCTCCGGCTCGTTGTAATATTCGAGCATCAGGTTGTCGCCGCGCGACACGATCTCGCCGATCTCGCCGGGCTTCACCGGCCGGCCCTGCATGTCGACCACCGCGACGTCGACGTTGTACGGCTGGCGGCCGACGGCGCCGAGCTTGCCCGGCAGATACCAGTCGCGCAGCACCGCGATCACGCCCATCTCGGACTGGCCGTAGATCTGCGTCAGCAGCAAATTCGGCAGCTTGGCCTTCAGGTCGCGCTGCACCCAATCCGGCATCGGCGCGCCGGCGAACGACAGCTTGCCCCAGGTGCGCAACTTGGCGGCGTCGAAGTCGGGATCGCGCACCAGCGTGCTGGCCTGCGTCGGCACCATGAAGCCGGCGGTGATGCCGTGCCTGTCGGCGGCTTCCATGAAGGCGGCAGGCGACCAGCGGGTGATGAAGACGGTGGTCGCGCCGGCCAGGATCGCCGGCTGGTACATGATGTTGAGCGCGGCCACATGAAACAGCGGCGTGACGATCGCCACCACGTCGCGCTCGTCGATGGCTTCTTCCACCATCACGGTGTGCGCGGTGACGTCGCGCGCACGATGGCTGCACAGCACACCCTTCGGCCGGCCGGTGGTGCCGCCGGTATAGGTCATGCAGAACGGGTCGGTTTCCGCAAGCGCCACCCGCGGCGGCGTTGCCGGCGCCTTGGCGATGAAGTCGTCGAGCGTGCGAGCGCTCGTGACGTTGGACGCGCCCAGCGAAATGAGCGTCTTGATGCGCGGGGTGTCCTTGCGCACCGCCTCGACCTTTTCCGCCAGGAACGGATCGAAGACCAGGACGTCGGTGTCGGCCTTGTTGAGGACGAAGGTCAGTTCCTCCGGCGCGTAGAGCACCGACACGTTGACCAGCACGTAGCCGGTGCGCGCGACGCCGAAGAACACCGCGCCGTAATCGACAATGTTGCGGCTGAGAATCGCGACCTTGGAGCCCTTCGGCAGACCGAGCGCGAGCAGGGCGTTCGCCAGCTGGTTGGCCCGCGCCTCGAGCGCGCGGTAGGTCATGGTTTCGGCGCCGCAGACGATCGCGGCCTTGTCGGGAAATCGTTGCGCCGAACGGCGCAGCATATCGCCGGCGAGCACGGGACGCGCTCCTTTGTTGGTTTCCAACCCTGCCCCTATTTCTCAGACGGGGGCGCTTGTGACAATATAGGTGAAACGACTTTCCGCTCTGCGGAAAAGAAGGACAGGCTCGCCACATGGACAAGGACCGCCAGTTCGTCACCTCGCTCGACCGCGGCCTGCAGGTGCTGCGGGCCTTTTCCCGCAAATCGGGAGGCCTGAGCAACGGACAGCTGGCCAAGCAGACCAAGCTGGCGCCGTCGACCATCTCGCGGCTGGTCTACACGCTGCGCGAACTCGGCTACATCACCTACGACCGCGCCACCCGCTCCTACATCCTGACGCCGCAGGTGCTGACGCTCGGCTATCCGGTGCTGACGCAGGCGCCGCTGCTGCATCAGGTGCGGCCGATCCTGGTGCAGATCGCGCAGCAGACCGGCGAGACCTGCGGCTTCGCGCAGCGCGACGGCCTTTATGCGACCTTCCTGGACTGCGTGCAGGGCCGCAACATGCTGGCCGTGCGCATGGAGATCGGCGCGCGGCTGCCGCTCACGACCTCGGCCTCCGGCCTGTGCCTGATCAAGGCCTGTTCCGAAGCCGACCGCCGGATGATCGTCCAGCGCCTGCGCGCGGCGCTGACCCGACGGCGCCAGCCGGTCGCGCCTTTCGACCAGCGCCTGAGCGAGGCGCTGGCCTCGCCCGTCGTCGTCGTGCGCGACACCTGGCACAAAGGCATCGGCGGCATCGCCGTGCCGGTGTCGAACGGCAGCGAGGTCGGCGCCATCACCGTCCCGGTGTCGACGTCGAACGTCACCGACAAGGAAATGCGCGGGGTCCTGAGCGCCAAGATCCTGGAACTGGCCGAGCGCTGTCAGCTCGTGCGCGGCACGCCGTAAAGGTCAGGCCGGCGTCAGCGCGGACAGGCCGAGCGCGGCGCGCCGGCGCAGCCACGGGCTCGGCCGGTAGCGGTCGTCGCCGGTGATGCGCTGGATGGTCGAGAC
>CAYJPU010000054.1:0-2359 GCA_964372105.1 uncultured Undibacter sp.
TCACGCAAACGCCGGGATCACCTCGCGGCCGAACAGCGCGATCGAGCGCGCGGCCTGGTCGAACGTCATATCGCCGAACACCATCTGGCACAGCACGGTGTTGACGCCGGTATCGTCCTTCAGCCGCGTCATGTAATTGCGCACCGTCGCGGGCGAACCGGCGATGCCGTGCCCGACCGCCTCCAGCGTGGCGTAGTCGTGCGGATAGATCTCCGTCAGCGTGAACGCCGTGCCCGAACGCTTCCAGATGAACTCCATCGCCTCGCGCCAGCGCGGATAGGACGCGCACGCGATGCGCTTGGCCTCGTCGTCGCTGTCGGCCACCACCACATGGCGCGTGATGCCGATGCCCGGCAGTGAGCCCAAGTCGCGGCCGAGCTTTTGCCATTCTTGCGCGTAGCGGTCCGTTATCGCACGCGCCCGCACCGCGGGTCCGAGCGAAACCACGTTGACGTTGTTCGGCGCGGCCCAGGCGATCGCGTCGGCGTTCGGCGCGCCGTACCACAGCGGCGGGTGCGGCCGCTGCAACGGCTTCGCCTGGATGACGAAGTCCTTGTAGCTGTAGAACTTGCCCTCGAAATCCAGCACGTCGCTCGCGAACGCCTTCATCAGCACCGCGAAAGCTTCGTGGTACATCGCCGAAGCCAAAGTGGGATCTATCCCATAGCGCTGGTGCTCGAACAGCGCCCCACCGCGGCCCACGCCCACCGTCAGGCGGCCGCCGCTCATGTTGTCGAGCATGCAGATCTCTTCATAAAGCCGCAGCGGGTGATACAGCGGCAGCACGTAGACCAGCGGCCCGAGCTTGATTTTGCTGGTGCGCTGGATCGCGGCGGCCAGGAAAAGGCCGGGACTGGAGGCCATGCCGAGCGGCGTCGAATGATGCTCCGCCAGATGGAAGCCGTGAAAGCCGCTGCTCTCCAGCAATTCGATGAGCCGCAGCCGCTGTTCCAGAAAGCTGCCCAACGTCGCGCCGTTGGCGTCGAGATGATCGAAGGCCGAGAACTTCAGCATGCCTGCTTCTCCGTGACGCCGCTCAAGATTACAGCTAGGCTTTCACACAAGCCGTTCGAAATCAGAACGGCTTCAGGGAGGTGGGCAGTCATGCGAAAATCGTTTCTCGTTCTTGCCGCGGCTTTGCTTGCGGCATCCTCGGCGAATGCGCAGCAAACCGTCAAGATCGGATTGATCATGCCCTATTCCGGGCAGTTCGCCGACGCCGCGCAGCAGATGGACAATGCCATCAAGCTCTATGTGAAACAGAACGGCGATACGGTCGCCGGCAAGAAGATCGAGTTCATCCGCAAAGACACCGGCGGCGTCGCGCCCGATGTCGCCAAGCGGCTCGCGCAGGAACTGGTCGTGCGCGACAAGGTCGACGTTCTCGCCGGCTTCGTGCTCACGCCCAATGCCATGGCGGCGGGCGACATCTCCGCTGAGGCAAAGAAGTTCATGGTGGTCATGAACGCGGCCACGTCGATCATCACGACGAAGTCGCCTTACATGGCGCGCACCTCGCTCACCATTCCACAACTTGAGCAGACCTTCGGCGCGTGGGCCTACAAGAGCGGCGTGCGCAAGGTCTACACCATGGTCTCCGACTATGGCCCGGGCATCGACGCCGAAACCTCGTTCGTCGCCGGCTTCAAGGGCGCTGGCGGTGAGGTCGTCGGCTCGGTGCGTATGCCGGTCGGCAATCCCGACTTCTCCGCCTTCGTGCAGCGCGCCAAGGACCTGAACCCGGAAGCCATCTTCGTGTTCATACCCGGCGGTGCGCAGCCGGCCGCCTTTGCCAAGGCGCTCGGCGAACGTGGCCTTGATCCGCGCAAAGTGAAGATTCTCGGCCAGGGCGAGATCACCATGGACGACGTCGCGCTCAAGAACATGGGCGACGCCGGCCTCGGCATCATCACCGTGTTCCATTACGGCTGGACGCACGACTCGGCGAAAAACAAGGCCTTCGTAAAGGCCTACAACGACGACTACAAGCGCAACCCCGATGTGTTTTCCATCGGCGGCTGGGACGGCATGCACCTGATCTACGAGGCGCTGAAGAAGACCGGCGGCAAGGCGGACGGGGATTCGCTCATCGCCGCCGCCAAGGGCATGGCATGGGAAAGCCCGCGCGGCCCGATCTCGATCGACCCCGACACCCGCGACGTCGTGCAGAACGTCTACATCCGCCGCGTCGAGAAGGTCGGCGGCAATATCCAGAACGTCGAGTTCGACAAGGTCGAGGCGGTCAAGGACCCGGTGAAGATGAAGAAATAAAATTCCGTCGTCCGGGGCGCTCGCCGACGCCTGAAGGGCGGCGGGGGGGCGCCCGCCGGGGGGGGGGGCGCCGAAACAAGAAGGCCCG
>CAYJPU010000054.1:2369-15515 GCA_964372105.1 uncultured Undibacter sp.
ACAATAATAATATCCCCCCGGCGCGGGGCCCCCCCGCCCCCTGGGCGGGGGGGCCCGGGCCGCCCTACGGGCTGGCCCGGAATGACAGAGAGGCCCGGCACCTCTATTGTGAGCGCACCCTGAGTCGCCCACCATTTGCCGGACCCATGGACGCCCTCAATCACCCCCGCCCGGACTGGATGACCGAAGACCTCGTGCTGCTCGAGGAGCAGTCGCGGCGCTTCATTACCGAAGAATTCGGCCCGCACATCGACCGCTGGCACGAGGCCGGCATCTATGAACGCGATGTCTGGACCAAGGCCGGCCAGGCCGGCCTGCTCTGCGCCGCGATGCCGGAAGAATATGGCGGCGCCGGCGGCAGCTTCGCCCATGAAGCGGTGATCAACCGCGAATTCTCGCTTGCCGGCTTCGACAG
The DNA here is from genome assembly GCA_964372105.1 of uncultured Undibacter sp. Classification (GTDB taxonomy): domain Bacteria; phylum Pseudomonadota; class Alphaproteobacteria; order Rhizobiales; family Xanthobacteraceae; genus Pseudolabrys. The sequence continues at coordinate 2,785 of CAYJPU010000054.1, forward strand.
CTTCGGTGCGCCGCTGCATTCCGGCATCGTCGCGCCCTACATCCTGCATTATGGCACCGAGGAGCAGAAGAAACGCTGGCTGCCGAAGCTCGCCACCGGCGAGATGGTCGGCGCCATCGCCATGACCGAGCCCGGCACCGGCTCGGACCTGCAAGGCGTGCGCACCAAGGCTGAGAAATCCGGCAACGGCTATGTGCTCAACGGCTCCAAGACCTTCATCACCAACGGCCAGCACGCCAACCTGATCATCGTCGTCGCCAAGACCGACCCCAAGGCCGGCGCCAAGGGCGTCTCGCTGCTGGTGGTCGAGACCGACGACGCGCCCGGCTTCCGTCGCGGCCGCAAGCTCAAGAAGCTCGGCTTGAATGCCGCCGACACCTCGGAACTGTTCTTCGAGGACGTGCGTTTGCCCGCCGAGAGTTTGCTGGGGACCGAGGAAGGGCAGGGCTTCTATCAACTGATGAAGGAACTGCCGCAGGAGCGGCTGATCGTCGCGGTGAACGCGGTCGCGATGATGGAACGGGCGCTCGCGCTCACCATCGATTACGTCAAGCAGCGCTCAGCCTTCGGCAAGAAGATCATCGAGTTCCAGAACACGCAATTCGAATTGGCCGAGTGCAAAACCGACACCACCATCGCCAAAGTGTTCCTCGACCACTGCATCGGCCGGCACGTTGCGGGACAGCTCGACACCGTCACTGCCTCGATGGCCAAATATCGGCTCACCGACACGCTGGCCAGGGTGATCGACCGTTGCCTGCAACTGTTCGGCGGCTACGGGTTCATGGACGAATATCCGATCTCGCGCCTCTACCGCGACGCGCGGGTGCTGCGTATCTACGCGGGGACGAACGAGATCATGAAATTGCTGATCGCGCGGAGTTTGTAGTTGTTGGCGTCATCCCGGACGCCGAGCGAAGCGAGGTAAGCCGGGATCCAGTAACCCCGGTGGGCGTGATACGGAAAGACAGGGGTTGCTGGGTCCCCGCTTTCGCGGGGATGACGGCGGAGAAACCGGAGAGGCACCATGCCCGACGCATTCATTTTCGATCACGTGCGCTCGCCCCGCGGCCGTGGCAAGGCTGATGGCTCGCTGCACGAGGTCACCGCGCTCAATCTGGCGGCGCAGACGCTCGCCGAGCTCCGCGACCGCAACAAGCTCGACACTACGCTCGTCGATGACGTGGTGATGGGCTGCGTCGATCCGGTCGGCGAAGCCGGCGGCGACATCGCGCGCGCGGCCGCGCTGGTGGCCGGTTTCGGCGACGGCGTGCCGGGCGTGCAGATCAACCGTTTCTGCGCCTCTGGCCTGGATGCCGTGAACTTCGCGGCGGCCGAGGTGATGTCCGGCCAGCACGACATGACCGTCGGCGGCGGCGTCGAATCCATGAGTCGCGTCGGCATCGGCGCGTCCGGCGGCGCCTGGCCGGTCGATCCGACCATTGCGGTCGAGACCTACTTTTTGCCGCAGGGCATCTCCGCCGACCTGATCGCGACCAAATACGGCTTCTCGCGCGACGATGTCGACGCCTTCGCGGTCGAGAGCCAGAGGCGCGCCGCCAAGGCCTGGGAAGAAGGCCGCTTCAAGAAGTCGGTGATGACGGTGAAGGACGTCAACGGCCTCACCATCCTCGACAAAGACGAGCACATGCGTCCGACGACCACGATGCAGACGCTCGCGGCGCTGCAGCCGTCCTTCATTCAGATGGGCGAGATGGCCGGCTTCGACGCCGTCGCGGTGCAGGCGCATCCGGAGATCGAGGCGGTCAATCACGTCCATCACGCCGGCAATTCCTCCGGCATCGTCGACGGCGCGGCCGCCGTGCTGATCGGCACCAAGGAAGCCGGCGCACGCGCCGGGCTGAAGCCGCGCGCGCGGATCCGGGCCTTTGCCAATATCGGCTCGGAGCCGGCGATCATGCTCACCGGTCCGATCGACGTGACGCACAAGGTCTTGAAGAAGTCCGGCATGTCGCTGTCCGACATCGATCTCATCGAGATCAACGAGGCCTTCGCATCGGTGGTGCTGCGCTACATGCAGGCCTTCGACATCGACCAAGCCAAGGTCAACGTCAATGGCGGCGCCATCGCCATGGGCCATCCGTTGGGGGCGACCGGCGCCATGCTGGTCGGCACGGTGCTCGACGAACTGGAGCGCACCGGCAAATCGACCGCGCTGATCACGCTCTGCATCGGCGCCGGCATGGGCACCGCGACCATCATCGAGCGCGTGTGACGCATGCCGAAAATCGATACTGATAAGATCGCGCTTGATACATCGACCAATTATCCGCCGCCGTTCAATAAAGCCGTCGAAGGCCGCGCCCGCAAGCGGCTCGGCCGGGCGGCGGACCTCACCCAATTCGGCGTCAATATTTGCACGCTCAAGCCGGGGTCGGCATCGTCGCAGCGGCACTGGCACGAGAACGAGGACGAGTTTGTCTATGTGCTCGAAGGCGAAGTCGTTCTGTGCGAGGACGGCGGCGAGACCGTGCTCAAGTCCGGCGACGCCGCTGGTTGGAAAGCGGGCGTGCCGGACGGCCACTGCCTGATCAACCGCTCGCACCGCGACGCGGTCTTCATCGAAGTCGGCACGCGCGCGGCGACCGAACGCGCGACTTATTCCGACATCGACATGATGGTTGTGCGTGACGAGGGTGGGTTCCGCTATACGCGCAAGAACGGCGCGCCTTACTGAAGGAAACGGCCATGACCGACTTCACGCTGGACATCGATTCCGACGGCATCGCGCTGGTCACCTGGGACATGCCCGACCGCTCGATGAACGTCATTACCATGGGCGCCATCGAGGAGCTCGCGGCGATCGTCGAGAAGGTGGCGGGCGACGCCGCCATCAAGGGTGCGGTCATCACCTCGGGCAAGGACGCCTTCTGCGGCGGTGCCGACCTGACGATGCTGGAGCGCTTTGCGGCGCTGTTTGCCGGCATGGTGAAGTCGCAGGGCGAGCAGGCCGCTGCCGGCATGGTGTTCGAGGAAAGCCGCAAGCTGTCGCAGCTCTATCGCCGGCTCGAGACCTCCGGCAAGCCGTGGGTCTGCGCGCTCAACGGCACGGCGATGGGCGGCGGATTCGAGCTCGCGCTGTCGTGTCATTACCGCGTTGCCAGCGACAATCCGAAGACGCGGCTCGGCCTGCCGGAAATCAAGATCGGCCTGTTCCCCGGCGCCGGCGGCAGCCAGCGCATCGCGCGCATGATGGCGCCTGCCGACGCGTTGCAATTTTTGCTCAAGGGCGACCAGCTTAAAGTCGACCGCGCCAAGGCGATGAAGCTAATCGACGCCGTGGTGCCGGCCGCCGATCTGATCACGGCCGCCAAGGACTGGATCAAGGCCGGCGGCAAGGGCGTGAAGCCGTGGGACGAGAAGGGCTTCAAGCTGCCCGGCGGTCAGGTTTATTCCAAAGCCGGCATGATGACCTTCCCGGCGGCCAACGCGATCTACCGCCGCGAGACCTACGACAACTATCCGGCCGCGCGCGCCATTCTGCAGGTGGTCTACGAAGGCCTGCAATTGCCGATGGATGTCGCGCTGCGCGTCGAGTCGCGCTGGTTCGCCAAGATCCTGCGCTCGCCGGAAGCGGCCGCCATGATCCGCACGCTGTTCGTCTCGATGCAGGAGCTGAACAAAGGCGCGCGCCGGCCGGTGAACGAGCCGCCGACCACGCTCCAGAAAATCGGCGTCGTCGGCGCCGGCTTTATGGGCGCCGGCATCGCGCAGGTCAGTGCGGCGGCCGGTCTGTCGGTGGTGTTGATCGACCGCGATCAGGAGACCGCCGACAAGGGCAAGGCGGCCTTGCACAAGTCGCTCAGCGACCGCGTCAATAAAGGCCGCATGAAAGGCGCCGAGCGCGACGCGCTGCTGGAGAAGATCACGCCGTCCGCCGACTACGGCGCGCTCACCGATTGCGACCTCGTCATCGAGGCGGTGTTTGAAGACAGGAAAGTGAAGTCCGACGTCATCGCGAAAATCCAGGCGGTGATCGGCAACAACGCGATCTTCGCCTCCAACACCTCGACGCTGCCGATCACCTCGCTCGCCGCCGAATTCAAAGACCCGGCGCGTTTCATCGGCATCCACTTCTTCTCGCCGGTCGCGGTAATGATGCTGACCGAGATCATTCTCGGCAAGGAAACCGGCAACCGCGCGCTCGCGGTGGCGCTCGACTTCGTGCGCGCCATCCGCAAGACGCCGATCGTCGTGAATGATTCGCGCGGCTTCTATGCCAACCGCTGCGTGCTCAACTACATCCAGGAAGGTCATCTCATGCTGCTGGAGGGGATTCCTCCGGCGATGATCGAGAACACCGCGCGCATGGCCGGCATGCCGGTCGGTCCGCTGTCGCTCAACGACGAGACCGCGCTCGATCTCGGCCTCAAGATCGTGCGCGCCGCCGAGGCCGATCTCGGCCCGGCCGCGATCAATGCGGGCATGAAGAAGCTTCTCGAAGACCTCGTCGAGAAGCATCAGCGTTTCGGCCGCAAGAACGGCAAGGGCTTCTACGATTATCCGCAAGGCGCCCCGAAGAAGCTGTGGCCCGGCCTTGCCGATCTGCTGCCGAAGAAGCTCAGCCTCGAAGAGGTCGAGGCGCTCGACGTCGAGGAGTTGAAACAGCGTTTCCTCGTGGTGCAGGCGGTGGAAGCCGCGCGCACGTTCGAGGAAAAGGTGGTCACCGACGTGCGCGAGGCCGACGTCGGCTCCATCCTCGGCTTTGGTTTTGCGCCGTACTCCGGCGGCACGCTGTCCTACATCGACATGATGGGCACGAAGAAGTTCGTCGATTTGTGCCACAAGTTCGAGGCGAAATACGGCGCGCGCTTTGCGCCGCCCAAACTGCTGCTCGACATGGCCGAGCACGATGAGACGTTCTACGGCCGCTTTGCGCCGGCGAAGAGGAAAGAGGCGGCGTGACACCTGTCTCCTCATGGTGAGGAGCGCGGGCCGTAGCCCGCGCGTCTCGAACCATGAGGCCTTGGTACCCGACTTCATCCTTCGAGACGCCGCGCGTCGCGCGGCTCCTCAGGATGAGGTCGAAACAGAGCGTAATCGACGCGTTTGAGCAACCCGATGCCCGACTCCCCCCGCTCTCTGTTCCGCTGGCGCGAGATCCCGGGCGGCGTCTGGGCGCTCGGGCTGGTGTCGCTGTTCATGGACATCTCCTCCGAGATGGTCCACGCGCTGCTGCCGCTCTATCTGGTCACCGTGCTCGGCACCTCGACGCTGACCGTCGGTATCATCGAAGGCATCGCCGAGGCCACCGCCTCAATCACCAAGATCTTTTCCGGTGCGCTCAGCGACTATCTCGGCAAGCGCAAGTGGCTGGCGGCAACCGGTTATGGCCTGGCCGCCGTCACCAAGCCGGTGTTTCCGCTGGCGTCGAGCATCGGTTGGCTGGTGGCGGCGCGTTTCGTCGATCGCGTCGGCAAGGGCATTCGCGGCGCGCCGCGGGACGCGCTGATCGCCGACCTCACGCCGGAGGGCGCGCGCGGCAGCGCCTATGGGCTGCGGCAGTCGCTTGACACCGTCGGCGCTGTGCTGGGGCCGCTGCTGGCCGTCGTCTTCATGGCGGCCTTCGCCAATAATTTCAGCGCCGTATTCTGGATCGCGGTGATCCCGGCCTTCATTTCGGTCGCCATCATCGTGTTCGGCGTGCGCGAGCCGGAGCGGCCGCCGGGCTTGCGCAAGGTGCGGGCGCCGTTTTCGCGCGCCGAGCTGGCGCGGCTGAATACGACGTATTGGCTGGTCGTCGGCGTGTCGGCGATCTTCACGCTGGCGCGCTTCAGCGAAGCGTTTCTCCTGCTGCGCGCGCAATCGGCCGGCCTGCCGCTGGCGATCGTGCCGGCGGTGATGATCGTGATGAATGTGGTCTATGCGCTGTCGGCCTGGCCGGCCGGTGCGCTGTCGGACCAGATCGGCCGCTATGGCACGATCGTCGCCGGCTTCGCGCTGCTGATCGTCGCCGACCTGGTGCTGGCGCTGGGCAATAGCGTGCCGACGGTGATGATCGGCGTCGCGCTGTGGGGCCTGCACATGGGGCTGACGCAAGGCCTGCTGTCGGCGCTGGTCGCCGACACCGCGCCGGCGGAATTGCGCGGTACCGCCTTCGGCGTGTTCAATCTCGTCAGCGGCGTCGCCTTGCTGGCGGCGAGCGTGGTCGCCGGCGCGTTGTGGGACGTGATCGGCCCCACCGGCACCTTCCTTGCCGGCGCGCTGTTCACGGCCGTTGCGCTGGCCGTGCTGCCGCTGGCGCGACGCAAAACGGCGGGCGTTACGCCAAGACCATGAGTCGCTTGACCTGAATCAAGCCCTGCGCCGTCGTCGCCCGATAAAATTATTAAAATTATGGAGGGTGATCAGATGCGCCTGCTCGATGCGATCCGGGAGCCGTTCCGTCGGCTTGCCGACCATATCGCCGTCCAGCGCCGCCTGTCGCGGTTCACCTGCGGAGACTGCGAGCGGTACGATCGGTGCGGGAAATTGCCAAGCGAGAATTGCACCGCGCGGGTGGCGCAGATCGCCCGCGATGGCGACCGGGGGCGGCCGCGGCCGCGTTTGTACAGTGCCACCTATTGACGATGGCCGCGTTTCGGCGCGCTACACTACCACCGTCAGCCGCTTCGCCGCCCTTGTGATGCCGGTGTAGAGCCAGCGCGCGCGGCTATCCTGAAACGCAAACGACTCGTCGAACAGCACGACGTCGTCCCACTGCGAGCCCTGCGCCTTGTGCACGGTCAGCACGTAGCCGTAGTCGAACTCGTCGTAGGGCTTGCGCCGCTGCCAGTCGAGCTGCTCGATGCCGCCGGTGAAGCATTCCGGCCGCACCGACACCTTGACGCCGCGCCGCGCGGTTTCGTCGTCCGGCATCAGGTGCATGGTCATGATGCCGGTCTTGCGCGCGCCGCGGTCCTTCACGGTCCACAGGCCACCGTTGAACAGGCCCTTCTTGCGGTTGTTGCGCAGGCACACCAGCTTGTCGCCGGCCGAGGGCATGTCGCCCTCGAAGCCGCGGCGTTCTCTCATGCGATTGTTGTAGGCGCGCCGGGTGGCGTTGCGGCCGACCAGCACCTGGTCGGCATTAAGCACGCGCTCGGGATCGAGGTCGCTCTTGCGCACGACCTCGGTCTCGCCGTAGCGGCCGGGTTCGAGATACTCGCCGGCGCGCACGTCCATCGACAGCCGTACGATCGGATCGTTCTGCGCCTGCCGGTGCACCTCGGTGAGCATGGCGTCCGGTTCGGCCTCGGTGAAGAAGCCGCCGCCCTGGATCGGCGGCAGCTGGGCCGGGTCGCCCAGCACCAAGAGCGGCACGCCGAACGACAGCAGGTCGCGGCCGAGTTCGGGGTCCACCATCGAGCATTCGTCGATGATGATCAGCGCGGCCTTGGAGGCGGGCGCTTCGTCCCACAGGTCGAAGTTCGGGATTTCCTCGCCGCTCTCGCGCGCGCGGTAGATCAGGCTGTGGATGGTCGAGGCGCCGTGGCAGCCCTTGCCGCGCATGACCGAGGCCGCCTTGCCGGTGAAGGCGGCGTATTTGACCTCGCCGTCGACGTGTTCGGCGATGTGCTTGGCGAGCGTGGTCTTGCCGGTGCCGGCATAGCCGAACAAGCGGAACACGGACGGCACGCCGTTGGTCCCGGGCTTGTCCTTGAGCCAGCGGGCGACGGCTTCGAGCGCGGCATCCTGATGGGGGGTGAACTGCGGCATGGCGCGAGATCAATACTGTATATGCAGGGTCGCGGGAAGAACGTAAATAGAACGATATACAATCGATCGCTTTATCTATTTGTTTTAATAGCCAAAATTATTCCGCAAAATAAGTTATCCCCGCTTCCGGGGGCGGCTTTATCCTACAGGTGCCGTGCTTGATCTGCGTGCGCCATCTCGAGTGGCGCGCGCAGGAAGCAGGGCCGGCGCGCCGACAATGCGCGTCGTTGGATGGAGCGTCGGGAGGCGCTGGGTCCTTGCGCAAAAGGGCCCGCGCGTCTCGCCAGACGCGCAGGTGGGCTTCGCCAAGCTCACCTAAGGGCGCCTTGCCAGCGCCCTGGCGCCATCGCAAGTCGGGTCTACCCGACTTGCGCACTAAAGGTACCGATCTCGGGTAAACCCGAGATCGGGTGCGCTCCATTCCCCTTTGGGGGAAGCGGAAAAAGGGAAACCGGCCTACCCGGGGCCGCCAAGAATACGGGCAGCGGAGCGTTGGCTTTTCCATCAGCAAAGAAAAAACGGTTGCCCCCGTCACTCGCGCGTCATAATATATCGATATGTCTCGACATATGGACGATATAGAAGCGCAAATGGCCTTCGCCGCCCTGGCCCAGCCGACCCGGCTGAAGGCCTTCCGCAAGCTGATCGCCGCGTACCCGGAAGGGCTGCCGGCGGGCGAGATCGCCGGCGTCTGCGAAGTGCCGCACAACACCATGTCCACGCATCTCACGGTCCTGACCCGCGCCGGTCTGATCACGGTCGAGCGGGACGGGCGGGTGATGAACTACCGGGCCGACGTTGCGGGCTTTCGTGGATTGATCCGGTTTCTCGCCACCGATTGCTGCAATGGGCGACCGGAAATGTGCGGCGATCTTGCCCGGCTGCTTCCCGAAGAGGTCGACGACATGAAGGAAGATACGATGTCACCCGCATTCAATGTGCTGTTTCTCTGCACGCAAAATTCCGCCCGCTCGATCATCGCCGAAGCGCTGCTGCAAAAGGTCGGCAAGGGTCACTTCAACGCCTATTCGGCCGGCTCGCAGCCGGCCGCGAAACCGATGCCCGAAGTGATCGAGCGCCTGAAGGCACTCGGCCACGATGTGAGTCATCTGCGCAGCAAGTCCTGGGATGAATTCACCGGCCCGAACGCGCCGCGTATGGATTTCGTCATCGCGCTTTGCGACACGCTGGACGGGCAGGTGTGTCCCGATTTCGGCAACAAAGCCATCACCGCCGCCTGGCCGCTGCCGGACCCAGCAAAATTCACCGGCTCGACCACGGAGCGCGCGACGCTCCTCAACGAACTTTACGCCATGATCCGCCGCCGGCTCGAGGCTTTCACCAGCCTGCCGTTTTCTTCGCTCGACAAGATGGCGATTAAGGCACGGCTCGACGAGATCGGCGACGCCCAGCGGGTCTAGACCTTACGGAGATTGAATGATGGCTATCGGCATCAACGGCATGGGCCGCATCGGGCGACTCGCGCTGCGCGCGGCATTCGGCGGTTTGCATCGTCCGGATGATGATCCGCGCGCCGATAACCGGCTCGACATCGTGCATGTGAACGAGCTCAAGGGAGGGGCGGCCGCAACCGCGCATCTCCTGGAGTTCGACAGCATTCACGGCCGCTGGCATGGCGCGTTCGAAGCCCGGGATGATAACGCAATCATTGTCGACGGCCGCCGCATAAGTTTCAGCGCGGCCGCCCAGCCCGGCGACGTGGCGTGGGGCGAGCTCGGCTGCGATGTCGTTCTGGAATGCACCGGCAAGTTTCTGAAGCCTGAACAGCTTCAGGCCTATTTCGATAAAGGGGTGAAGCGGGTCATCGTCGCGGCGCCGGTCAAGGACGAGCGCGCGCTGAACATCGTCGTCGGGGTCAATGACCGGCTCTACGACCCCGAGCGGCACCGGCTACTGACCGCCGCGTCCTGCACCACCAACTGCCTCGCCCCGGTCGTCAAGGTCGTGCACGAGGCGATCGGCATCCGGCATGGCCAGATCACGACCATTCACAACCCCACCAATACCAATGTCGTGGTTGATGCGCCGCATAAGGATCTGCGCCGCGCCCGCTCGGCCATGCTGTCGATGCAGCCGACGACGACCGGCAGCGCCACCGCGATCGCGCTCATCTATCCTGAACTGAAGGGAAAGCTGAACGGCCATGCGGTTCGCGTTCCCGTGCTCAACGCCAGTCTGACCGATTGCGTGTTCGAGCTGAAACGGCCCACGACCGTCAGAGAGGTCAACGAACTGTTCGCCGCGGCGGCAAAAGGACCCTTGGCCGGCGTTCTCGGCATCGAGCACCGGCCGCTGGTGTCGGCGGACTACAACAACGACACGCGCAGTTCGATCGTCGACGCGCCCAGTACCATGCTCACCGACGATACGCTGCTGAAGGTCTATGCCTGGTACGACAACGAGGTCGGCTACGCCTGCCGCATGGTGGACCTCGCCAACATCGTCCTCAAGGCGGGGGTGTGATGGCGACGGTCAGAAATTATCTCATCGTCACCGCATCTTATTGGGGCTTTACGCTCACCGACGGCGCCTTGCGCATGCTGGTGCTGCTGCATTTCTTCCAGCTCGGCTACACGCCCTTCACGCTCGCTTTCCTGTTCCTGCTCTATGAGGCCGCCGGCATTGCCGCCAATCTCGGCGGCGGCTGGCTCGCGTCGCGCTTCGGCATTCCGCGCATGCTTGCGGTCGGGCAAACGCTGCAGATCGCGGGGCTCATCATGCTCTCGGCTCTCGATCCCGGCTGGAGCGCCGCCCTGTCGGTCGCCTGGGTCGTGGCCGCGCAGGGCATAGCCGGTGTCGCCAAGGACGTCACCAAGACGGCCTCCAAATCGGCGATCAAGGCGACGTCCGCCGAAGGCAGCGGCCAGCTGTTTCGCTGGGTGGCTTGGTTCACCGGCTCGAAGAACGCCATGAAAGGCATCGGCTTCTTTGTCGGTGGCTTGCTGCTCGAACTGGTCGGCTTCCGGCCCGCGCTCTGGCTGATGGCGGGCTTGCTTGCGGTCATCCTGGTCGCCGGCCTGGTTTTGCTGCCGCGCGAGCTGGGCAAAACCAAGTCCTCCAGGAGCATGAAGGAGCTGTTCGGCAAGTCGCGCGGCGTCAATCTGTTGGCCGCGGCGCGCATCTTCATGTTCGGCGCGCGCGATGTCTGGTTTGTCGTCGGCCTGCCGGTCTTTCTCTACGCGAACGGCTGGCGTTTCCTTGAGGTCGGCGGCTTCCTCGCGGCCTGGACCATCGCCTATGGCGGCATCCAGGCTATTGCGCCGGCGCTGGTGCCGCGCAGCCCCGATGGGCTGAGCCGGGAAATTCCCGCGGCGCGGCTCTGGGCCGGATTGCTGACCGCCGTTCCCGTTGTCTTGGTGTTCGTCATGCAGGCGCCGGGACTATGGCGGCCGGACATCATTCTCGTCGCCGGTCTCGCGCTGTTCGGCTTGCCCTTCGCGGTGAATTCGTCGCTGCACTCCTACCTGATCCTGGCCTATGCCGGATCGGAAAAGGCAGCGGAGGATGTCGGCTTCTACTATGCCGCCAATGCGACCGGGCGTTTGATGGGTATCGTTCTCTCAGGCCTGCTCTATCAGTTCGGCGGCATGACCGCCTGCCTGATTGGCTCGGCTGCGATGCTGGCGGTATGCTGGCTGGTGACGTTCCTGCTTCCGGCGGCGCAGTCGTCCGTGCCCCGTCAACGGATGGCCTGAAAGACCTTCATGTCGAAGTTTGAGCGTTATCTGACCCTCTGGGTCGCGCTCTGCATCGTGGCCGGTATCGCGCTTGGCCATCTGATGCCGCCGGTCTTCCAGGCCATCGGCCGCGCCGAGATCGCGCGCGTCAATCTGCCCGTGGCGGCGCTGATCTGGCTGATGATCGTGCCGATGCTCGTCAAAATCGATTTCACCGCGCTGGCGCAGGTCAAGGAGCACTGGCGCGGCATCGGCGTCACGCTGTTCATCAACTGGGCGGTGAAGCCGTTCTCGATGGCGGCGCTCGGCTGGCTGTTCATCGGCACCCTGTTCCGGCCCTATCTGCCGCCGGAGCAGATCAACTCCTACATCGCCGGCCTCATCCTGCTGGCCGCCGCGCCCTGCACCGCGATGGTGTTCGTGTGGAGCAACCTCACCAAAGGCGAGCCGCATTTCACGTTGTCGCAGGTGGCGCTCAACGACACCATCATGGTGTTCGCCTTCGCGCCCATCGTCGGTCTGCTGCTCGGCCTGTCCGCGATCACGGTGCCATGGGATACGCTGGTGCTCTCGGTCGTGCTGTACATCGTGGTGCCGGTGCTGGTGGCGCAACTGCTGCGCCGCCGCGTGCTGGCGACCGGCGGCAAACCGGCGCTCGACCGCCTGCTCGCAAAGCTGCAACCGCTGTCGCTGGTCGCGCTGCTGGCGACGCTGGTGCTGTTGTTCGGTTTCCAGGGTGACCAGATCCTGGCGCAGCCTTTGGTCATCGCGCTTCTGGCCGTGCCGATCCTGATCCAGGTCTATTTCAACGCCGGCCTCGCCTACCTGCTGAACCGCCTCGCCGGCGAGCAGCATTGCGTCGCCGGTCCTTCGGCGCTCATCGGTGCTAGCAATTTCTTTGAGCTCGCGGTCGCCGCCGCCATCAGCCTGTTCGGCTTTAATTCCGGTGCCGCGCTGGCCACCGTGGTGGGCGTTCTGATCGAGGTGCCGGTGATGCTGACGGTGGTCGCGATCGTCAACCGCAGCCGCGATTGGTACGAGCGCCCCGCCAAGGCGGGCACAGCGTCCGGCCCAGCCTGAGCCGCTGATTCGTTTAAAAAATACGTGTCGCGCGCCGGTCAAGGCCTTGCGAAATCGCGGGAGCCGCCCTAGCCGCATCCCGCATTGCCCTTTGCCCTTTCCCATGTTTAAGGTCGCGACCCTTCGCGTATGCCCCGCCCAGAAACGCGGGAAATTCATGCGTAAACGTAATAGCCGCCGGACCCTTGCATGGCTCGTGACCAGATCGACATGACCCCGATCGAGACGCGCGAC
>CAYJPU010000055.1:0-2848 GCA_964372105.1 uncultured Undibacter sp.
CCCCCCCCCCCCCCCCCCCCAAAATTTACACCCCCCCCCCCCCCCGCGGCCACGGCGGCGCCCACCTCCCCCCTCCAGGGGGAGGTGAAGCGAGTGTGCTGTGAGTCGAGTCGATTAGGTGGCCGGCCGGCAGCGGCGTTCTGAGGAGGCCACGCGCACCGCGCCGAATGGCCGGGCCGAATCTCATCAAGCGCAGAACCGTCAGGCGGCGTCGGCGACGACGCGATTGCGGCCTTCGCGCTTGGCGCGATAGAGCGCCTGGTCGGCGCGCTTGAGGATGGTGGCGGCGGTGTCGCCCTCGCCCGAGAGCGCCGCGATGCCGATCGAGAGCGTCACTTCCAGTTGCTTCGCGCCCTGCTGGATCGCGAACGGTTCGGTCGCGATCCGCCGGCGCAGCCGCTCGGCCACCATGGTGGCGACGGCCATGTCGGTTTCCGGCATCACGATCACGAACTCCTCGCCGCCGTAACGGCAGGCGAGATCGATGTTGCGGATCGACTTGCGGATGCGCAGCGCGAACTCGCGCAGCACGTCGTCGCCGGCGTCGTGGCCGTGGCCGTCATTGATCGACTTGAAGAAGTCTATGTCGAGGATCAGCACCGCGATCGGCTTGTTGCGCGAAGCCGCCTGCTCGACCAGCGCCGCGAAGTGCGTTTCCATGTAGCGGCGGTTGAACAGGCCGGTGAGCGCGTCGGTGATCGCCATTTCGATCGAGGCCTGCACGTTGTCGCGCAGGCGCTCGGTGTAGCGCTTCTTCTTGATCTGCGTGCGCACGCGCGCCAGCATCTCGTTCTTGTCGACCGGGCGGATCAGGTAGTCGTTGACGCCGATCTCGAGCCCACGCACCAGCCGCTGGTTGTTGTCCGCGTCGGCGAGCGCCAGGATCGGCAGGCCGCGGGTGCGTTCGAGCGAGCGCACCTGGCTGCACAGCCGCAGGCCGTCGAAGTTCTCCAGGCCGAGCGAGACGATCATCAGGTCGTAGTTGCCCTCGGCCGCGTGGAACATGGCCTCGGCCGGGTTGGTCTCGATGTCGACCGTGTGCTCGGTCGCGAGCGTCATGGCGATGCGCTCGTACGAGCTCTTGCGGTCGTCGACGATCAGGATGCGCCCCTGGCGGCCGGTCTCCACCACCGCCTCGCGCTCGGGGCTCTGGATGCCGATTTCCTTGGTGGTGAGCGCGCGCATGCGCAGCTCGTCCGTCACCATCTTGAGCCGCGCCAGCTGGCGCACGCGCGAGATCAGCGCCACGTCGGCGACCGGCTTGGTGAGGAAGTCGTCGGCGCCCGCCTCCAGGCCGCGCACGCGGTCGGACGGCTGGTCGAGCGCGGTCACCATCACCACCGGGATGTGATGGGTCGCGGGGTTGGACTTGAGCCTTCGGCAGACCTCGAAGCCGTCCATGTCCGGCATCATCACGTCGAGCAGCACGATGTCGCATTCGGCGCGTTCGCACAGCGCCAGAGCCTCAGCGCCGCTCAGAGCGGTGGCAACGTCGAAATACTCGGCCGACAGCCGCGCTTCCAGAAGCTTCACATTGGCCGGGATGTCGTCGACGACAAGAACGCGCGCGCTCATCGCTGCACCACTTTTTCATTCGTCATTCCGGGGCGCGAGGCGTCAGCCGAGCGAACCCGGAATCCAGAAACACGTAGCGTGCTCGCGTCTGGATTGCGGGACCACGCCCGGAATGACAAGCGTTTGTTCCTGTCCATCACGCCGGCCCGAGGAAGTGCCGCACGGTCTCGATGAACTTGGCCACCGAGATCGGCTTGGACAGATAGGCCTCGCAGCCGCCCTCGCGAATGCGCTCCTCGTCGCCCTTCATAGCGAAGGCGGTGACCGCCACCACGGGGATCGCTTTCAGCTCGGCGTCGTCCTTGAGCCATTTCGTCACTTCGAGGCCGGAGACTTCCGGCAACTGGATATCCATCAGGATCAGGTCGGGGCGGTGCTGGCGGGCGAGGTCGAGCGCCTCGATGCCGTTGCGCGTGCCGACGGTGTGATAGCCATGCGCCTCCAAAAGGTCGTGGAAGAGCTTCATGTTCAACTCGTTGTCTTCCACGATCAGGACGGTCTTCGCCATCGCCCCCGCCCCTTCTTGTCCCCAAGCCCCAAAGATGCCCCCAAGGTCGGCGCCAGCGCCGTCGCCAGCCCGCGTCCGGTCGGGCATGATCAAGCCGCCACGGTAGTGCCGATATGTTACGGAAAGGCAAACTCCCGCCATGAAACAGCCCGCTCGCCCCACCCAGGAAGTCGCAGAAGCCGTGGCTATTCAGGCGCTTACCTTCATTGCCGCCGACCCCGAGCGGCTCGGGCGCTTCCTCGCCGTCACCGGCATCGGCCCGGCGGAGATTCGCGCCGCCTCGGCCGAGCCCGGCTTCATGGCCGGAGTTCTGGAATATCTCATCTCGGACGAGACCCTGCTAACCACCTTCGCCGCCGAGGCGGGCTTGCGGCCGCAGGACCCGGTCAAGGCGCTGGTGGTGCTCGGCGGAACCCATTGGGAGCGCGACGTGCCGTGAGCTTCTGCCGCGATTGCCTCGCAGACTGCGCCGACAAGGCCACGCGTTGCCCGACCTGTGGTTCCCCAAGGCTGGTGCGGCACGCGGCAGCCGGAAACCTGACCATCGGTCATGTCGACTGCGACGCCTTCTACGCCACTATCGAAAAACGCGACGACCCTTCCCTCGTCGACAAGCCGGTGATCGTCGGCGGCGGCAAACGCGGCGTGGTCTCGACCTGCTGCTATGTCGCGCGCACGTTCGGCGTCCGCTCGGCCATGCCGATGTTCGAAGCCAAGAGCCGCTGCCCGCACGCGGTCGTGGTCAAGCCGAACATGGCGAAATAC
>CAYJPU010000055.1:2858-15453 GCA_964372105.1 uncultured Undibacter sp.
GCCGTGCGCCAGCGCATGCTGGCGCTGACGCCGCTGGTCGAGCCGCTGTCGATCGACGAGGCCTTCCTCGACCTCACCGGCACCGAGCGGCTGCACGGCATGAGCGCCGCCAAGGTGCTGGCGCGCTTCGCGGCGCAAGTCGAACGCGAACTCGGCATCACGATCTCGATCGGGCTGTCGGCCAACAAGTTCCTGGCCAAGATCGCGTCCGACCTCGACAAGCCGCGCGGCTTTGCGGTGATCGGCCCGTCGGAAGCCATGGAGTTCCTGGCGCCGCGGCCGGTCGGTTTCATCTACGGCGTCGGCGCGGTGAGCGCGGCCAAGCTCGCGCACGACGGCTTCCGCGTGATCGCCGACCTGCAGCGCGCCGACCAGCACGACCTGATGCGCCGCTACGGCGAGGAAGGGGCGCGACTGTGGCGGCTGGCGCGCGGCCTCGACACCCGCACCGTCGATCCCGAGCGCGAGACCAAGAGCATCTCGGCTGAGACGACCTTCGACCGCGACATCGCCGAATTCCGGCCGCTCGAGCAGACGCTGTGGGAGCTGACGGAGAAGGTTTCCGGCCGGCTGAAGGCGGAGGCGCTCGCCGGCTCGACCGTGACACTCAAGCTCAAGAGCGCCGACTTCAAGACCCGCACACGGGCGCGTTCGCTTGGGAGCCCGACGCAACTCGCCGCGCGCATCTTCGCCGCCGGCCGCGATCTGCTGCGGCATGAAGTGGGCGCGACGCGGTTCCGCCTGATCGGCATCGGCGTCAGCCATCTCGAGGAGACAAGCGGCGACGACCTCGCCGACTTGTTGAACCGGCGCGAAGCGCAGGCCGAGCACGCCATCGACAAACTGCGCTCGAAGTTCGGCAAGGCCGCGGTGGTGAAGGGCCTGGCGCTCGACGAGGAATGAGCCGTCAGGGCGCGGACGGACATGCGGAAGGATGCGGCGAGCGGTTTAGGCCGACGACAGATGATTGTTGTGGGTTCTGCTCGTGCAGATCGGCGCTTGGCCCCGCCAATTCAGGCCAATGGTTAAGAAAACCGACGGCCGCAAATGATTTCCTTTGTCGGGGGCTTGCATAACCGACCAAGCGGGCATTATATGCGGATATGCGCATAAGCATTTTATATAGGTAACCCTATGGATTCCATCACGATTCTTTCTGCCCTCGCAGAGCCGACCCGGTTGGAAGCCCTCCGGCTGGTGTGGGATGGGCGCGAGCACTGCGTTTGCGAATTGATGCGGGAGCTCGGCGCCAGCCAGTCCCGCATGTCCCGCCACATGGCGGCGCTCAAAACCGCGGGCCTCCTGGTCGACCGCCGCGACGCCCAATGGGTCCGCTATCGCCGCGCGCCGAATCTACCTCAAGAGGTGGTCGCGCTTGTCGATGCCGCGCTGGCGATGCCGGCAAATCGGGAAAGGCATGCCGCATGAGCCTCAGCACTGTCACCGAACGTGCGCCGGGTGCCGGCCCCTCCACCGCCAAGTGGATAGGGTGGACGGTCGCAGCCCTGGTTGGGTGGGGCATCCTCTACAGCCAACTCGTCCCGTTCTCGGAATGGGTCGTCGCGTTGACGTCGGTCGATTCGAAGAGTCACCTCGGCGAAGCGATCAGCTTCTTCGCTTACGACACGCCGAAGGTTCTGATGCTGCTCACGCTCGTCGTGTTCGGCATGGGCGTTGTGCGCAGCTTCTTTTCGCCGGAGAAGACGCGGGCGCTGCTTGCCGGCAAGCGCGAAGGCGTCGGCAACGTGCTGGCCGCGTCGCTCGGCATCGTCACGCCCTTCTGCTCCTGTTCCGCAGTGCCATTGTTCATCGGTTTCGTCAGCGCGGGCGTGCCGCTCGGCGTGACCTTTTCGTTCCTGATCGCCGCGCCGATGGTGAACGAGGTGGCGCTGGGGCTTCTGTTCGGGCTCGTCGGCTGGAAAGTGGCTCTCACTTATCTCGCCTTTGGCCTTGCAGTTGCCATCGTCTCAGGCTGGATCATCGGCCGGCTGCATCTCGAACATTGGCTGGAGGAGTGGGTTCGCAATATTCGCGCCGGCACGGTCGATCTTCCGGCGAAAAAACTCACGGCTGTCGATCGCATCAAGGCCGGGGTCGAGGCGGTCAAAGAGATCGTCGGCAAAGTCTGGCCGTGGATCATCGTCGGCATTGCCGTCGGCGCCTTCATTCACGGCTACGTGCCCTCAGAGCTGCTGGCCACGATCATGGGGCGGGACGCCTGGTGGTCGGTGCCGGCCGCGGTGGTGGTCGGCATTCCGATGTACTCGAACGCCGCCGGCATCATTCCGGTGGTTGAGGCGCTTCTCACCAAGGGGGCGGCGCTCGGCACCGTGCTGGCGTTCATGATGTCGGTGATCGCGCTGTCACTCCCCGAACTGATCATCCTGCGCAAGGTTCTCAGCGTAAAGCTCATCGCGGTCTTCGTCGGTGTCGTCGGGGCCGGCATCCTCGCCGTCGGTTTCCTGTTCAATGCACTGTTCCAATAACGCGACGGAGTAGATCCATGAAAGACGTCAAAGTTCTTGGCCCGGGCTGTAAGCGCTGCGTCACGACGGCCGAAATGGTCCAGACCGAAGCCGACAAACTCGGCATCCCGGTAAAAATTGAGAAGGTGACCGACTACGCCGCAATCGCCGGCTATGGCATCGCTTCAACGCCGGGCATCGTCATCGACGGCAAGGTCGTGCACGCTGGCGGCCTTCCCAAATCGGATGACCTTGCTCGCTGGCTGGCGGCGTAAAGAGGCTCGAAGGCTAGCTGTGGAGGCTCAACAGGCCTTCAACAAGTTGTCCTGCGGCGGGCCCGAGTCTGCTGACGGGTGTTTATAACGCCAGCCCGAGCCGCTTGCAGGGCCCTGCGGAACGCGACGAACTTGTAGCAGGCGCCGTTGCCGGTCATCACCGCTCGACCTTGACGCCGCGGCTCTCGCAGCAGGCGAGCGCGGCCTTGAGGAAGGTGGTTGCGCCGCGCTTCCTTTCATTGGCCATGATCCCGGCGAAGGTTCATCGCGACTGATCGTCCAATAGCGACGTGAACGAACTCCCAGCCAGCGACACCCTATCGAAAGCTCACAGCCAGGGCGCGGATCAGCTCGTGCGATCAGACGCGGGCGTACCGCAACGCACGAGGATCCGGGTGCGCGGCACCCATGGCGGTGAATGCGTTCGCAGCGCTGCGAACAGGCTTGACGCCATTGCACTGTTGCACTTCATGAAAGCAATGTGCGAAGACGGCATCACGTCAATGAATGCGCAGTCGATACTGTCATGGGCGATCAATTACTCACTCATTATTCTAATTCTAATGTGAACGTGCTGCGGCACGCGTTGAGTGCAACGATGCTATCCTTGCGTGACGAAACCAAGCTGTTCCTCGTGCGTCCGGCTTCGCAACTGGCGGCGCCGCTCCCGCTCGACGCGGAAGGCAGCTATCTCTGCGTCAGTCTTATGGGCGAGCCGACCGTCGAAGAGGGCGATGCCAGCCGCGCTCTCGCTTCGAACAAGCTTCACATACTGCGTCAGCCGATCGATGCGCGTAACCGCCGTATTACTTTTGAGCGTCCGAAAACATTGGCGGTAGTGGCGTTTTTCTCGCCACGCTGGTGCCTGTCCTGTCCGCGCGGACCAGGCTGCAAGGTTGCTCATTTTCTATTGCGCGGCGGCGAAAAACCTTCCGCGGTCAGCGACCAGACGCTCGACCTCGACGACCGCGGCCGCGCGATCGCACAGGCGCTGCTCGGCGCCCACATCGACGGCGACGGCGACATCCTGACCATCGAGCAATCGGTTCTCGCGCTGCTCTCTTGGGCATTTGCCGAGAACGAAAGCCCAGTCAAGACCGAGGGTCCGAAGACATCGCTGCCTCCACAAGCCGCGCTCAAGGCCCGGCAGGCCGCAGATATCATACGGCAACGCTTCGACGACCCACCGACCATCGCAGAACTGAGCACTTTCGTCGGCCTGAACGAAACCGACCTCAAACGGTGCTTCAGATGCCTCTATGGCAAGGGCATCGCCGGGTATTCGCGCCAGCGGCGCCTCGAAACGGCGCGTGACCTGCTCGCCCACAGCAGTCTCGGCGTCGCCGCGATCGCGTTCGACGTCGGTTTTTCCAACCCCAGTCAGTTCGCGCGCGCGTTCCGTCAGCAGTACGGTCTCAACCCTTCCGAATATCGCCGTTCACCGCCTTAACCGCGCTAGGCCGGATCATCTGACGGCTCGCGCGCTTACAGCGCGCTTCTCGCAAAAAAGAATCGTCCGATTGGGGTTGGATTGCTTCCGTCTTGAGGCGATTGCGGCCGCTTGCGCTGCTCTGATGACTTGTCGGGCCGTGGCAATCCGCCGTCGAAGTTAGAATCGTTCAAAGTTGGAACTGCCTCGGCACGACGCGACCAAGTGTACGCAAGCAAGTGTACGCAAGCAAAGTCATGACGGGGTGGCGAATGAAGGCGAGTGCGGGATGGAAGCGGATGAAGCGCCGGCAGTATCAACTGCTGACGACCGTATCGGCGTTGAGCATGGCGGCAATGAGTCTGGCGCAACCCGCTTTCGGCCAATCGGCAACGCCGGGCGCCACGGTTGAACTGCCGCCGATCGATGTCGCCGCGCCCGCGCGCGACCGCACGACGAACGAAGCAAGCCCGGCCCCTGAAACCGACAAGCCGGCAAGCGCGGAAGCCGCCGTACGCGCGCGGATCGACGCACTTGCCGGCGGCACCGCGCTGATCACGCCGACGGACATGGCCGGCCGAGCAGACGTGACGATCGCCGATACCCTGGCGACGGTGCCGGGGGTCGTGGTGCAGAGCTTTTTCGGCGGCAACGATCAGCCGCGCGTGCAGATGCGCGGTTCTGGTTTGCAGCAGAACCCGGTCGAGCGGGGCATTCTAATCCTGCAGGATGGCCTGCCCCTGAACCGGGCCGACGGCTCCTACATCGTCGGCTTCGCCGATCCGCGCCAGGCCCAGTACACGGAAGTCTATCGCGGCTACACAGCGAACCGGCTGGGCGCGACTGTTCTCGGCGGCGCCATCAACTTCACCTCGCCCAACGGCAGCAGCGAACCCGGGGCCGCCGCCAGCGTCGAGGGCGGCAGCTTCGGACAATTGACGACGAGCGCACGGGCCGGCGGCCGGCAGGGAAACATCGACGCGCTCGGCCAAGTCAGCTTTTCCAAGCGCGACGGCTTCCGCGACCACAACAGCTCCGAACGCTTCAACGTCAACTTCAACACCGGCATCAAGCTGAACGAGAATATCAGCACGCGCCTGTTCGCCGGCTACACCGATCTCAGCTTCGACATACCGGGCCCCTTGTCGTGGAGCAAACTGAAGCAGGACCCCACGCAGGTCTACACGGGTCCCACCGTAACCCTGCCCGGTCCGGTCGTGACAAATCCTGGTCCCAACGTCGCCCGCGACAAGCCGGGACGCGAGGCCCAGCAATTCCGCGCCGGCTCGCGCACCTCGGCCACTTATGGCGACCATCTCGTCGATGTCGCGTTCGGCTATACCCACACGGACGACCGCTTCATCTTTCCCATTGCCAATGGCATCCGCGACACCGATGGCGGCGACTTCACCAGCGTGCTGCGCTATGCCTATTCGCCGGATCAAAGCCGGTCGCTGCCGCTTTTCGAAGTGACGGCACAATACGTCATCGGCGCGGCCGACCGAAAAAACTACCAGAACATCTCTGGCAGCCAGGGCCTCCTCTTCGGCAACAACGATCTGTCGGCCGCCACTCTCTCGCTTAACGCGGGCATGAATATTCACGTCGGCCAGCGTCTGACGCTCGCGCCGGCCGTCGCCTATTCGCACGCCACCCGCGACAGCAGCGATCAATTCGGCACGGGGCTGCGGCCGGTCGCCGGATACAATGCTGTCACCGGCGCCTTCCAAACGGCGTTTGCCCGGGCACAAGACACGAGCTACGCACGCAGCTACGACGGCTGGAGCCCGAGCTTCGGTGCGCTCTACGAGCTTGCCCCGAACAGCACGCTGTTCGCCGCCGTCAGCCGCAGCTTCGAACCGCCAACGCACGACGACCTTTTTGCCACGATCAACGGCACGCCCTTCTTCAGCCCCGGCGCGCCGGTCAGCGGTGTCGCGCAGCTTGCCTTCGCCACGCCCGACCTCAAGGCGCAAACCGCGACGACGGCAGAGGCCGGATGGCGTGGCAAGGACGGACGCTTCACCTGGAACGCCGTGACCTATTACTCATGGGTCGAGAACGAGTTGCTCAGCTTGCGTGATTCCGCCGGCACGCAGCTGGCCTCCGTGAACGCCGACAAGACGACCCACTTCGGCGTTGAGCTCGGTCTTGGCGTGCGGATCACCGACGCGCTCAGCGCGCGCCTTGCCTACACCTTCCAGGACTTCCGTTTTGCCAACGACCCGCTGTACGGCAACAACCGTCTGGCGGGCGCTCCACGCCACAACGTCAACGCCGCGTTGCGCTACGCCGTCGCGGCCAATTGGTTTGTCGAGGGAGAAGTCAATTGGCGGCCGGACGATACGCCGGTCGACAACGCCAACACGCTGTTCAATGAAAGCTGGGCGACGCTCAACGTGCGGACCCACTATGCGATCGGCAAGGACGTCGCCGTCTACGGCGAGGTGCGCAACGTCTTCGACGAGGTTTACGCCTCCTCCACGCTGATCACCAACCAGGCCCAGGCCGGCCAGGCCGCCTTTTTGCCCGGCGACGGACGGGCCTTTCTCGCCGGCCTGCGGGTCCGCATGTGAACGGTCAAAAGGAGATTGCACCATGATCGCACTGCAGGGCATGGACGCCGACAAACTTCCGGGCGGGGCGCTGAAGGCCGACAAGATGCCCGGCCATTGGCTGCTCGCGCGACTTGGCAAGCGCGTGCTGCGGCCGGGCGGCCTTGCCATGACACAATCGCTGCTCGCCGCGCTCAAGATCGGCGCCGAGGACGACGTGGTGGAACTGGCACCGGGCCTCGGCCTGACCGCGCGGCTGATCCTCGACAAAGGCCCCCGCTCCTATGTCGGCATCGAGCGCGACCGGACCGCCGCGGCGTGGACAGCGGAGCGGCTGCCCGACGTCTCGAATGCCTCGGTCCGTGTCGGATCGGCGGAGGACACCGGTCTTGCCGACGATACAGCCAGCGTCGTGATCGGCGAAGCCATGCTCTCGATGAATCCGCCTGAGCACAAGCACCGGATCATGAGCGAGGCATACCGGGTCTTGCGGCCGGGTGGACGTTACGCGATCCACGAACTCTCGATCATCCCCGACGACGTCGATCCCGAGATCAAGAAAGACATCGAGGCGACGCTGTCCGCCGCTATTCATGTTGGCGCTCGACCGCTGACCGAGAGCGAGTGGTGCGCCGCCCTGAAGCGGGCCGGCTTCACCATCGAGACGATCGAACACGCGCCGATGAACTTGTTGCGCCCGGCGCGCCTCGTTGCCGACGAGGGCTTCTGGCGGGCGCTTCGCTTCATCAAAAACGTGCTGTCGGACGGCGACGCGCGCCGGCGCGTGCTCCTGATGCGGCGCACGTTCCACAAGCATCGCGCCCATTTGAACGCGATCTCCATCGTCGCCCGCAAGTGACGCAAACCGTGACCGGGGACATGGTGAACGCGGGAATGGACGAGAGGCTGCCGGAAGGACTGACGGCATACAAGCGGACGCCGATATTCGATCAGGAAGATCTGCCGGCAGCGCTGCGGCAGACCCATCGCACCAAGCCGGGCGTCTGGGGCTTGATTCACGTGCTCGAAGGACGGCTCGCCTACACGACCCTGGAGCCGCACGCCGAACACATCCTGGGACCGGACGTTGCGGGCGTGGTGCAGCCCGAACAGCCCCACCTGGTTCAGCCGCTCGGACCGGTTCGCTTCTTCGTCGAGTTCTACCGGTCGGAGGCTGACGAGCAAGCATAGCGGCCGGCAACTTGAGAATGTCAGCTCGGCTCGTAAACCGGCCAGCGCGCTTTCACGGATCAACCTCGACCTTTTCGATTCGGCACAGCAGCGCGCGCAGCTGATAGGTGCCCATGGCCGGATCGTAAGGTGGCTCGATGTTGGTCAGGACATTGGCATTGCTCTCCCACACACCACATTCGCCGTCGCCGCGCTCGGGAAACCACCATCCGAACTCGACGTTGATCACGCGCGGGTCAATACCGTCGCTGAGATGCGCACGCTGCCTGATCTTGCCGCGCCTGGTTTCGATCCACACCCAATCCCCGCTCTCGATGCCGAATTGCCGCGCCGTGTCGGGATGAATTTCCACCTGCGGGTCGCGCGAGATGCGCCGAAGCTTCGGCAGCTGCCGGTGCTCCGATGTAAAGAAGCTCAGGATGCGGGCGCCCGTGGTCAGAACGAGAGGGAACTCTTTCGCCACGTCGGGTGTGCTCACCGGCGACTCCGGCGGCTCGGCGTAATACGGCAGCGGTGCGTAGCCGAGCTTTTCGAGCGCCAGCGAATAGAGCTCGATCTTGCCGGTTTGGGTCTTGAAGCCGTGCGTTTCGTATTTGCGATAGGACATCGGCTGCCAGACCGCGCCGCGCTCGCGCAGTTCGTCATAGGTCATGCCGACGTGCGCGGCGAGCTGTCCGGTGTAGATTTCCTTCGGATCTTCGGTGCCGACCGGGAGCTTCATGCGGCGCGCGATTTCGGCGAAGACCACCTCGTCCTGCTTGCTCTCGCCGACTTGCGCGATTTTCTGTTGAACCAGCACGGCGTTCTCCGCGAAATAGGGGAACGCCGGCATGGCGTCGACCTCGAACCAGCTCGCCGCTGGCAACACGAGATCGGCAAGGTTCGCGCTCGGGGTCATGAACAGGTCCATGACCATGAAGAATTCGAGTTTTTTGAGCGACTCGTAGATGACCTTCGAGTTGGCGTAGCTCAGCAGCGAATTGTTGCCGAACACGAGGAAGGCGCGCACCGGATAGGGCTCGCCGGTACGCATCGCCTTGAACACCGCCGGAATGTGCGCCGACGGCTGCACATTGGCCTGGCCGAGCACCCGAAACTCCTGCGACCCGAGCCGTTTGGCCCTCGCCGCCGGTGTCAGGTTCTCGTCGAGCGACGGCACCGGAGTGACGATGGGCGTTCCGAACACCCAGCCGCCGGGAATGTCGATATTGCCGGTAATGGCCGGCAGGATGGCGATGGCGCGCGCGGTCTGGATCGAATTCGGGGTGTGCTCGATGGCGCAACCCCATTCGACCACCGCCGGCTTGGTCGTGGCGAACAATCGCGCCGCGGCGCGGATCGTGTCCGCCGGGACCCAGGTGACCGCCTCAGCCCATTCCGGCGTGAGCGCGCGGACATGCTCCGACAACTGTTCGAAGCCGTAGGTCCACTTCTCGACGAACGGCTTGTCGTAGAGCCCTTCCGCGATGATCACGTTGATCATTGCCAGCGCCAGCGCATCGTCCGTGCCCGGCCGCACCTGACACCACACCGCGGCCTGCGCAGCCGTCTTGGTGCGGCGCGGATCGACCACGATGTATTTGGTCTTTCCGGCAGCCATCAGCCGGCGCGTATGGAACGGCAGCTCGCCGTCGGGGCCGGAATTAAGCGGATTGTGGCCCCAGACCAGCACGCAGGCCGGCGAGACATCGCCGTAATAGTCGCACACCGGCAGGCCGCCGAAGGTCAGGTGCGAAACGTTGACGCGGGGAAAAAAGCACTGCGCATGCCCGGGCTCGCACCAATTCGGCGTGCCGAGCGCGTTCGCGAAGCGGGGCACGAAATTGCAGTGGTGCCGGCCGGTGCCGGTGCCGATGACGATGCTTTCGGGACCGTTCTCGTCGATGATGCGCTCGAGCTTGTCGGCGATGATGTCGTAGGCCTCGTCCCAGCCGATCCGCGCCCAGCGGCCTTCGCCGCGGGCGCCGAGCCGTTTCATCGGGTATTGCAGGCGATCTTGATGATAGATGATATCGATGCTGGCGGCGCCCTTTGGGCAAAGCTCACCCTTGTTGAGCGGCGAATCCGGATCGCCGGTCACCTTCTGAACGACCCCGTCGACGACATGCACGAGAACGCCGCACCCGCCGTGACACATGCGGCATGCGCTCTTGTAGACCTGCGTCGTTCTGGCGTTCACGGAGCCTCCTTTGCTCAGGAAACCGGATCGCTCGCCGCACGCATCGGAAGAAACGGATGCATCCCGCCGAAGCAACCGACTCCGACGGTTCCAACAGACTCAACGGCTGCCAAGACGCCGACCAGTACATTAATGATAGGGACGTAACCCCTCGTGGGACCTTGACGTAAGTCAAGTATATGGGTGCCCACAAGGACGGCGACCAAGCTGGCGGCCGGCGCGATCGCGATCAGGCGCGGCCGGTGCCGACGGGAGCTGACGCGAAAGACGCGCGCCGTTCAATTGACCTGGATCAATTCGGAGCTCCCGGGCCCGGCGTGCAATACCGACAATTCGCAGACCAGCACGATCCAACCGGTCGGACTGATGACTCCCCACGATGATTTCAACAGTGAATGGAGGCGGCAATGCGCGATCTTGTTTCGAGGTCCCGAGCTTTGTTCACAGCCAAAGTTGGTCGCTGTGCGACATGCATGCGTCAATCGCTGGCGGCTGCTTTGGCGGCGTGGGGCATCTTTGGCATCGGATTGCTGATGTGGCCGGATGGGCTTGTGCAGACCCTGACCGGCCTTTCGGCAATCGGGTTGACGGCCCTTTGGATCCTGCATGTCGCGACCTACGCCGCCAGGGCCGTCGCCGAGACGCCGAACCGGAATGAGCTACCGGCCGGCCGAGGCACGACCAGCACCGCATTGGTTCCACCCAAACTGAGCGTCGATAATGTGGGGCGCCGCCAAGCGCTCGGGAGCTTGCTGCGCGCCGCGGGCGTCGGCGTGGCTGTGTCGGTCCCGGCGGTGATGTGGCCGTCCGCCAGCTTCGCATTCTGCGGGCAATGTACGAAGAACTCGGATTGTGGAAGTTCAGGTTCAGGTTGGGTGTGTAGAAACACTGCACCTGTCAATTCCGGGAAGGTGTGCAATGAATGCGTGAGAGGCTGAACGGGGCCCGCTAGTCCCTGCGTTCCGGACCCCACCCGCTCATCATCGCCACACGGTGATGAGCGGCTCCCTTTTCAAGGGGAGGCAAAGAGAGTCACGGGCACGGTTTCGCCTTCTTCACATCGAGCGAGGTCATCTCGCCGGCAATGGTGAAGTCGGAGTAGTCGAGCACCAGCGCGCGCGAGATGCCGTTTTCGTACAGCTCGAAGCTGATGGCGTAGACCGGCACCTGCTCGCCGGCCTGCTCTTCCTTCGCGTCCTTCTTTTCGAAATAGCTGATCGTCACCGGCCAGCGCGTCATCTTGGCGAGCTCCGGCAGCTTGGCGCCGGCGTCGGTCACCGGCTTGCCGCCGGCTGCGATCGGGCGGCCGATGATCGTCAGCGTGTTGTAGAGCTTCTCGCCCGTCTCCGAGCCGTCATAGACCGGGAACTCCAGGATGGTCTTGCCGTCGCGCGCGGCCGCGATGATGCGGCGCATGTGCTCGGTCGGAAACACCGCGCCGACCGGCACGGTGAAGTTCTTTTCCTTCGGCTTGCTCAGGTTGACCGCGACCGCCTTGGCGTCGCGCTCGGCGCGGCCGTTGACCGTATCGGTCGGGCGGTCGTTGAGCAGGTTCTCGGAGGTGAAGCGGAACTTCTTGGCGGTGCCGTCTTCCCAGGTGGTTGAGCGCAGGTCGCTCAACGCCGCCTTGCCTTCGCCGGAGTCGAGCTCCGACACCTGGCGGAATTTCAGTTCGTAGCCTTCGCAGGCATTGCCGGAGAAATCGTACAGGATGCGGCCGCGCACCGCCTCGATGCTACGGCTGCCGCGCGACTTGGTGAGCTTGAGGTCGTAGACCGCGCGGTGCGGCGCGAGAAAAACGCCATCGGCGGGCGCGCCGAGCGCCGCCGGCGCGGCGGCGGCAAGGGCCAGGGCGGCAACGGTCAAGCCGGCCGGCAGCATCAGGCGGCGGGCGCTCACGAAGATGTTCATGGGTAGCGGGCCTCTCCGGGCGCGATTCAGACGCCTCGTCTTGCAAGAAAGTACTGCAAGAAAGCTGCAAGATAGAGGCAAGATAGAGGCCGCCAGCCCACCCCGCAACGCCACCCCGGCCCGCTTGCGCATTGCCGGGCGATCGGCCAAGCATCGTCGGGAAACAAGCATCGAAATAACCAGTGCAGGAGACGTGAAATCATGGCCGGTACCGTCGAACAGAAGCTCGCAAGTCTCGGCATCGCGTTGCCGACCCCGGCCGCGCCGGTCGCCAATTACGTCGCCTTTGTGCGCACCGGCAACCAGCTCGTTGTCTCCGGCCAGCTCTGTTTCGGCTCCGACGGCAAGCTCGCGGCCAAGGGCCAGCTCGGCGCCGGCGTGACGCTGGAGGACGGCCAGAAGGCGGCGCGCGCCTGCGCCATCAACCTCCTCGCCCAGGTGAAGGCCGCGATCGGCGACCTCGACAAGGTGGTGCGCGTGGTGCGGCTCGGCGGCTTCATCAATTCCGCCGCCGGCTACGCCGACGGGCCCAAGGTCATGAACGGCGCCTCCGACCTGATGGTCGAGGTGTTCGGCGACAAAGGCCGCCA
>CAYJPU010000056.1:0-8513 GCA_964372105.1 uncultured Undibacter sp.
TCACTCCATCTCCACGATCTTGCCGTCGCGGATCGTCACCCGGCGGTCCATGCGCGCCGCCAGCTCCATGTTGTGGGTGGCGATGATGGTGGCCAGGCCGGACGCCCGCACCAGCTGGTGCAGCGCGTTGAACACGCGGTCGGCGGTGTGGACGTCGAGGTTGCCGGTCGGCTCGTCGGCCAACAGGATGCGCGGCGCGTTGGCGACGGCGCGCGCAATGGCCACGCGCTGCTGCTCGCCGCCGGACAGTTCCGACGGCCGGTGGTTGAGCCGGTCACCAAGGCCGAGGTAGCCGAGCAGCTCGGCGGCGCGCTTGGCCGCCTCGCCCTTCGACAGGCCGCGGATCATCTGCGGCAGCACGACGTTCTCGAGCGCGGTGAACTCCGGCAGCAGCCGGTGGAACTGGTAGACGAAGCCGATCTCGTTGCGGCGGATGGCGGTGCGCGCGGCGTCCGGCAGGATCGCGGTGGCGCGGCCGTCGATATAGACCTCGCCGTGATCGGGATGCTCCAGCAGCCCGGCGATGTGCAGAAGCGTCGACTTGCCGGCGCCCGACGGCGCCACCAGCGCCACCGACTGCCCGGGCCAGATCGCCAGCTCCGCGCCGTTGAGGATGTGCAGCGTGGCGTCGCCCTGCCGGTACTGCCGCTCGACGTCGTGCAGAAAGAGGACCGGGATGTCCTCGTCCGGCGCGGTGTCGGCGCCGGCGGCGGTCACGGTGTCACTCATAGCGCAGCGCCTCCACCGGATCGAGGCGCGCCGCGCGCCAGGACGGATAGAGCGTCGCCAGGAACGACAGCACCAGCGCCATCACCACCACGGCGCTGGTCTCGCCGGTGTCGATCTCGGCCGGCAGCCGCGACAGGAAGTACAGCTCGGGCGAGAACAGTTCGGTGTTGGTCATCCACGACATGAACTGGCGGATGCTCTCGATGTTCGAGCACACCAACAGGCCCATCAGGAAGCCCATGATGGTGCCGACCACGCCGATCGAGGCGCCGGTGATCAGGAACACCCGCATGATCGCGCCTTGCGTCGCGCCCATGGTGCGCAATATCGCGATGTCTTGGCCTTTGTCCTTCACCAGCATGATCAGGCCGGACACGATGTTGAGCGCGGCCACCAGCACGATCAGGGTCAGGATCAGGAACATCACGTTGCGCTCGACCTGCAGCGCGTTGAAGAACGTGGCGTTGCGCTGGCGCCAGTCGATCATGAAGATTGGCCGGTTGGCGGCCTCCTGCACGACCTTGCGATAGGCGGCCACCTTGTCGGGGTTGTCGGTATAGACCTCGATGGCGGTGACGTCGCCGGCGCGGTTGAAATAGGCCTGCGCCTCCTTCAGCGGCATGAACACCATGGCGCTGTCGTATTCCGACATGCCGATCTCGAACACCGCGGCGATCTTGTAGACCTTGATGCGCGGCGTGGTGCCCATCGGCGTCACCGCGCCGCGCGGCGCCACCAGTGTGATGTTGTCGCCGGAGCGCAGCGAGAGCTGGTCGGCGAGCCGGCGGCCGATGGCGACGCCCTGCCCGTCGTCGAAACCGCCAAGCGAGCCCTGCCTGATGTTGTTGATGACGGACGGCAGCTTCTCCAGGTCCATCAGCCTGATGCCGCGGATCAGCACGCCGCCGGCATTGAACGGCGAGGACGCCAGTGCCTGGCCCTCGACGATCGGCGCCGCCAGCCGGATGCCTTTGACGCCGGCGATACGAGCCGCGACCTCGTCCCAGTCGGTCAGCGGCTTTTCCAGCGGCTGGATCAGCAGATGACCGTTCAGACCGAGGATCTTGTCCAGCAGCTCCTTGCGGAAGCCGTTCATCACCGCCATCACGATGATGAGGGTGGCGACGCCCAGCATGATGCCGAGGAAGGAGAACCCGGCGATGACCGAGATGAATCCCTCCTTGCGCCGCGCCCGAAGGTACCGCAGCGACAGCATCCATTCGAACGGGGAAAAGGGCCGCGTCCCGTTGGGTTCGGTCATTGTTTATTGGTTCCCGAACTTCGAATTTTCACACGATTCGGGCGCTTTCGTGCCCGTCGTTTGGTGAAAGTGCTTGGCCGCACACAGGTTTTTTGCGCGCTGTCATTCCGGGACGGCGCCATAAGCGCGTTCACGCGCGTCTTCGACGCGCTATGGCGCCGGGCCCGGAATCCATATTCCGCACCGGGAGTATGGATTCCGGGTTCGTCCGCTTGCGCCCTGCGGGCTTCAGCGGACGCCCCGGAATGACAAATTACTTCGACAACAGATCCAGCGCCGCCGCCGGTGTCATTAGCTCGCGCGTGCCGTCGGCGCGCTTTTTGACCTCAACCTTGCCTTCGGCCAGGCCGCGCGGGCCGACCATGACCTGATAGGGCACGCCGATCAGGTCGGTGGCGGCGAACTTGGCCCCCGCCCGCTCGTCGAGGTCGTTGTAGAGCGTCTCGACGCCCTTGCCCGACAGGTCGCGGTAGAGCTGCTCGCAGGCGCCGTCGGTCGCGGCGTCGCCCTGCTTCAGGTTGAGGATCGCCACCTTGTAGGGCGCGACCGCCTCCGGCCAGATGATGCCGGCCTCGTCATGCGAGGCCTCGATGATGGCGGCCACCAGCCGACTCGGGCCGATGCCGTAGGAGCCCATGTGCACCGGAATGTCGGTGCCGTCGCCGGTCGCGACCACGGCCTTCATCGGCTCGGAGTATTTGGTGCCGAAATAGAAGATGTGGCCGACCTCGATGCCGCGCGCGGACACCTGGCTTGCGGCCGGCACCTTGGCGAAGGCTTCTGCGTCGTGCATCTCTGAGGTTGCGGCGTAGTTTGCCGTCCACTTGTCGACGATCCCCTGCAAGCCGGCGCGGTCGTCGAAATTCACGTCGGCACCCGGCACCGCCATGTCGAGGTAGTCCTTGTGGCAGAACACTTCCGACTCGCCGGTCTGCGCCAGGATGATGAACTCGTGGCTGAGGTTGCCGCCGATCGGGCCGGACTCGGCGCGCATCGGGATCGACTTGAGGCCGAGCCGCGCGAAGGTGCGCAGGTAGGCCACGAACATCTTGTTGTAGGAATGCGTCGCGCCGGCCTGGTCGATGTCGAACGAATAGGCGTCCTTCATCAGGAATTCGCGGCCGCGCATCAGGCCGAAGCGCGGGCGCACCTCGTCGCGGAACTTCCACTGGATGTGATAGAGGTTGAGCGGCAGATCTTTGTACGAGCGCACATAGGCGCGGAAGATCTCCGTGATCATTTCCTCGTTGGTCGGCCCGTACAGCATCTCGCGCTTGTGGCGGTCCTCGATGCGCAGCATCTCCTTGCCGTAGGCCTCGTAGCGCCCGCTCTCCCGCCACAGATCGGCCGACTGGATGGTCGGCATCAGCAGTTCAATGGCGCCGGACCGGTTCTGCTCCTCGCGCACGATGGCGTTGATCTTCTGCAGCACCCGGAAGCCGAGCGGCAGGAAGGCGTAAATACCGGCGGCCTCCTGGCGCAGCATGCCGGCGCGCAGCATCAGCCGGTGCGAGACGATCTCGGCCTCTTTGGGCGTTTCGCGCAGGATGGGCAGGAAATAGCGGGAAAGGCGCATGGTATCCGTCGGATTCGAGGTCAGGACGGGCCAGACAAAGCGGATCGTGCGCGAAAAGACAAGGCCCCGCTTTTAGCCGTCATTCCGGGACGCGAGCGTAGCGAGCGGGCCCGGAATCCATACGCCGCAGCGTTGGGGGATGGATTCCGGGCTCGCGGCCTGCCGGCCGCGCCCCGGAATGACGGGTCAGAGGCTGACGTGGGCGTAGCGCTTGAGCTTCTCGGCGTGCCGGGCGATCGAGAAGCTGATCCAGGCGCGGTCGCGCAGGTGCGGCACGCGGGTCACGTCCATCGCCTGCGCCAGCTTGCGCAGGTAATAGAGCTCTTCCTTGGACTGGACGTTGAAGGCCGCGAACTGCTTACGGCCGTCGGCGAAGTCGCGGTCCGAGATGGCCGCCTCGAAGCGCCGCTTCCAGCCGGAATCCTGCGGGCTGACGTCGAGGCCGGCGCCCTCGCCGAACGGCACCTTGGTGCGGTCGCGGATCGAGGTCGGCAGCGCGTCGGAATGAAGGTCGTAGAGGTCGCGCAGCGGCATCTTGCCGGTCGGCAGGCCCTTGAGGTCGCGCACCAGCGCGCCGGCGTCGAGGCCGAGCGCGTAGTTGACGACGGTGGGATCGAGAAACGGCTCGCGGGTTTCGACCTGGTGGCGCATGGTGCAGCGGTCGACACGCTGCAGGCTGACGCGGTGCATCAGGTCGAGGCATTCGTCGCGCATCGGGCGGGCGTCGTCGCTGCCTTCGCTGAAGGCGACCTCGAGCGGCGGGTAGCCGCAGAACAGTTCGTCGGCGCCCTCGCCGCACAGCGCGACGCGGAAGCCGTCATCGTGCATGCGCTCGGCCGCCATCAGCGAGCAGACCGCGCCGCGGATGAGATTGGGCTCGAACGATTCACTGACGGCGACCACGTCGTCGATCTGCGCGAACACGGCGTCGCTCTCGGGATCGAACGGCACGATCCGCAGGTCGTAGCCGGTCATGGCCGCGTAGTCGGCGGCATAACGGAAGTCCGGCGCCGCGACGCCGCCGACGAAATAGCCAGGCGCCTCGGGCCGGAACTGCCGCGTGTAATGCGCGATCAAGGTCGAGTCGATGCCGCCGCTGAACAGCGTCGCGACCGGCAGGCCGGGCGGCAGACGGCTCTGCACCGCGTCCGACAAAATCCGGTCGAGCGTCTTGGGCGCATGCGCCACCGCCGCATCCACTCGCGGATAGACCGGCGAGCGGAACCGCACGCAAGTGTTGCGCGCCAGCGCGTAACCGGGCGGCAGCAGCATGACGTCGCCGGTCTCGACCGTGTCGAGTAGCGGCTTCATCTCCGAGCAGAACAGGAACCCGGTCTTCGACTGGATGACGTACAGCGGCTTGACGCCGAACGGATCGCGCGCCGCCAGGAACTCGCCGCTTACCAGATCGACGGCGACGAAGGCGTACATGCCGACGATGCGCTTGAGCGCGTGATAGCCCCACACCTGCAGCGCGTTGGCCAGAACCTCGGTGTCGGAATGGGTGCGGAACACGATGCCGCAGCCTTCCAACTCCTGCCGCAGCGCGACGTGGTTATAGATTTCGCCGTTGAACGAGATCGCCAGCCGCGTGTTGAACGAAAGCTGCGGCTGGGTGCCGTGCGCGGCATCGACGATGCGCAGGCGGCGCGTGCCCATCGCGACCGTCGCGCTCGGCGCCAGGATCGGATCGCTGACGTCGCCGCGGTGGAGGATGCCCTGGATCAGTCGCGCGACGACGCTTTCGGCTTCCGGCCAATCGATGGCCACCGCGAATCCGCACATACGAAGCGTGCTCCCCGTCCTGCGCCTGAATGACGCTCCAACCCGGCGCAGCCGGCGTCTTCAGGTTGCGTTTACCATAGTGGCCAAAACGTAAACCGCGGGTTAACCGCCGTGTCCGAGTGGCGGCGTTCCGGACGCTGCCCCCACGGCGGCGCGCCCCAGCACGACGGCGCAATCCGGCCGCGCGAGAGGTTGCAGACGCAACTATGCGCGCTGAGCGTGAGCACGTCACCGGTTGCCTCCCTCAGAACGTGCGGCTCGCGTTCGCTCCCGCCCGGGCCAAACGCGACGCCCGTCGAGCGCGCCGCCGAGCGCCAGACCGGCGGCCGCTGGCACGCAGCCGTGACTTAATTTTCACAGGATGGAATTTGGACTGTGCGGGCGACGTCACGCCGGCAACAGATTCCGTCATTGTGCTGGACGCACCGCTTGTCGTCGCACGCTGAAGCGTTAATTCTGGTGACAGGCCGATTGGGTTCGGCTAGCTTGCCGCCTGTCCGTGTGCGTGGAAATTCCGGCTCAGCTGACAAGACCGGCTCCAACGTGCGGTCCAAGTCTTGGGAGGGAAGCAAGTCCTTGGCGCGATAAACCCGCTGCCGCCTCGATCTCAAACGCAACAAGAATCGGGGATTAAGGACGCTAACGTGACGAGCAGGGCTAAATGCCCTGCTCTTTTTTTTGGGATCGACGCCAAGCGAGCATGTTCGTTACGTGCGCGGCGGACGCGAGACCGCCGCCAGCCAGTCGAACGGGATGAGATCGTTCGTGTAGACGACGTACATGACCCCGAAGATCACGCTGGCGATCGCCGTCGTCCAGATCACCTTGCGCCACAGGAGATGAACCGCCGGCGCGCCCGGATCGCTGCCGGGCACGACCTCGCCCGCCTCATGCTGGCTGCGCACGCCCCACGGCAAGACGGCGAACAGCACCACCCACCAGATGATGAAATAGATCGCGAGGACGGTGGTGATCGCCATAATGGATTAGGCCTGTTCCAGCTCGACCAGCGTGCCGCAGAAATCTTTCGGGTGCAGGAACAGCACCGGCTTGCCGTGCGCGCCGATCCTGGGCTCGCCGTCGCCGAGCACGCGCGCGCCTTGGCGCTTCAAGGTGTCGCGCGCGGCGCGGATGTCGTCGACCTCGTAGCAGACGTGGTGGATGCCGCCGTCCGGGTTCTTCTCGAGGAACTTGCTGATCGGCGAGCCCTCGCCGAGCGGCTCCAAGAGTTCGATCTTGGTGTTGGGCAGCGTGATAAACACGGTCGACACGCCGTGGTCGGGCTGCGGCACCTTGGCCGAGACCTCGGCACCCAAGGTGTCGCGATAGACCCCCGAGGCCTTGGCGATGTCGCGCACGGCGATAGCAACGTGATTGAGACGACCGATCATTTTTCCCTCACCTCTCCAGCAAACCGATGATAGCCGCCACCGATCTTTTCGTCATTCCGGGACACGCCGAAGGCGTGGGCCCGGAATGACGCAATAGGTCATACCGCCAAGACGTGCACGTAGCACATCGGCTTCTTGCCCCAGCGCTCGTTGACGGCGGCGCGCACGGCGCGGCGCACCGCTTCCGCCACGGTATCGGGATCGCGGCGCTTGGCGCGCGGCAGGTTGTCGAAGGTCGCTATCACCGCGTCGAACACCGCCTCGAGCAGCAGGCCGCCCTCGCGGTCGCGCTCCGGCACGCCGAGCAGGTCGACCGACGGGTCATCGACCATCTCGCCCTTTTCGGTGAGCGCCAGCGCGACCGACACGCTGCCGGCAAAGCTCAAGCGCTTGCGGTCGGCGACGGTGCGCGACTGCGCGTCGACCAGCAGCCAGCCGTCCTTGTAGATGCGCCCTGACGGCACCTCGTCGATCAGCCGCGGATCGGGCGAAAGCCGCATCAGGTCGCCGTTGCGGCACTGAAGCACGGTTGGCACGCCGCATTGGCGCGCGAGCTTGGCGTGCTCGCTCAGGTGCAAGGCCTCGCCGTGCACCGGAATGAGGATCTGCGGCTTGACCCAGCCGATCAACTCGGCGACCTCGGCGCGGCGCGGATGGCCCGACACATGCACCAGATGGGTCCGGTCGGTGATGACCTCGATGCCCTGGTTGATCAGCCCGTTGATGACGCCGCCGACCGCCTTTTCGTTGCCGGGAATGGTGCGGGCCGAATAAATCACGGTGTCGCCGCGCGACAGCGTGACTTCGGGATGCTGGTCGCTGGCGATGCGCGCGAGCGCGGCGCGCGGCTCGCCCTGGCTGCCGGTGCACAGTGCCACCACCTTGTTGGGCAGCAGATAGCCGTAGGCGTCCATCGGACGAAAAGGCGGGATGCCGTCGAAATAGCCGAGTTCGCGCGCGATCAGGCCGACGCGCTCCATGGCGCGGCCGACCACGACCACTTCGCGGTCGCAGGCGCGGGCCGCTTCCGCCACGGCGCGCAGCCGCGCCACGTTGGAGGCGAAGGTGGTGACCGCCACGCGGCCGCGCGCGTTCTGGATCAGCTCGGTGAGCGTCTTACGGACGTCCGCTTCCGACGGCGAGCGGCCCTCGCGGATGGCGTTGGTCGAGTCGCCGATGAGCGCCAGGCAGCCCTCCTCGCCGAAGGCGCGCAGCTTCTTCTCGTCGGTCGGGTCGTTGAGGATCGGCGTCGGATCGATCTTCCAGTCGCCGGTGTGCAGGACGTTGCCGCAGGGCGTGCGGATGATCAGCGCGTTCGCCTCCGGGATCGAATGCGCCATGGTGACAAGCTCGACGTCGAACGGACCGGCGGTGAAGCGGCCGCCGACCGGGATGATCGTCACCGGGATCTCCGGCGCGCCCGGCTCGCTGCGGCGCTTGGCGTCGATCAGCGCGGCGGTGAACGGCGTGGCGTAGACCGGCACCTTCAGCGTCGGCCACAGCTCCAGGAGCGCGCCGAAATGGTCCTCGTGCGCGTGCGTGATGACCAGGCCGGCGAGGCTCTTGCGCTGCTCCACGAGATACTTGATGTCGGGCAGGATCAGGTCGACGCCCGGCAGATGCTCCTCGGCCGCGAACGAGACGCCGAGATCGACCGCCAGCCATTGCCGCCGCCCTTCCGGTCCAAGGCCGTAGACCGACAGGTTCATGCCGATCTCGCCGACGCCGCCCAGCGGCGCGAAAACCAATTCTTGTTGCCCACGCGCCATCA
>CAYJPU010000056.1:8613-15382 GCA_964372105.1 uncultured Undibacter sp.
TCAGAACAACGACTTCGCCGCCGCCGTCGCCGCGCCCAACAGCGGCGCCGGATAGACGAAGAACAGCAGGTTGGCCAGGCCAGAGACGCCGAGCATCAGCCGCAGCAGCATCGGCATGCGCTCGAAGCCCTTCGCCGGCTCGTCGAAATACATGATCTTGACGATCAGCAGGTAGTAATAGGCGCCCACGACACTGGCGAGCACGCCGATCACGGCAAGCGTAAAGAGCCCGGCCTTGATGGCCGCAAGGAACACGTAATACTTGGCGAAGAAGCCGGCGAGCGGCGGAACGCCGGCGAGCGAGAACAACAGCACGCCCAGGAAGAACGCCATGGTCGGATGCGTGCGCGAAAGCCCGGCAAGATCGCTGATGTTCTCGACCAGTTGGCCGTCACGGCGCATGCTGATCACCACGGCGAAAGTGCCTAGCGTCATCGCCACGTAGATCGACATATAGATCAGGACACCCTGCACGCCTTCGGCGGTGCCGGCGGCGAGGCCGACCAGCGCAAAACCCATGTGGCCGATCGACGAGTAGGCCAGCAGGCGCTTGATGTTGCGCTGGCCGATGGCGGCAAAGGCCCCTAACACCATCGAGGCGATCGACACGAACACGACGATCTGCTGCCATTCATGGGCGATGCCGGGGAATGCCGTCACCGCGGCGCGCACGAAGATGGCGATGCCGGCGACCTTGGGCGCCGAGGCAAAGAACGCCGTGACCGGCGACGGCGAGCCCTCGTAAACGTCGGGCGTCCACATGTGGAACGGCACCGCCGAAATCTTGAAACAGAAGCCGACGAACAGGAACACCAGGCCGAACACCAGGCCGACGCTGGCGCCGTTGGCGGTCGCCTTGGCGATGCCGGTGAAGCTCACCGTGCCGGTGAAGCCGTACACCAGCGAGGCGCCGTACAGCAGCATGCCGGACGACAGCGCGCCGAGCACGAAGTACTTGAGGCCCGCTTCGGTCGACTTGACGTTGTCGCGGTTGTAGGACGCGACCACGTAGAGCGCGAGGCTCATCAGTTCGAGGCCGAGATAGAGCGCGATCAGGTCGCCGGCCGAGATCAGCATCATCATGCCGAGCGTCGACAGCAGGAACAGCGCGCCGTATTCGAACTTCTGCAGCTTCTCGCGCGTCAGATAGTCGAGCGACAGGATCAGCGCGCCGGCCGAACCGACCAGCGTCAGGAGCTTCAGGAAGCGCGCGTAGTCATCGACGACGAAGCTGCCGCCGAACAAAGTGGTCTTGCCGCCCGGCAGCCAGACGACCACGGCGCCGACCGCGATGAGCAAAAGGATGCACAGGCCGTTGACGAAACTGCCGCTGCGCTCGCCGGCGAAAGCGCCGAACATCAGCATCACCATCGCGCCGCAGGCGAGCAGGATTTCCGGCAGCACCGGCATCAGGGCGTTGATGTTGGTCAACTCGTTCATCGCGCGATGCCCACGGTCGTGTTTTGGGACGGCAGCACCTCCGCCGTCTTCTTGACGGCGATCGCCTTGTTGTAGCCCTGCAGCAGGTTCGCCACCGAAGCCGCCGACATGTCCAGCACCGGCTTCGGCGCGACGCCGAACAGGATGGTCAGCACCACCAGCGGCGTAAAGATCACCGCCTCGCGCCAGCCGACGTCCTTGATGCCCTCGAGGCCCGGCTTGACCGTGCCGAAGATCATCTTGCGGTAGAGCCACAGCGCGTAGCCGGCCGACAGGATGACGCCGAACGTGGCGATGGTCGCGACCTGCACGTTGGCTTTGAAGGTGCCGATCAGCGCCAGGAACTCGCCGACGAAGCCCGATGTGCCCGGCAGGCCGACATTGGCCATCGTGAACACCATGAAGATGAAGGCGTAGACCGGCATGCGGTTGACCAGCCCGCCATAGGCGGCGATCTCGCGCGTGTGCAGCCGGTCGTAGACTACGCCGACGCAGAGGAACAGCGCGCCCGAGACGATGCCGTGCGAGATCATCTGGAAGATGCCGCCGGAGACGCCCTCGGTGGTCGCGGCGAAGATGCCCATGGTGACGAAGCCCATGTGCGCCACGGACGAGTAAGCGATCAGCTTCTTCACGTCCTCCTGCATCAGCGCCACCAACGAGGTGTAGACGATGGCGACGACCGAGAGCGTGAACACCAGCGGCGCGAACATGTGGCTCGCTTCCGGGAACATCGGCAACGAGAACCGCAGGAAGCCGTAGCCGCCCATCTTCAGCATGATGGCGGCGAGGATGACCGAGCCCGCGGTCGGTGCCTCGACGTGGGCGTCCGGCAGCCAGGTGTGCACCGGCCACATCGGCATCTTGACTGCGAACGAGGCGAAGAACGCGAACCAGGCCCATTGCTGCAGCCCGAGCGGGAAACCGTGCTTGAGCAACGTCGCGATGTCGGTAGTCCCCGCCTGCCAGTACATCGCCATGATGGCGAGCAGCATCAGCACCGAGCCCAAGAGCGTATAGAGGAAGAACTTGAAGCTGGCGTAGACCCGGCGCGGGCCGCCCCAGACGCCGATGATCAGGAACATCGGGATCAGGCCGCCTTCGAAGAACAGGTAGAACAGCACCAAGTCGAGCGCCGAGAAGGTGCCGACCATCAACGTCTCGAGCACCAGGAAGGCGATCATGTACTCCTTGACGCGCTTCTGGATCGAGACCCAGCTCGCGAGGATACAGAGCGGCATCAGCGCGGTGGTGAGAATGACGAAGGGCAGTGAAATGCCGTCCACGCCCATGTGGTAGGTGGCGACGCCGAGCAGCCAGTCGTGCTTCTCGACGAACTGGAACTCGGCCGTGGTGGCGTCGAAACGCCACACCATCAGCAATGACACGCCGAAGGTGACGAGCGTCGTCCACAACGCGACCCAGCGCGCGGTGCCCTTGGCCAACCCCTCATTGCCGCGCACGAGCAGCATGATGAGCGCTGCGCCGAGCAGCGGCAGGAAGGTGGTGACGGAGAGGATCGGCCAATTCAAGGTCATACCAGTCGCATCCGTCCGTTCAATGCACCGCGAACATGAACCAGGTGATGAAGAGCGCCGCGCCGATCAGCATAGCGAAGGCGTAGTGATAGAGGTAGCCGGTCTGCAGCCGCACGACGTTGCGGGTGACGTCGAGCACGCGGGCCGACACGCCGTCCGGGCCGAAGCCGTCGATCAGCCAGCCGTCGCCGCCCTTCCAGAGCGCGCGGCCGAGCCACTTCGCCGGCCGCACGAAGATCGCCTCGTACAGCTCGTCGAAGTACCACTTGTTGAGCAGGAACTTGTAGAGCGGCTCGTGCTGGCGCGCGAGCTCGACCGGAATATCGGGCCGGCGCAGGTAGAAGTACGCGGCCAACCCCCAGCCTAGCGCCATCATCACCGTCGGCAGCGTCGCGATCGTCAGCGGAATGTGGTGGATGTCTTCCAGCACCGTGTTGCCCTTGGCGAAGGTCAAGGACGCGCGGAAGAAATGTTCGACCCCATGGCCGGCGAAGATCTCCTTGAAAGGATAACCCGCGGCGATCGAGCCGACGGCGAGAAAGCCGAGCGGAATCAGCATCACCATCGGGCTTTCGTGCGCGTCCTTCCAGTGCTTGCGGTCGTGCGGCTCGCCGTGGAAGGTCTTGTATATCAGGCGCCAGGAATAGAACGACGTCAAAAGCGCCGCCGCCACCACGCAGACGAAGGCGTAGAGCGCCATCGGGTTCTTGCCGACGAAGGCAGCCTCGATGATGGCGTCCTTTGAGAAATAGCCGGCGGTCAGCGGGAAGCCGGTCAGCGCCAGCGTGCCGACGAGCATCACCGTGTAGGTGTACGGGATGCGGTCCTTCAGGCCACCCATGTTCCGGATGTCCTGCTCGTGGTGCATGGCGTGGATCACCGAGCCCGAGCCAAGGAACAACAGCGCCTTGAAGAAGGCGTGCGTGAACAGGTGGTACATGCCGACCGAATAGGCGCCGCAGCCCATGGCGACGAACATGTAGCCGAGCTGCGAGCAGGTCGAGTACGCGACGATGCGCTTGATGTCGTTCTGCACCAGGCCGATGGTGGCCGCGAAGATCGCGGTGGTGGCGCCGATGAAGGTGACGAAGGCCTGGGCGTTGGGCGCGAGCTCGAACAGCGGCGACAGGCGCGCCACCATGAACACGCCCGCGGTCACCATGGTGGCGGCGTGGATCAGCGCGGACACCGGCGTCGGGCCTTCCATGGCGTCCGGCAACCAGGTGTGCAGGCCGAACTGCGCCGACTTGCCCATGGCGCCCATGAACAGCATCAGGCAGATCAGCGTCAGCGCGTCGATGTGCCAGCCGAAGAACAGGATGGTTTTGCCGGTGAGCGACGGCGCCTGCGCGAAGATGGTGTCGAGATCGACCGCGCCGGTCAGCATGAAGATCGCAAAGATGCCGAGCGCGAAGCCGAAGTCGCCGACGCGGTTGACCACGAAGGCCTTGATGGCGGCGGCGTTCGCTTCAGGCTTGTGATACCAGAAGCCGATCAGCAGGTAGCTCGCCAGACCCACCCCCTCCCAGCCGAAGAACAGTTGGACGAGGTTGTCGGCGGTCACCAGCATCAGCATGGCGAAGGTGAACAGCGACAGGTACGCAAAGAAGCGCGGGCGGTACGGCTCCTCGTTCATGTAGCCGATCGAATACATGTGCACGAAGGCCGACACGGTGTTGACCACCACCAGCATCACGGCGGTGAGCGTGTCGATGCGCAGCGACCAGTCGATCTTCAGGTCGCCCGAGGCGATCCAGGTGAACAGCGGCACCCGCACGTCGTGGCCGCCGAAGCCGACCTGCACCAGCGCGATCCAGGACAGGATCATCGAGATCATCAGGAGCGTGGTGGTGATCAGCTCGGCCGTGCGCGAACCGGTCGCGGCCGGCTCAACGGGCCCATGGCCGTGATCGTCATGGCCGTGCGCCGCGTGGCCGTGGCTGTCATGCGCGGCATGATCAACGGCGTGGCTGTCATCGTCCGGCAACGGCCCCTGCCCAGGGAAACGCGCGCGCGCGCCGGCGAGCGCGATCAGGCCGGCCAGGATGGCCCCTAACAGGGGCAGGAAGACGATGGCTTGATACATCCGACTACGTTCCCGAATCCGTCATGCCCGGCCTTGTGCCGGGCATCCACGTCTTGGCAACAAAAAGAAAGGCGTGGATGGCCGGGGACATTAGGGCGTTCACGCCCGTCTTCGACGGGCTATGCCCGGCCATGACGATCTTTCTTTGCACCAAGATCAAATTCACGTCTCAGCCCTTCATCAGATTGATATCGTCGACCGCGATCGAACCGCGGTTGCGGAAGAAGACCAC
Organism: uncultured Undibacter sp.; assembly: GCA_964372105.1. Classification (GTDB taxonomy): domain Bacteria; phylum Pseudomonadota; class Alphaproteobacteria; order Rhizobiales; family Xanthobacteraceae; genus Pseudolabrys. The sequence continues at coordinate 13,910 of CAYJPU010000056.1, forward strand.
GAGGATGGCGAGCCCGATCGCCGCTTCCGCCGCGGCGACGGTGAGCACGAACAGCGCGAACACCTGGCCGACGATGTCGCCGAGATGGGTCGAGAACGCCACCAGGTTGATGTTGACCGCGAGCAGGATCAGTTCGATCGACATCAGGATGACGATGACGTTCTTGCGGTTCAAAAAGATGCCGAATATCCCGAGCGTGAACAGGATGGCGGCAACGCTGAGATAATGGCCGAGGCCGATGGTCATGTGTTGCTCCCCAGCCCATTACTGCCAAGACCTTGCCCGGTCTTGACCTTGACCACCTCGATCGCCATCGCCGGCGTGCGCGCGTTCTGGGTCGGGATGTCCTGGCGGCGGACGCGCACCTTGTGGCGCAGCGTCAGCACGATAGCGCCGACCATGGCGACCAGCAGGATCATGCCGGCGGCTTCGAAGAAGTAGACGTAGCGGGTGTACAGCACCAGGCCGAGCGCCTCGGTGTTCGGCATGGTGGCCGGGATCGGCGCCGTGATCGCGCCCGGCACGCCGGGGCCGACAACCCAGGAGCCGACGACCATCAAGAGTTCGGCGAGGAAGATGCCGCCGATCAGCATGCCGACCGGCAGGTACTGCAGCACGCCCTGCTTGAGCGAGGCGAAGTCGACGTCGAGCATCATGACGACGAACAAGAACAGCACGGCGACGGCGCCGACATAGACCACGATCAAGATCATGGCGAGGAACTCGGCGCCCATCAGCACGAACAGCCCGGAGGCGTTGACGAAGGCCAAAATGAGGTAGAGCACCGAATGCACCGGGTTGCGCGCCGATATCACCATGAAGGCGCAGGCGACGCAGACCCCGGCGAAAAGATAGAAGAACAGCGCGGCGATCATTGGCAGGTACTTTCTCCGTCATTCCGGCCGAGCCGCGCAGCGGCGAGAGCCGGAATCCATAATCCAGTGCGGTGGTTATGGATTCCGGGTTCGCGAGCTTCGCTCGCGCCCCGGAATGACCAGTGTTGGAGGCCGCGCTTCATCTCATCTCACCTGTATGGCGCGTCGAGCGCGATGTTTTTGGCGATCTCGCGCTCCCAGCGATCGCCGTTCGCGAGCAGGCGCTCCTTGTCGTAGTAGAGCTCCTCGCGCGTCTCGGTGGCGAATTCGAAGTTCGGGCCCTCGACGATGGCGTCGACCGGGCAGGCTTCCTGGCACAGGCCGCAATAGATGCACTTCACCATGTCGATGTCGTAGCGCGTGGTGCGCCGCGTGCCGTCGTTGCGGCGCGGGCCGGCCTCGATGGTGATGGCCTGCGCCGGGCAGATCGCTTCGCACAGCTTGCAGGCGATGCAGCGCTCTTCGCCGTTCGGATAACGGCGCAGCACGTGCTCACCGCGGAAGCGCGGCGAGATCGGATTCTTCTCGAACGGATAGTTGATGGTCGCCTTGGGCTTGAAGAAATAGCGCATGGCCAGCACGAAGCCGGTCACGAACT
>CAYJPU010000057.1:0-13532 GCA_964372105.1 uncultured Undibacter sp.
GCCGGATCGACGCGGCCGTACACGCCACTCTGGCCGGTGAACCAGAGGATGCCTTTACGGTCGAAGGTCGCGGTGTTGAGATTGGCCGACGGAAACTCCGCCGGCAGCGGATAGAGCTTCACGGCCTTGGTTTCGGAATCGACGCGCGCGATGGCGTTCAGTCCGCTGTCGGTCACCCAGGCGGCGCGGTCGGGCCCGATGATGACGCCGTGCGGCGACGCGCCCTGCCCCAACGAGATCTGCGTCACCTTGCGCGTCTTCGGATCGACCACGCCGAGCGCGCCTTGGTGCTGGGCGGTGTACCAGACCGTGCCGTCGGGCGCGGGGGCGACGTCGTGCGGATGCGCGCCGCGCGTCACGTCGAAGTAAGCGACCTGCGCCGCCGGCGCCTCGCTCAGGCCGAGCGCGACGGCAGCGAGGGCCGCGATCACGATCGGAACCAATGGTGCCCCCCGGCGCATGTCCACGTCCTTGTTTCACTCGGCCGCGTCGCGCCCCGGCCCGGGCTCGGTCCAGCGGCTCGCCGCGGCGTCGTCGACCGCCTTGGCCTCGACCCAGCTTTTCGCGCCGGCCTTCTCGACCTGCTTCCAGAACGGCGCGCGCGTCTTGAGGTAGTCCATCAGGAACTCCGCCGCCGCGAACGCCGCCTCGCGGTGCGACGACACCGTGACCACCATCACGATGTCCTCGCCCGGCACGATGCGGCCGTAGCGGTGAATGACGGTGACGCCGATCAGCGGCCAGCGTCCGGTCGCCTCGGCCACATGCCGTTCGATCTCGGCCTCCGCCATGCCGGGGTAATGCTCGAGCGTCAGCGCCGCGATCGGCTCGCCGCCTTCGGCGCCGCGGCAGATGCCGGTAAAGGTCACCACCGCGCCGGCGTCGTCGCGGCCGCGCGTCAGCGCGCGCGCCTCGGCGGCGACGTCGAATGGCTCGCGCTGGATGCGCACGGTGGCCGGGACGGTCATGGCGCTAATGTAGTGCAGATTTTCACTCTCGTCATTCCGGGACGGCCCCGGAATGACGGAGAAATCATCCGCCCGTCATCGGCGGGAAGAAGGCGATCTCGGCGGCGTCCTTGAGCAAGGCGTCCGGCCGCACATGGGTGCGGTCGATGGCGGCGCGGATCACCTTCGGGTTCTCGAAGGCATAGGCGTATTCCTCGCCGCGCGTCGACAGCCAGGCGACCAACTCGCCGACGGTGCCGACGCCGGCCGGCACCTCGACGTCTTCCTCGGGCTTGCCGATGCGCTCGCGCACCCACGCGAAGTAGCGCAGTTTCATAGTTGTCACCCGTACGCCCTATTCATCGATCATGTAGCGCAAGCCGGCGCGCATGTAGTCGTAGCCGGTATAGAGCGTGATCAGCGCCGAGGCCCACAACAGCCCGATGCCAATTTGCGTCACCACCGGCACGACGCGGTCGCCGGCCTCGCCCGCGATCAGGAAGCCGATGGCGACCATCTGGGCGGTGGTCTTCCATTTGGCAAGCCGCGTCACCGGCACGCCGACGCGCAACTCGGCCAGATACTCGCGCAGGCCCGACACCAGGATCTCGCGGCACAGGATGACGACGGCGGCCAGGAGCGTCCAGCCGCGGATGGTCTCTTCCGCCGCCAGCATCAGCAGGCACGACGCCACCAGCAGCTTATCGGCGATCGGATCGAGCATGCGGCCGAGCGACGACTGCTGTTCCCACACGCGGGCGAAATAGCCGTCGAGGAAATCGGTCACGGCGGCGGCGATGAAAATGAACAGCGCCGCCCAGCGCAGCCACAGCGGCCCGTCGAAAATGCTCTGCCAGTACAGCAGCCCCACCACCACCGGGACGGCGGCGATGCGGGCATACGTCAGGATGTTCGGCAGCGAAAACGGACGCGCCGGCAGCCGCCTGGAACTGAAGGCATTCATGCCGGCAAAGGAACACCGCCCCGGCGGCGAGGTCAACCGCCCGCCGTCGATCAATCCACGCCGGTGTTGCGCCTTTTACTGAATCGGCGGTTTCGGCAGCTTGGCCTCGCCCGGCTCCATCACGAAAACCTGATCCAGCGCGTACCATTCGCCGGTCACGTCCGGCGCCGGTCCGTCGTGGCGGACGTAATTGCCGATCAGCGCCTTGGTCACGCCGAACTGCGCGTCGGTTTCCAGTCTGTCGTCGTCCGGCGTGTAGATCTGCGAGATCAGCGTCTTGAAGCCTTGCTTGAAGATGAGGAAGTGCAGGTGCGCGGGGCGGTAATTGTGCCGCTTGCCGGCCTTGAGCAGATCGCCGACCGGCCCATCGACCGGGATCGGGTAACCGGCCGGCTTCACGCTGCGGAACCAGAATTTGCCCTGCGCGTCGGTGGTGAACTTGCCGCGCAGGTTCATGTCGGCTTGCTTCGGATCCTGCTGTTCGTAGAAGCCTTCCGGCGAGGAATGCCAGACGTCGACCTCGGCGCCGGCGATCGGATTGCCGTTTCGGTCCTTGACCCAGCAGTTGACGAAAATCGCCGGGCCCGGCGTGGCCGAGCGGATGATGGTGCCGCCGTTTTGGGTAGCGGGCGAGTTCAGGCGCCAGAACGGCCCGAGCAGGTTGGCCGTCGTTTCGGTCTGCCCGTTGTTGCCGTTGTTGAGCAGACAGACCAGCGCGGAGAAGCCGAGCGAGCCCGCCATCAGCACCACTTCGTTGTGCGTGGCGTTGGTCATCTGGCCCATCTTGGCGATGAGCGCGGTGCCCTTCTGGAACTCCTCTTCGGTGAGGTGCACGTCGCGGGCGAAGGCGTGCAGGTGCTTGACCAGCGAGGCGACGATCTCGCGCAACCGCGGGTCGTCGATGTTCTTGTAAGCGTCGAGGACCTTCGGGGTGACGTCTTCTTGCCGTGCGATGATCATGGCTCTTGTTTCCTATCCCCTAGCGCAGTGCTCTCCTCCGTCATGCCCGGCTTTATGCCGGGCATCCACGTCCTTCCTTGCAAAAAAGAAGACGTGGATGACCGGGACACGCCCGGCCATGACGAACCAGGACGCTTACCGCCCCGCTTGTTCGTGGAAGAACTCATATATCTTCCGCGCGGTCTCCGCATTAATTCCCGGCACGTTGGCCAGGTCCGGCAGCGAGGCGCGTTCGATGGCTTTCACGGTGCCGAAATGCCGGAGCAGCGCGCGCTTGCGGGTGGGACCGATCCCCGGAATTTCCTGCAGGCCGGCCTCGCGGATGTCCTTCTTGCGGCGCGCGCGGTGCGAGCCGACGGCGAAACGGTGGGCCTCGTCGCGCAGCCGCTCGACGAAATACAGCAGCGGGTCGCGCGGCGGCAGCTTGAACGGGTTGCGACCCGCCATGAAGAAGGTCTCGCGGCCGGCGTCGCGGTCCGGCCCCTTGGCGATCGACACCAGCGGCACGCCGGTGACGCCCATCTCGGCCAGGGTGTCGGTGGCGGCCTTGAGCTGGCCCTGCCCGCCGTCGATCAGCACCAGATCGGGCCAGGGGGATTCGATTTCATCTTCTTCGCTATCCACGTGCGCGCTTCCCCTCTCCCCTTGTGGGAGAGGGTGCCCGAGCGGAGGCGAAGCCGAGCGAGGGCGGGTGAGGGGTTCGGCTTCCAATTCGAGCGCAGACCCCTCACCCGGCTCGCCGCTTCGTGGCTCGCCACCCTCTCCCACAAGGGGAGAGGGTGGCTCAGCATTCGCGGCTCGCGGGCTCTCTTCCAGCAGCCGCTTGAAGCGGCGCTGCAAGACCTCGCGCATCATGCCGTAGTCGTCGCCCGGCGTGAGGTCCTGCGAGCGGATGTTGAACTTGCGGTACTGGTTCTTGCGGAAGCCTTCCGGCCCGGCGACGATCATGGCGCCGACCGCATTGGTGCCGGCGATGTGGCTGTTGTCGTAGACCTCGATGCGGCGCGGCTCGCGCGGCAAGGCGAAGGTCTCGGTCAGGCCCTTCAAGAGCTTCTGCTGCGACGACGTGTCGGCCAGCTTGCGCGCCAAGGCCTCGCGCGCATTGGCGAGCGCGTGCATGACGAGTTCCTTGCGCTCGCCGCGCTGCGGCACGCTGACCTCGACCTTGCGCCCGGCCTTGGTGGTGAGCGCCTCGGCCAGCAATGCGCGCTCCTCGAAGTCGTGCGACACCAGCGCGAGCCGCGGCGGCGGCTTGTCGTCGTAGAACTGCGCCATGAAGGCTGACAGCACCTCGCCTTCGCTGAGCGCGCGGTCGGCCTTCGGGAAATAGGCGCGGTTGCCCCAGTTCTGGAACGTGCGGAAGAAGAACACCTCGACGCAGGTGTAGCCGCCGGCCTGATGCACGGCGAAGACGTCGGCCTCTTCAATGGTACGCGGGTTGATGCCCTGATGCGACTGGATCGCCGACAAGGCGGCGAGACGGTCGCGGTAGATCGCGGCGTGCTCGAAATCCAGGGCGTTCGAGGCCTTGTCCATCGCGCCCGCCAGCTCCTTCTGCACCGACTGGCTGCGGCCGGAGAGAAACGCGTTGGCCTCGCGCACCAGTTCGCCATAGCCGGCGAAGTCGATCTCGCCGGTGCACGGCGCCGAGCAGCGCTTGATCTGGAACAGCAGGCACGGCCGCGTGCGGCTCTCGAAGAAGCTGTCCGAGCACGAGCGCAACAGGAACGCGCGCTGCAGTGCGTTGATGGTGCGGTTGACCGCGCCGGCATTGGCGAACGGCCCGTAGTAATGCCCTGCCCGCGTGCGCGCGCCGCGGTGCTTGAGGATCTGCGGCGCCCAATGGTCCGACGTGATGATGATGTAGGGGAACGACTTGTCGTCGCGCAGCAGCACGTTGAAGCGCGGCCGCAGGCGCTTGATCAGGTTGGCTTCGAGCAGGAGCGCCTCGGTCTCGGTCTTGGTCGAGACGAATTCCATCGTCACGGTGCCGGCGATCATGCGCGTGATGCGGCTGTCGTGACCGGTCGGGCGCGTGTAGGACGTCACCCGCTTCTTGATGTTCTTGGCCTTGCCGACATAGAGCACGTCGCCCTTGCCGTCGATCATGCGGTAGACGCCGGGCGCCGACGGCGCGTGCTTGACGGCGCGCGTGATCGCCGCGCGGCCGCCGCCCAGCGTGCCGGCCGGTGCGTCGGTCAGTTCCAGTTCGGGCAGCGTCTGTTCGTCCTCCTCCTCGCGGAGGTCGGCGCTGGCCGGATCGATGTCTTTGGGCGTGCCGTTCATCTTAGTCGTCATTCCGGGGCGCGCCGACAGGCGCGAACCCGGAATCCAGTCCAATCGAAAGTCCGTGCTCGCTTCTGGATTCCGGGTTCGCACGCTGACGCGTGCGCCCCGGAATGACAAAGCCTCTCATCATGCCACCACAGATAGGGTGTGGCCCTTCATTCCGCGATCTCGCTGTCGGCGGTGCGCCAGGCGAGATGCTGGCCGCCGTCGACCGGCAGCGTGACGCCGGTGACGCTGTGCGCCAGCGCCAGATAGAGCACGGCGGCGGCGATGTCCTCGGGCGACGGGCCCCGCTCCAGCGGCAGGCTTTTCGCCTGCGCGGCGAATTCCTGCGCGCTCTGGCGCGGGCTCGGCAGCGTCGGGCCGGGCGCGACCGCGTTGACGCGCAGCTTCGGCGCCAAGGCCTGCGCCAGCGTGGTGGTGGCCGCGTAGAGCGCGCTCTTGCTCAGCGTATAGGAGAGGAAGCGCGGCGTCGGCTTGAGCACGCGCTGGTCGAGCACATTGATGATGGCGGAGCCGGCAGGCGCCTGCGCGGCGAAAGCCTGCGACAGGAACAGCGGCGCCGCCAGATTGACGGCGACGGCGCGCGCGAAGCCGTCGCGCGTCAGCGTCGCGATCTCGTCGGGCTCGAACTCGGATGCGCTGTTGACCAGCAGCGTCAGCGGCCCGAAGGCGGCCGCGGCCGGAACCAGCTTGCGCACCGCCTCGGCGTCGGCAAGATCGGCCAGCACGACGCGCGCCGCGCCGCCCGCTTTCACGATCTCGGCCGCGAGCGCCTCGGCGTCGGCGCGCGAGCGGTTGGCATGCAGCAGCACCGCGTAGCCCGCGCGCGCCAGTTCGCGCGCGACCGCCGCGCCGATGCGGCGGCCGCCGCCGGTGATCAATGCCGCGCCGCGCGCGCCGTGTCTGCCGTCATCCGCCATTTGAAAAAATCCGTGCCGTCTTTCATACGCGCTCGTGGTCGAGGCTGTCATCCGTCATAGTAAATGGAAGTTCAGCAGACGTGGTAAATACAGATTCAGTACGATGCTGCAAAACTAATGGTTCTTTAGGGATAACGATCGCTGATGCTTAGCGATTCATAACCGTTTAACTTAAAAGGCCCGATAAATCCTCCATGAAAAGGCCGAACTTTCGCCGATTGCCGCGCAGGCTTGCGGGCAAAAGCGGCACCGGCCGGTACTCCGCGCGCCGTTCGCCGCGGAAATAGAGTGTGGAGGATGTCATGAAGAATTCGATCCGGGCGATCGCCGCCGCAGCCCTGATGGCAAGCACGGCAGGCGTTGCAGCCGCGGCCGACCTGCCGCGCTCTACCCCGCTTTATTCGAGCCCCGCGCCGGCCGGCGTCTACAACTGGTCCGGCTTCTATGCCGGCGCCAATCTCGGCTACCAGTGGGGCAAGATCAGCAACAGCAGCGTCAACCCGAAGGGCATCGAGGGCGGCCTGCAGGGCGGCTACAACTGGCAGAGCGGCCAGTTCGTGTTCGGCGGCGAAACCGACATTCAGTTCTCTGGCGCCGACGACACGTTCGCGCCCTATAAGTTCTCCAATCCCTGGTTCGGCACCCTGCGCGGCCGCGTCGGTTACGCTTTCAACAACATCCTGGCCTACGCCACCGGCGGTCTCGCCTACGGCGACGTGAAAGGCGAAACCGGCACCTTGAGCGAAACCAAGACCCAACTCGGCTGGACCCTCGGCGTCGGCGCGGAGGTCGGCTTCACGCCGAACTGGTCCGCCAAGGTCGAATACCTCTATATGGACCTCGGCAATCGCCACTACTCGATCACCGGCGTCGACAACGGCTTGCAGACCAGCATCCTGCGGCTCGGCGTGAACTACCACTTCTGAGAACAACAACAATCGAGAGACGGAAAACCCCGGGTGCCAACGCCCGGGGTTTTCATTTAGAAACCAGCCGTTAAGGTTCCCTATTAGACTAAAGTTAAGAAGTATTCAGAAAAAAGTTCCAAGCTGCGTTGCTGCACAGATCGAGGCAGGAACGTGGCAATTGCCCGTCGTAAATAAGACAATAGCCTCATACATCTAGTTGTTCAGTGTTGCTTTTCCGCACTAGACGCAATTCCAATTCCGAATACTGTGCGGCCATCGAAATGGGCCGGGGGCCCGTTCTAGGAGGTTTGTGATGAAGCGTTTGGTTCTGGCGGGCATCGGTGCACTCGCCATGGTGTCGATGATGGGTGCGGCGAATGCGGCGGACATCGCGCGCCGTCAGCAGGCCATGCCGGTGAAGGCGCCCGTCTACATGCCCTACAACTGGACGGGTCTGTACGTCGGTATCAACGGTGGCGGCGGCTGGGGCCAGTCGAACTGGTCCGGCCCGGCCGGCACCACTAGCGACTTCAACATCTCCGGCGGCGTCGTCGGCGGCACGGTCGGTTACAATTGGCAGATGAACCAGCTGGTGTTCGGCCTCGAGGGCGACATTGACTGGAGCAACATCCGCGGCACCAGCAATGCGGCCGTCTGCGCCGGCACCTGCGAAACCCGCAACAACTGGCTCGGCACGGCGCGCGGCCGCATCGGCTACGCGTTCGACCGCTTCCTGCCCTACATCACCGGCGGTCTCGCTGTCGGCGACATCAAGGCGGATCTGTCGGGCGCCGGCTCCACCACCCAGACCAAGGCTGGCTGGACGCTCGGCGGCGGCCTCGAGGTCGCGATCGCCGGTCCGTGGACCGCGAAGGTCGAGTACCTCTACGCCGACCTCGGCAACGGCCGTTGCGACACCTGCGCCGGCGGCGCCGACGTCAGCTTCCACACCAACCTGGTGCGTGGCGGTATCAACTATCGCTTCTAATCCGAAGCGCACGACCGATCAGAAGGCCCCGGAACGAAAGTTCCGGGGCTTTTTCTTTGCGTGGTTCGCGGGTGTCCGCAGCGCGCGCCGCCGATCAACGACGAACCGACGGGAACTAAGCGTGACTTGTTCACCACACGGCGCAGCCTTCGTGAAAGCGTGGCGGAACGTTGGCTGGCGCGGCGCGTTGACGGTGCGATCGGGGGACGACGCATCAGCGTCTGTTCCGGACGAATGGGACAAACCAAGACAAACTAAAGTGAGGCGCGTGATGAAAAAGCTTCTGCTCGCGAGTGCCGGTCTTGTTGCTCTCGGTGTCGCGGCGGCGGCGGCGGCGGATTTGCCGCGGCAGCCAGCCAAGGCGCCGGCTTATGTCGAACCCGTTCAGATGTACAACTGGACCGGCTTCTATGTCGGTATCAACGGTGGCGGCGGATGGGGCCGTTCGAACTTCTCGGCGCCGTTTGCCTCGGGTGACTTCAACGTGTCCGGCGGTCTCGTCGGCGGCACGATCGGCTACAATTGGCAGATGAACCAGGTGGTGCTCGGTCTCGAAGGCGACATCGACTGGAGCAACATCCGCGGCAGCTCAGGTTGCGGCGCCGGCTTCAACTGCGAAACCCGCAACGACTGGCTCGCCACCCTCCGCGGCCGCCTCGGCTATGCCGGCTGGGGCCGCTTCATGCCCTACGTCACCGGCGGCGCGGCCTTCGGCAACATCAAGACCACGGTGTCCGGTGTCGGCAGTTCGGATACGACCAAGACCGGCTGGACGCTCGGCGGCGGCGTCGAAGCCTCGATCGCCGGTCCGTGGACGGCCAAGGTCGAATACCTCTACGTCGACCTCGGCACGGGCGGCTCGGTGCTCGGCTCGGACGCCGACTTCCGCACCAACATCGTGCGCGCCGGCCTGAACTACCGGTTCTGATCGAGCGACAAGCCGTCAAACGACAAGCCGTCAACCGATAAGCCCTGGGGCGCAAGCGCTCCGGGGCTTTTTGTTCCGGTCAGGCGGGCCTGGTGGCGGCGAAGGCCGGCACCTGCCCGGCAAAGGCGTCGTGCCACGCGTGCAGGCACGGATACGCCTTGCGCCAATCGGAACCAAAACGTAGGTCTCGATAGCCGAGCGCGCACGCCAGCGCGATCTGTCCGGCGTGCGGCAAGCAGCCCGGCGCGATTGCCGGCGGCGCGGCTTCCAGCGCGGCGAAGCCGCGCGCGACCTTGTCGGCCTGACGCTCGACCCAGCTTGCGACCTTCATCTCGGGCGGACGATAGCGGCCTTCATAGACCTGCAGCACGCAGGCATCGAGAATGCCGTCGCACAATGCCTGCATGCGCAGCGCGTCGAAGCGCGGCTTCGGCTCGCGCGGGATGATGCGGCCGCCACCGGCGATGTGGTCGAGATATTCGAGGATGACGCGCGAGTCGTAATAGCAGGTGCCGTCTTCCAGGATCAGCGCCGGAATCTTGCCGAGCGGATTCTGCACGCGGATGGTGTCGGCGGGATCGTCGAGCGCGACGGACGTTTCCTCAACCTTGCCGTCGAGGCCGAGCAAGCGCGTGGCGATGCGCACCTTGCGCACAAAGGGCGAGGCGGGCGAAGAACGCAGGATCATCATGGAGCAAATATTTCACTGTGACTGACGCGGACGGTACGGCCCGCCGCCGGTGGGGTTTCTTGGGGTGGGAAGGTGCCGGGCACGCGAAGCTATCGCGCGCCCGGCGCTTGAGATCAACCGGTGATGACCAGATTCACCGCCTTCGGGCCTTTGCCTTTTTTGTCGGGCTCGACGTCGAAACTGATCCGCTGTCCTTCGTCGAGCGCTTTGAGTCCGGCCTGCTCCACCGCCGTGATGTGGACGAACACGTCGCGTCCGCCATCGTCGGGTTTGATGAAGCCGTAGCCGCGTTCGCCGTTGAAGAACTTCACGACACCTGATTGTGCCATCGGGAAAACTCCTCTCCCCTCTGCTCCGCCGCCGGCCCCACGCACGGCGGCTCGGCCGGACATTCACAATCGGGGAAAGCGTCGGCCGCGAACGGCCTCAGTCAAGTCCGCCGGCCCCCCACCAGGAGGCGGAACGTCACTGCCAATAACGGAACTACACACCAGTTGTGCCCCTGTGGAAAGGGCCCAAAAGAGCCCCAAGCGTCAGGGGGCGGACGGCGTCTCGCCGGCGAGCCAGTCGAGCGTGAAGCTGCCTTTGCCTTGGCGAGCCAAAATACCAGCCAACGCCGGCAGCATGACGGAGAGCTGGTTTTCGAGCAGCCAGGGCGGGTTGACGATGATCAGCCCGGAGCCGTTGAGGCGCGTCGGATCGCTCAACGGCGATACGATCAGCTCGGCGCGCAGGATCTTGCCGATGCCGAGGCGACGCAGCCGCTTGGCAAGCGCATCCGGCTCGCTGCGGCCCTTGACCGGATACCACAGCGCATAGATGCCGGTGGCCCATTTACGGTGCGCTGCGGCAAGCCCGTGCGCGAGCTTGACAAAATCGCTGTCCTGCTCGAACGGCGGATCGATCAGCACCAGCCCGCGCCGTTCTTTCGGCGGCACATAGGCCGCCAGCGCGGTCCAGCCGTCGATCTCCAGGCATTTGATGCGGGTGTCGCGCCGCAGACAAAGGCTAAGACTCTTGGCCGCCTGCGGCTCCAGTTCGCAGGCGATCAGTCTGTCCTGCGGCCGCAGCCAGGCGCGCACCAGCGCCGGCGAGCCGGGATAGACGGTCAGCCGGCCGGGCGCGTTGAGCGCGCCGACCGTCTCCAGATAGGGCGCCAGCAGCGCCGCGGTTTTCTCAGGCACGGGCGCCGCCAACAACCGTTCGATGCCGTCGTGCCATTCGCCGCCGCGGCTGGCCTCGTCGCCGGTCAGGTCGTAGAGCCCGGCGCCGGCGTGGGTGTCGATGACGCGGAACGCCGCCGGCTTCTCGCGCAGGTGCATGAGGATGCGGCACAGCACCGCGTGCTTGAACACGTCGGCGAAGCTGCCGGCATGAAAGGCGTGGCGATAGTTCACGGGTCTCTCGCAAGCGTGTTTGACCCGCGGCTTATGCCACAGACCGCGGCGCCATGGCGCGCGCTTTATGGCTGGAGACCGCGCAGGCCGAATTGCGCGCGCGGCCTGACCGAGGGTAACGGCCGCGGCGGCTCGGGCACGTTCGGCGGGGCCTTGACGGCGGGAAGCCGCGCCGCCACCTGGGCGGCGTCGAGCGCCTTGTTTCTGCGGCGCCGCGCGCGGACAAGCGCGCGCAACGCCCGCAGTGACAGCCGCCCCGCGACGTACGCGGCCGCCAACAGGCCGAGCAGATGCAGAGCCGGCGACATCTGCAGCGGATGCGGCAGCCGGCACACGGCATCGAGCAGCACGAAGCCGCCGTCAGGGCAGAGAAAGTCGGCGCCGAACAGACGGCCGCGCTCATCGGGCGTGCTCAAGGGCCACATCCCGATGTAACCGAATCCGCTGAAGCTGATCGAAAAGTTCAGATACTCTTGGATACGATTCATCGCGCATTCTCCCGCGCCAATCGCGCGCCGAAGATTGCGGATTTTGCTTTCGATAAGCTTGCGTGAATCGCGGAATGACGGGGGTATTCCCGCTGCCCGGCCTTTCAACGTTAGTCACGGCTTAACGCAGTCGCAGAAACAGACGTCCGCCACCCGCGTCTCAGCCGCCGCCGCGCACCGCCGGCATCGCCATCTTGCCGAGACGGCAGGCGCGGCGCGTCGCCTCGCCGCAGTCGCGGAATGAAAATTCGCGCGTGATGCAGACGCGGATTTCGGTGAGCCGCTTGCGGTCGCAGGCGATCGCCAGGTGGCTGCGGTTGAGACCCGGATTGGCTTTGACGAAAGCCTCGGCGACGTCGTCCGGCGTCACCATGAGCGGCTTGTCGAGTCCGAGATAGTCGTCCGGAATTTTCACCACGGCGCGCGCCTTGCGCACGGTCTCGAAATAGGCGTGCGGCGACAGCCCCGAACAGGTGCCGTGACGGTCCCATTCGTGGAACACCAGCCGCGGGCTCGGCATCAGGTCGAGCACGCTGCCGACGATGGCGCGGTTGAGCCGCGGCGCCGGCACGCGGCAGTACGACGGGAAGCCCTGCTCGTATTGCGGCCACAGGCCGTGCACCACGAAGGCGAAGGGCCGTCCGCCGCACTGCATGTCCGGCGACCGGCCGGGCGAGCGCTCCTGCGAGGCCTCGCAGTAGGACGGCGACCAGGACAGCGCGAGGACGTAGTAATCGAACTGGCCGGGCGCGCCCTGGCGGCGATCGGTCTGCGCGAAGGCGACGACCGCGAAAAGGAACAGGAAACTCAGCGTGATAGCGGCGGTCTGCACCGCTTCCCGGACGCGGAGACGAACCATGACTGCTCCCCCTTGCGGACGCGCGACTGAGAACAAACCAGCAATTGATTTAGCGCAACAGTTCCCTGAAAGCCTAAGGGTGAAATATGAACATATCAAGAACAAATAGGCAATATAGCAGAGCTGGCTTGTGGGATATTTCCGGGTCCTGCAACGCGGGCGCGCCACGCGGTATTGCAAGGCCGCGAGCGGCGTTAAGCGCGGACAGGGAGCCCGCGGGCCGGCCGCCGCATCGCCTGACCGCTGACGATGTCCGACGAGCAACCGCGCGCCGGTTACGGCCGCGCCATCTTGCAGCGCGGATTGTAGGCCCAGTTGCGGTCGAGCCCGGCGACACACCACTCCACGCCCCAATTCGCGCCGATCATGCCGGTGTCTTCGCCGATCGAATAATAGACCGCGTGCTTGCGGCCGTCGCTGACCAGGGCGGTGGCCTGGCAGAAACGGCGGGGAATGGTGCCGAGCGCCCACGGGCTATAGGCGATCTCGCGCACGCGCTCGAAATCGAGGATCTGAAGGCTGGAGTTCCAGAAGCTGCTCTCCTTCTCGGCAAAGCGCGCGGCGATTTTGCTGAGGCCGGCTTCGCAGGGCGGCAGCACGCCGTCATAGCGCGCGCCGCTCATGTAGAAGTTCTTTTCCAGAAAATTGGCGGCCTGGGCCGGGCTCAGCGCGCAAAAAGCCAACAAAGACGCGATGAAAACCGAGCGGATGGCACGAGACGCACGCAGCATGACCGGACACTCCGAGGATGGCTGGCCGACTTTATCACAGCTTTTTACCAATCGGAGCGATTCGATTCACAGCTTTGCACGCATTTGGACTCGTGACTCTCGTTGCGGCGCTGCATCATTTCTTTTGCGAATCGGGCTGACGAGCGGCTGCGGCGTTTTAGCGTACCGCCGATGAGTGCCCGAAGCAGGAGGAGCCAGACCGTCGGCGGCCCGTTGGCCGGTCCGGAGTTCGGTCGTGGGTCCTATGTGCGTTGTAAAGTTGGTTGGGCGCGGCGGCGTAGCGAAGCCGCGCCTCATCAACCCGTTAGAGTCACCAGTCATTGTCAGTCTGTATGGCGTAGCGTGTCGCGATCGCGTTCACGGCGTTGGTTTGCGGCCCGAGCCGGCAACCCCCCCCCCACCCTGCGCCGTTTTGAAATAAATTTTTTTTATTTTAATCGCCCGGCCCCGCCCAAACCC
>CAYJPU010000057.1:13542-15344 GCA_964372105.1 uncultured Undibacter sp.
GGGGGGGGGAGCCCCCCCCCCGCGCCGCAACCTTGCGACGTTTTCAAATCAGTTTTTTGAAGTTAAAGCGCGCGGCCGCGCCAATCCCCCAGCACCGCCTGCACCAGCGTCAGCGCCGCCACCGCGGCGGTATCGGCGCGCAGGATGCGCGGCCCGAGCGACAGGCGCACGATGTTCGGGCGCTTGAGCAGCGCCGCGCGCTCGTCGTCGGAGAAGCCGCCTTCCGGTCCGATCAGCACCGCCATCGGCCAGCCGGCGCGCGCCGTCTCGGCCGGCAGCAGCGCACCGCCCGACGGCCGCGCGCCATCGAGCGCCGCGACCGGGTCCTTCACCTCGGCGTCCTCGTCGCAGAACACCAGCATCCGGTCGGCGGCCGCCGCGCCGGCCACACGGTCAAAGCTCACCGGTTCGGCCACCTCCGGCAAGGCCAGCACGCCGCACTGCTGCGCGGCTTCAACGACATTGGCGCGCATGCGTTCGACATTGATGCGCGCCACCTGCGTGTGCTGCGTCAGCACCGGCTGCAGCCGCGAGACGCCGAGCTCGACGGCCTTCTGCACCATGTAGTCGAGCCGGGCGTGCTTGAGCGGCGCGAACAGGAAATGCAGGTCGCAGGCGGCCGGCTGGGCGCGCAGCCGCTCGCCGACGATCGCGCTCAACGAGCGCTTGCCGGCGGCGGCGAGGCTCGCCCGCCATTCGCCGTCGCGGCCGTTGAACAGCAGCACTGCCTCGCCGCCCTTGAGGCGCAGCACATTGAGCAGATAATTGACCTGGTCGCGGTCGAAGGCCACCTCGCCGCCGGGGCCAAGCGGCGCCTCGGTAAAGACGCGGGGGGTGCGGAAATCGTAGCGCGGCATGGGTTTAGATCTTCGCTCTTCGGGGGCTGTCGTCGGGTCGCTCAAGGGGCTTTGCGGTAGCCGGGACCGGTTTACGCTGCCGGGCTTGGCGCCGCGAGAGGGCCATTTTGGCCATCTTGCCGCCTTCCCGACGCATTAGACAGGTTGTTATAAGCGCCAGGGGCGTTCCGGCGATTTGGCTGCCGGAGACACGGAGAGGTTTTCGCCATGAACTTGCGCCGGGCAGTGGTCATTGCCGCGTGCTTGATTGCCGCTGCCGCCGGACCGGCCGCGGCGCAGTTCCAAGCAACGCCGACGCAGCAGCAGGAGCCGCCCTGCATCGCGGAGTTCAGCAAGTTGCGCAACGCCACCGAAAAGAAGGCCCTGGCCATCCGGGCCGCGAGCGAGCGCAAGGCGTCGCCGCAGGTGGCCTGCAGCCTGTTCAACGAGTTCTCCGCCGCCGAAACCAAGATGATCAAGTACGCGGTCGACAACGCGGTCTGGTGCGGCATTCCGCCCCAGATCATCGACAGCATGAAGAAGGGCCACACCCGCACCGAAGATATCCGCAGCAAGGTCTGCCGCGCGGCGCAGCAGCCGGCGCGGCCGGCGGCGCCCACGCTCAGCGATGCGCTCTCCGCGCCGGTGCCGGACTCCAGCAACATCAAGACCGGCCGCGGCACCTTCGACACGCTGACCGGCTCGCCGCTCGGCAGCCGATGAACGGGGCCGGCACGTGACGCAAGCCGGGCGCGTCGCAGATGCGACCGGAAACTGGGTCGATGGCCTCGCCCCGCCCGTAACGCGCCCCTATCTGCGGCTCGCCCGCCTCGACCGTCCGATCGGCTCGTGGCTGCTGCTGATGCCGTGCTGGTGGTCCGTCGGCCTCGCCGGCATGCATCAAGGCGCGATGCCGAGCCTGTGGCACATCGTGCTGTTCTTCATCGGCGCCTTCGCGATGCGCGG
>CAYJPU010000058.1:0-15191 GCA_964372105.1 uncultured Undibacter sp.
GGCTAGCCGGTAATCCTTTGTCCGCTGCGCGGGGGCTTTTGGTTTCGGGGCCCGGCCCTTCGGGCCGTCCCGGATTGACGGCCCGCCCCTACTTTTTCTTCATCGGATAGACGTGCTCGGGGCCCGGGAAGGCGCGCGAGCGCACCTCGGCGGCGTAGTCCGCGATCGCCTTTTCGATGCCGGGGCCGAGGTCGCCGTAGCGCTTGACGAATTTCGGCACCCGCGGCGACAGGCCCAGCATGTCCTCCATCACCAGCACCTGGCCGTCGCAGGCGGCGCTGGCGCCGATGCCGATGGTCGGGATCGGGATCGCCGCCGTCACCTTGCGGGCGAGCGGCTCGGCCATCGCCTCCAGCACCACCGAGAAGGCGCCGGCCTCGGCGACGGCGAGCGCGTCGTCCTCGATCGGCGCCCAGTCGGCCTCGTCGCGGCCTTGCGCGCGGAACGAACCGAGCGTGTTGATCGACTGCGGCGTCAGCCCGACATGGGCCATCACCGGCACGCCGCGCTCGACCATGAAGCGGATGGTGTCGGCCATGCGGCGGCCGCCCTCCAGCTTGACCGCGCCGCAGCCGGTTTCCTTCAGGACGCGCACCGCGCTCAAGAAGGCCTGCTCCTTCGAGGCCTCGTAGGAGCCGAACGGCATGTCGACCACCACCAGCGCGCGCTGCGAGCCGCGCATCACCGCGCGGCCTTGCAGGATCATCATGTCGAGCGTGACCGGCACGGTCGACTCCATGCCGTGCATCACCATGCCGAGCGAGTCGCCGACCAGGATGGCGTCGCAGTATTTGTCGGCAAGCCGCGCGGTGTGCGCGTGATACGACGTGAGCACCACGATCGGCTCGCCGTTCTTGCGGGCGCGGATGTCGGGGGCGGTGAGCCGCTTGATGTCGCTCTGCACTGACATGTTGCTTACCTTCGCTGGCGCATGATCTTATCCGAAAACCGGCACGCCGATCACAAACGGATGGAAGGCGTAGCCGATGGCAAGATAGACCAGGGCGCCGATGACGACGACGATGACATCGTTGGTCCAGCCGGCGGGCGCGACCGCCAGCACTTCGTCGGTGCGGCGCTTGGCGTTGATGCGGGCATAGACCGCCCAGGCCAGGAACGAGCCGAACAGCAGGATCGATCCGAGATCGCCGTTCGAGATCAGATGCGCGAAGGCCCAGATCTTCACCGACGCCAGCGCCGGATACTTGGCGCGCGCCTGGATCTGGCTCGGGATGAACACCGCGGTCAGCAGGATCGCCGAGATCGCCATCAGCCCGACGGAGATGTGGCGCGTAAAGCCCGGCGGCTGCCAGACATCGATCCACCCTTGCGCGCGATACAACACGTAACCCCAGACGACGAGGATGAGGCCGGCGGTCGAGACCAGGGAAAACAGCACCTGGTAGGTGCGCAGGCCGACGCGCGCGATAGCGGCGGCGCGGGCACCGCGGCGCGTCACAAACAAATGGTTCGCGTGAAACACCAACAGTCCGAGAACGAGGATGCCAAGGCCCATCTCACGCTCGCGCTACATTGCCCAATGACCAAGCGCCGCAGTAGAGGATAGCGGCGGCCAATGCAAGCCGCACCCCTGCATAGGAAGTCCGCGATGGCGCTCCCTTTCCTGACCGAACCCGCCCGCCGGACCGAAATCGGCGGCCAATACGACGTGGTCGTCCTCGGCGGCGGCCCGGCGGGGATCGCGGCGGCGGCCGCCGCCGCCGCGCTCGGCCGCACGGTGCTCATGGTCGAGCGCTACGGCTTCCTCGGCGGCATGGGCACCGCCGCCGGCGTCACCAATTTCTGCGGCCTGCACGCCAACGTGTTCGGCGACATCAAACAGGTCGTGCACGGCGTCGCCGACGATCTCCTGGCGCGCATCGACCGGCTCGGCGGCCTGAACGCGCCGCATTTGGTGCTCGGCAAGATCATGGCGCAGGCTTACGACACCGCGGCCTTCAAATGCGCGGCCGACGACCTGCTCGTCTCGCGCGGCGTCGACGTGCTGTTCCACGCGCTGGCCGCCGGCGTGGTGATGGACAGTGCGCGCCGCATCCAGGCGCTGCTGGTCGAAACCAAATCCGGCCGGCGCGCCATGCTGGCCCAGGTGTTCATCGACTGCTCGGGCGACGGCGACCTCGCGGCCTTTGCCGGCGCGGCCTTCGAGAAAGGCGGCGCCGACGGCGGCTTGCTGTATCCGACCATGATGTTCCGGCTCAACGGCGTCGACGCCGAGAAAGCCAGCGATGCCTGGCGCACGATCCCGGCGCTGATGGACCAGGCCGCCAAACGCGGCGTCGCCTTCCCGCGCAAGGGCGCGATCGTGCGGCCGCAGAAGCACTCCAGCGAATGGCGCGTCAACGTCACGCAGGTCAAGAACGCCGACGGCCGCGCCGTCGACGGCACGAACGCCCGCGAACTGAGCGCCGGCGAGATCGACGGCCGCAAGCAGGCGATCGACTTCGTCGGCTTCCTCAAGCGCGAAGCGCCGGGCTTTGCGGGCGCCTATGTCGTCGACATTCCGCCGCAACTCGGCGTGCGCGAGACCCGGCGCGTCACCGGCCGCTATCAACTGACTGCCGAAGACGTGCTGACCTGCGCCAGCTTCGACGACACCGTCGGCGTCAACGGCTGGCCGATCGAGGCGCATGTCGCGGGCGACGTCGCATGGCGCTGGCCGGACATCCCCGGCTCGCGCGGCTTCAACCACCTGCCCTACCGCATGCTGACGCCACCCGGCGTCGACAACCTGCTGGTCGCCGGCCGCTGCGCCTCGATGACGCACGAGGGCCAGTCGGCGGCGCGCGTTTCCGGCGGCTGCTTCGTCATGGGCGAAGCGGCGGGCGCTGCCGCCCATCTTTCGCTTGCCGGCAACGGCACCGTTGCCGATATTGCCGTCGACAAATTGCAGGAAACGCTGGAACGCGGCGGCGCCTATCTCGGGCGCGACGTTTAGGGGGACATGCTCATGATCAAACAGCTCGCCTTCGCGGCCTTGCTGCTTACCGCCGCGGCGCTGCCCGCGTCCGCCCAGGACTGGCCGCCGAAGACGGTGCGCATCATGGTGCCGTTCGGGCCGGGCTCGACGCCCGACATCGTGGCGCGGCTGATCGCCGAGGGCCTGTCGAAGAAGCACCCGGACAGCGCTTTCGTGGTCGAGAACAAGCCGGGCGCCAGCGGCAACCTCGGCACCGACGCGGTCGCCAAGGCAGCAGCAGACGGCGCCACCATCGGGATTTCCATCGGCGGGCCGCTCGCCATCAACACGCTGCTGTTCTCGAAGCTGCCCTACGATCCGCAGAAGGACATCGCAGCCGTAACGCAGCTCATCACCCAGCCGAGCGCGCTCGCCGTCAATCCGGCGCTCAAGGTCAACTCGGTCGGCGAGCTGCTGGCGCTGATCAAGGCCAATCCGGGCAAATACAACTTTTCCTCGATCGGCAACGGCTCGCTGTCGCACCTGGCCATGGAGGCCATCGCCATCAAGGCCGGCGTCAAGCTGGTGCATCTGCCCTATGCCGGTTCGCCGCCGGCGATCACCGCCATCATGCGCGGCGACGCCCAGATGGGCTGCCTGCCGGCGATCGCCGTGACGCCGCACGCCCAGACCGGCGCGGTCAAGATCCTGGCGGTCTCGACCGCCAAACGCTCGCCCTATCTCAAGGACGTGCCGACGCTCAAGGAAAGCGGCATCGACGTCGAAGCCGACGCCTGGATGGGCCTGATCGCGCCGGGCGGCACGCCGGCCGCGGTCGTCGACAAGATCAACAAGGACGTGGTCGAGATCATCAAGCAGCCGGCGGTGCGCGACAAACTGGCGACGCAACTGATGGAGCCGGTCGGCTCGACGCCGGCCGAGTTCCGCGCCCGCATCGACGGCGAGATCGCGCGCTGGGCGCCGGTGATCAAGGCGGCGGACGTGAGAGTCAACTAGAGCCGGCACTGATGAAGACAACATCCGTCGCACGCTTGTTTTGAAATGAAACAGGCCGCCAACCGAGGCGGCCTCCCGTCGCTCAGAACTTGATTTAATCATTGCCTACTGCATGCCGGGCCGATGCCCGATCAGGTTCATGCTTTGCTTCTGCGAAAAGACGTGCTCTTTCAGAAGCGCCTCGACTCTGGCTCCCTCGCTGTTCTCCAGAGCCTCCGTAATCGCGTGGTGCTGACGGTGCGCGTGGAACAGCAGGTCGTATATTTCGTCGGCGCTCTTTTTATCGAATGCGATCGTTTCCGGCGACACGAACGGCACATGTTGCAGCCGCGCAACGAAACCGCTGATGATGCTGTTGTCCACGGATTGCAGGATGGCGTCGTGGAAGCGCCGGTTCATCTGGCCGTACAAAATCTCGTCCTCTTTCACGAGCCGGCGTTTTGCGAACAGCGCATCCCCCTCGGTCAGGCAGTTCTTGAGGCTGCGAATAAGAACGTGCGAAACCCCGCGCTCGGTCAACAGCCGGGCGGCCATCCCTTCCAGCGCCGCGCGGATGTCGAGCGCCGTGACAATTTCATTAATAGTGAAAACCCGAACCGCGTAACCGCGCCGGCCAGCCGGCACCAGCAACCCTTCCTCGGCCAGCGCGGGAAGCGCTTGCCTGACGGGCGTGCGAGAAATCCCGAGCTGTAGCGCGATCGTCGCTTCCGGCACGCGCTGCCCGGGGGCGAGCGAGCCTTGCAGAATCATTTCGCGAATTCGCAAGGTGACCTGCTGCTGCTGTTTCATGACGACCTACCCGCCTTTTCGGACCGCCGTGGCACAATTGGATCCCGAAAATCTATACGGGATCCTGTAGCTCGACAATCCCTGTCATCCCCGGCTTCAAAAACCCGCTTTTGACTCTTATGGGATCCCAAGTAGGATCGGCGTGAGAGAAACGATCGCTACCGGGGGTGGGTCATGGTTCGCAGCTTCATAGGGCTTTGTTACGCGGTCGCGGCGCTGCTCGTTGGCTCGGGCGCCGCAGCGGCTCAGGAGACAGTGAAGATCGGCGTCGTTCTGCCAATGACCGGTCCGTTCCAGTCCACCGGCTGGCAGGCCAACGCCGCCATCAATCTCTTTCTGAAGCAAAGAGGCGCGTCGGTTGCGGGAAAGAAAGTCGAGGTGATCCTGCGCGACGACGGCGGTTCCCCCGACAACGCCAAACGTCTCGCAACGGAACTCGTCGTCCACGACCGCGTCAACGTGCTGCTCGGCTTCGGCCTCACGCCGATCGCGCTCGCCGTCGCCCCGGTCGCGACCGAAGCCAAAATCCCGATGATCGTCACAGTCGCCTCGACCTCAATCATCGTCAACCGTTCGCCCTACATCGTGCGCTCGATCCAGACGATCCCGCAGATCGCCAACATCGTCGGGTCGTGGGCCGCAAAGAACGGAATCAAGACCGCGGTGACGCTTGTTTCCGATTACGCGCCGGGCAAAGACGCCGAGCAGTGGTTCGCCAAATCGTTCGAGCAGGGCGGCGGCAAAATCCTCGAGCGGCTGTACGTTCCGCTCGCGAATCCGGACTTCGCGCCGTTCCTGCAGCGGGCCAACGACGCCAAACCGCAGGCGCTGTTTGCCTTTGTGCCTGCCGGCGTGGGCGCGATCTTCGCCAAGCAATTCGCCGAGCGCGGCCTCGACAAGTCCGGCATTCGCATTGTCTCGATGAGCGACGTGATGGACGACGACGTCCTGAACGGGATGGGCAACGCCGTCCTCGGGGTCGTCTCCGGCGGCCCCTATTCAATCGCGCATCCGTCCGATGAGAACCGCTCGTTCGTGACCGCCTTCCGCAAGGCGAACAACGATCGTCGGCCAAACATTGTTTCGGTCTCGGCCTATGACGGCATGGACCTGCTCTTCCGCGCGCTCTCAGCGACCAAAGGCGAGACTGACGGACCCAGACTGGTGGAGGCGATGAAAGGCATGAAATGGGAGAGCCCGCGCGGACCGGTCAGTATCGACCCGGCCACGCGCGACATCGTCCAGAACATCTATATGCGCAAGGTCGAACGCCAGAACGGCGAACTCTACAACATCGAGTTCGAGACCTATCCGAACGTCAAAGACCCCGCACGTTGACCTCCGCCTGAGTGCTATCGATGCCCAGCCTACGTGCCGAGACGGTCGGCAGTTTCCTGCGACCGGACTACCTCCTTCGCGCCCGCGACGATTGCCAGAACGGCCGCATCGCGGCCGCCGGGCTGCGCGCGACCGAGGACAGGGCCATTCGCGAAGTGGCCGCCATGCAGGAGGAAATCGGATTCCAAATCGTGACCGATGGCGAGTTTCGGCGCGAGAACTGGTGGATTGATTTTATCGCGAAGCTTCGCGGGGTCGAGATTACCGAAGGATCCGCGGCAACCTCTTTCGACAAGAGTTATATTCCGAAACACGTCCGCACGACCGGCAAGCTCGGCACGGACGGCCCGATCGTGACGGACGACTATCGTTATCTTGCTTCGATTACGCAAAAAGCCGCCAAGGTCACCATTCCGTCGCCGACGCGGTTGCACTTCCACGGCGGGCGGCGCGCGGTCGCCATATCCACCTATCCGGACATCGAGGACTTCTTCGCCGACGTGGCACGGGCCTATCAGGATGAGATCGCGCACTTGGAAGCGGCCGGCTGTCGCTACATCCAGATCGACGATCCTTTGCTGACCTACTTCCTCAGCCCCAAACTACGCGCCGAAGTCGTCGCCGAGGGCGACGATCCCGACGAGCGACTCACGAGGTATCTCGAGCTGTTGAACCAATGCATTGCAAAACGTCGTGCGAGCACGACGATCGGCGTCCATCTATGCCGTGGCAACGCGCGGAGCGAATGGATATCCGAGGGCACATACGAGGGGATTGCCGAGCTTTGTTTCGGAATCCTCAAGGCCGACCGATATCTTCTCGAGTTTGACGACGAGCGCTCCGGCTCGTTCGAAGCCCTGCGATTCATGCCAAAGGACAAGACCGTCGTACTCGGCCTGATCACCACCAAGACGCCGCAGCTCGAAAACAAGGAATTTGTGAAGCGCCGCCTCGAACAGGCGACGCGCTTCGTTGAACTTACCCGTTTGGCGATCAGCCCGCAGTGCGGCTTTGCCAGCGTCGTGGAAGGCAACAAGGTCACTCACGCGGACCAGCGCGCCAAGCTGCAGCTCGTGGTGGAGATTGCGCGGGAGGTCTGGGGCGCGGCCTAGCTTGAGCCAAAAGCGAAAACTTGGGTCAACAGCGAAGCGGCGGTTACGCCGCCTTTCCCTTGTCCTTGATGTTCGCGAGCAACAGGCTGGCCACCGTCATCCGGCGCGCTGCCGGGCGCTTCACCCCCGATACTCCAGAATGTACAGGCCGCCGTTGAAGTCGGTGCTGTAGATCAGCCCGTCGGCCGACACCCAGACGTCACAGGACTGGATGACTTTGCTGCGGTTCGGGCGGCGGTCGACCAGCCGGTCGGGCGCAGGCGGAACGAACGCGGCGATCTCCTCGGGACGATGGGCATTGCGGATGTCGAAGACGCGGATGCCGGCGTTCTGATAGGTCGCGAAGACGGTGTCCGAGCTGACCATCCCATCCGGGCGGTTTTCATGGATGTTGTGCGGCCCGAAATGGCCGCCCTTGCTGCAATAGTCGGCCTCGCTCGGCGTCGGGAACGTCGCGATGCTGACCGGATTCGACGGCGCGCGGATGTCGAACATCCAGGTGTATTTGAGGCCGTCTTCGCACTTGTCCAGCACCGCCTCGTCAAGCACGACCATCAACTGGCGATCGGGCAGCGGCAGGCAGTTGTGCGTCCCGCCGCCGAAGGGCGGCGACCAGTTGCGTTGGGTGACGAGCCCGGGCGCGGCCCGGTCGGCAACATCGAGCATCACCAGCCCGGCATCGCGCCAGGCGCAATAGGCCGTGTCGCCGTGGACGATGGCGTGGTGCAATCCGTTGCGCCGGGTCGGCGCCCAGTCCGGACGTTCGCCGGCGGCCGAGTTCATGCCCGGCAGCCAGTAGCGTCCGGCTTCTTTCGGCCGGGCGGGGTCGGCCATGTCGACGGTCATGAAAATGTAATCGGTGAAGCCGTCGAGCAGAGCCGAGACATAGGCCCAGCGGCCGCCGACATACCAGATGCGGTGAATGCCGCCGCCCTCGACCGGCATGAAGCCGATCTGACGCGGCTCTGCCGGGTTTGAAATGTCATAGACGGCCATGCCGGCCGTCCAATCGCGCTTCCGGGTTTGCGCGGCGTCGGCCGTGCCGACCTTCTTGCCGAGCGCGCCTTTGTAATACTGCCTCTCGTCCTGGAATTCCGCCGCGGCGAACATGTCCTTGGCGTTGATCACCAGCAGAAGGTCGCCATGGGTCTGCAGGTGGATGGTCCAGGTGTTCGCCGGGGCGGCTATATACTTGACCGGCTTGGGTTGGCGCGGATCGCGGACATCGATCACGCTGAAACCTTTGGAAAACATGTGGCCGACGAAGGCGTAGCCTTTGTTGACCATCACCTGCACGCCATCCGGCCGCCCACCCTGGTCGGAATGTCCGATCAGCTTCATGTTCCTGACGAAATCCGGCTTCGGCAGATTCTGACTGGTCATTCCTGTCGCTCCTGGTATCGCCGCACGCAAAGCCTCACGCCGCCGCCATCGGCCGCGTTACAGATATTCGCGTTCTTTGTTGTACGGGTGTTCGGGGTTGTAGCCGTGGGCCGCACGGTAACCGTCGTATCGCAGCCCTTTGTACTCGAGCACGATGCACAGCGCGAGAACGACGAACGCGCCGACCAAAATGACGGCCGCCAGCACCGGCATCGGATACTGTATCAGGCCCGAGGCCACCGCGCCGGCTGCGAAGAAGATGGAAAAATAGCCCGCGGTCTTGTGATAGGCCTCGAACTTACGCCGGCGCGGGGTCATGTTGTAGTGATCGCCGAACCAGGTCGCGGGGTCGTTCGGATCCGCGGTGTAATAATTTCGTCCGCCGTGGATGCCTCTGAGCCAGCCCGAGACGACCTGCAGGCAACCCAAGGTGACGGTCAAAATTCCGAATATCGAATGCACGGAGCCGCTGAAGCCGCCGCTGGCCGTCAGCGCCACGGCCAGACCGGCGAGCGACAGGCAGACGGCCAGTATCAGGCCGTACTTGTGAACGCTGAACCACCACCAGACTATATTTTTGATGCTGACCTTTTCCCTGATGCCGTTGAGCGTTGGCTTCGGCTTGCCGAACCGGATCGTGATGATGCAGAGCGGAACCAGCACGAGCCAAATCCCGACCATCAGGACGGCGTGGTAATTCCAATGAATGGGAATCGTCGTTCCCAGAAAATCGAGATAAACTTCCGTCGGAATGTGCGGTTGAATCTGGGTCATACTCTTTTCCACCAATTATCTGACGACGCGGTCCGGCAACGGTCAAGCTGTCTCCCCAATCAACCCTGAAGCGGCGACGTGCGCCACCTTCAAGATGACCGCCTCGGGGTGCCCTTGAAGACCGCTCCTTTGATTTTCATCGTTCGAAAATTTGTTGCGCCGCAAACCGAACAACCGCAGCTGTTGCCAACGCCTGCAGCACACGTGACCGGCTTGCAGGCGGTCCCGATGCGGTTTGATTCAGCCGGCTTGTCCTTGAACGGGCGCCCGGCGGTCTCCCGGCGCGCGAGGATCGGCTCGACGTGCAACGGCTTGAGCGCATCTTTCATTTTTGCGACGGCGCTTTGCCGATGTTGATGCGTCGCGTCGCAGCCTTGGCATGTCCTTCCGTCGGCGCCGACCAATCGCTGCCAACCGACCGGCAGTTGCGTCATTACTGCTCCCGCGTGCGACGCCAAACATAATAAAAAGAATAGAATTGAAAATTCGGCCGAGCCTTGATCTCAGTCAATTGACTCTTCTAAGCGACTCCTGGGCAGCTTGAAGAGAGCAGCCGCACGCCGATCGGCGCCGGCGATCAGGGCGGCAGATATCGAGATCAACCGACATTGCGCCGGGCGACGCCTGCTGTCGGCGGCAAAGCGGACGACGCCGCGCGATCCGGAGCCCCTCGCCTAACAGGGGTTGCCGGGATCCAACGCGCCGCGCCGCAAGTCCACGGAAAAATCGCACTCCGCCTTCTTGCCGTCGCGCGAAGCCGAGCAGGAGAAGTGACCCGCTCTCTTGATCTTCCATCCGTCCCCGCGACACAGATCCTCTTCAGCGCTTGCCGTCATGGCGCGGTAGATGCGGACGGCACCCTGACCTTTGAGCGTGAGATAGGCGTGCGAATTTTTCGCCGCGTTGGGCGGCGGATCAATCGGCGGCTTTCCGGCGATGTAGACGCTGCCGCTGACAGCGGACGTCTCCTGTGCCGGGCCTGCCGTCGGCAGGCAGGAGACGGCGATTAACGCCAGGACGGCGCTGGCCGACAACCGAAGAGCGAGGACGGTTTGCATCAGAGGGTCCCTTCTATGCGTGCCGGACGATGATAGCGGTTTCGCCGCGACGCCGCGACCAACACGATGTCGCTTCGATGTCGGCGAAGGTCCGGTCCCGTTGATCCACATCAATGTGAGCCGCCCAAGCTCCGATTTGAATTTGACGATACTTTTCGATTGCATGTGAGCGAAACTCTCCGGGCAATCCCAGCATCATCCGATGTCACCACTGTCGCGCCATCGCCTGCTCACCATCGGCCTTGCGGCCGTCGCCGCGTCGGCCGCCGGCGGCGCGTCGGCGCAGAATTGCGACGAGCGCTACCCTTGGAACTGTCCAGGATTTGTCCGCCCGTATTATCAACCAGGCCGGCCTTACGCGCCATCCGCGCCGATGCCGCTCGCACCGGACCTTGAGCCCGCCGAACCAGCCGAGCGGCCGGACCGGCGGACGTGGACCATGGACCCGGAGTCGGCGCGCCGCTATGCGGCCCTCTACGCGCCGGTCGGCGGCGAGCGCTTTCCCATCAACGCGGTGAAGCTGTCCGACATCAATCCGGAGTATCTGCGCCGGACCGTCGCTT
Organism: uncultured Undibacter sp.; assembly: GCA_964372105.1. GTDB lineage: Bacteria > Pseudomonadota > Alphaproteobacteria > Rhizobiales > Xanthobacteraceae > Pseudolabrys. The sequence continues at coordinate 10,952 of CAYJPU010000058.1, forward strand.
ACGCGACTCAGGAAAAGCCCGGCACGATCGTGATCGATCCGCAGAACCGCTTCCTTTATCTCGTCCAAGGCGGCGGACAGGCCATCCGCTATGGCGTCGGCGTCGGGCGCCAGGGCTTCGGCTGGTCGGGCACGGCGACCGTTCGTTCCAAGCAGGAATGGCCGGACTGGTACCCGCCGAAGGAGATGATTGCGCGCCAGCCCGAGATTAGGCGGCAGGTGAGCAACCTGCGCGGCGGCCTCGGCATGCCCGGCGGCCTGCGCAATCCGCTCGGATCGCGCGCCATGTACCTGTGGCAGGGCAACCAGGACACGCTCTACCGCATCCACGGCACCATCGAGCCGTGGACCATCGGCACCAGCGTTTCCTCCGGCTGCATCCGCATGATCAACCAGGATGTGATCGACCTGTACCAGCGCACGCCGGTCGGCGCGAAGGTCGTGGTGCTGCGGGCGCGCTGACAGCTAGGCCGCCGCCTTTTCCTTGTCCTTGATGTCGGTGAACGTGAGGCCGGGCGCGCGCTCGCGCGTGTAGTCCAACAGGAACTGGTTGCGCGCCATGAACACCCTGTCGCCGTCGAGGTCTTCCGCGACGCTCGAATAGTTGGCCTGCACGAAGTCGTTGAGCTTCTTCGGGTCGTCGCAGGAAATCCAGCGCGCCAGCTGGAACTCCGGCGTCTCGAAGCCGATCTCGAGGCCGTATTCGCCGTCGAGCCGCACCTTGAGCACGTCGAGCTGCAACGGGCCGACGACGCCGACCAGCGCCGGCGCGCCGTCGAGCGGACGGAACACCTGCACCACGCCCTCTTCCGCCATCTGCTGCAGCGCTTCCTTCAGCTTCTTGGCCTTCATCGGGTCGCCCAGCTTGACGCGGCGCAGAATCTCCGGCGCGAAGTTCGGCACGCCGAGGAACGCCAGCTCCTCGCCTTCGGTGAAGGTGTCGCCGATGCGCAGCGTGCCGTGGTTGGGAATGCCGACGACGTCGCCGGCGTAGGCCTCGTCCGCCACCGAGCGGTCCTGCGCGAAGAAGAACTGCGGCGCCGACAGCGTCACCGGCTTGCCGGTGCGCGTCAGCTTGGCCTTCATGCCGCGGCGCAGTCTGCCCGAGCACAGCCGCGCGAAGGCGATGCGGTCGCGGTGGTTCGGATCCATGTTGGCCTGGATCTTGAACACGAAGGCGGTCATCGAATTCTCGTGCGCGTCGACCTTGCGCGTGCTGGCCGTCTGCGCGCGCGGCGGCGGCGCGAAGGCGGCGAGCGCGTCGAGCAGATCCTTGACGCCGAAGTTCTTCAAGGCCGAGCCGAAGAACACCGGCGTGAGGTGGCCCTCGCGGAACGAGGCGAAGTCGAACGGCCGGCAGGCTTCCTTCACCAGCTTCAGCTCTTCGGCGATTGCCGCAGCGTCCAGCATCGGGTTCTTGGCGGCGAGCGCGGCGAGGTCGAGCGGCTGGCGGTCGGCGGTCTTGGAGTCCTCGCTCATCAGCCGCATCTCGCCGGAGGCGATGTCGTAGGTGCCGGCGAAGTCGCGGCCCTGCCCGATCGGCCAGGTCATCGGCGTGGTGTCGAGCGCCAGCGTCTTTTCGATCTCATCGAGGATCTCGAACGGGTCGCGGCTCTCGCGATCCATCTTGTTGATGAACGTGATGATCGGGATGTCGCGCAGGCGGCAGACCTCGAACAGCTTGCGGGTGCGCGCCTCGATGCCCTTGGCGGCGTCGATCACCATCACCGCCGAGTCGACGGCGGTCAGCGTGCGGTAGGTGTCTTCCGAGAAGTCCTCGTGGCCCGGCGTGTCGAGCAGGTTGAAGACGCGGCCGTCGTAGTCGAAGGTCATCACCGAGGTGACCACCGAAATGCCGCGCTCGCGCTCGATCGCCATCCAGTCCGAGCGGGTGGAGCGGCGGTCGCGCTTGGCCTTCACCTGGCCGGCCAGGTTGATGGCGCCCCCGAACAGCAACAGCTTCTCGGTCAGGGTGGTTTTGCCGGCGTCCGGGTGGGAGATGATCGCGAACGTGCGCCTGCGCTCGACCTCGGCGGCGAGCGGCGTCTGGGGGATGGAATCGGCGGAAGCAAGCGGCTTATTCATAGGGCGCATGTGGCAGGGAAAGCGGGCAGGATCAAGGGGTCCGGCGGCGGGCGCAAGGCTGGCGCAAATGCCGCTTTGCCGCCGGATTGATCTTGAGCAAGGTTGCGCCGGGCCCGCCTGCTAGAGAAAACGGTGGCGGCAACAAAAGGCAGGAACATGATGGAAATCCGCACGATCGTGCATCCGACCGACTTCTCGGAAGCCAGCATCAGCGCTTTCGCCCACGCGCTGAAAATCGCCATCACCGCCAAGGCCATGCTCACCATCCTGCACGTCGCCGGCGTCAAGAAAGACCCCAAGAAGAACCCCGAGTGGGACCAGTTCCCGCACGTCCGCCGGACGCTGGCCGACTGGGGGCTGCTCGCGGAGACGGACACGACCGACGCCATCGCCGACAAGCTCGGCATGACCGTGCGCAAGGTCGAGATGGAGCCGCAGTCGCCGGTCGACGGCGTGGTGCATTTCCTGCGCACCCACGCCGCCGACCTGATCGTGCTGTCGACCGAAGGCCGCCAGGGCATCTCGCGCTGGCTGCACGGCTCGGTCGCCGAGAAACTCGCGCGCCACACCCGCACGCCGACTTTGTTCGTGCCCGCCAAGGCGCGCGGCTTCGTCGATCCGCACCGCGGCGAATCCCATTTGAAGCGGGTGCTGATCCCGGTCGACCACGACCCGAAGCCTACCGCCGCCATCGGCCGCATCATGAGCTTCGCGCGCCTGATCGCCGGCATCGACGCCGAGGAGCGGCTGCTGCACGCCGGGGCGGAAGCGCCCGAGGTGCCGCGTCCTGTCGAGCCGCACCGCCGCCTGCCGGTGGCGATCCGCAAAGGCGACCCGGTCGAGGCCATCATCGGCGCCGCCAAGGACTGGCCGGCCGACCTGATCGGCATGCCGACCGCCGGCCACCACGGCTTCCTCGACGCGCTGCGCGGCTCGACCACCGAGCGCGTGCTGCGCCAGGCGCCCTGCCCGCTGCTGGCGGTGCCGGTCGCCGGCTGAGCGGCGTCTTATGAATTATGTTTGCGTCGCGCCTGGCACGGGCGTGGCCGGACCGCGCCGGTAGGATTCGCGCAAGGCGAACACCAAAATCGCCAGCGTGATCCAGAGCCGGACCGCGGCGAAGGTGAAGACGAAGGCGTAGAACGCCAGCGCCCGCACCAGCGACGGCGCCATGTCGCTCTTCCAGAAGGCGAAGACCACGCCGCGCGCCGCGCCTTGCAGGATGCTCAGGCCGATGTCGATCAACGCGACGAGCAGGATCGCCGGCACCAGATAGAACGCGCGCGACCACAGCTCCCTGAATACCGCGGCGAGGCTGGCGTCGCCGGCGCGCTCAAACCGCAGCACGAGCAACAACGTGAGCGCGGCGAGAAACGCGCTCCATACGAAGCCGTCGATGGTCTGCTGGTCGTAGGCGATGCCGTCGAAGCCGAGCAGCATGTGCAGCCCGACCCAGTGGAAGCCGAGGGCGTAGACGACGCCTGCGCCGGCCGCCATCACGCCGACGACCCGCAGCAGGATCTTGCGCGCCATCGCGATCTGTTGCGCGAAGCTGAGATGTCCGAGCGTGGTGACGCCGCCGGTGTGCTCGATCATGCGGCGCGCCGCCAGCAGGAAGGCGATGAACAGGCCGAGATCGGAAACCTGCATCGCCACGAAAGCGGTCAGGCCGCCGTGTACCGAGAACACGCGCACGGCAGCGGACAGCATCATCCACGGCACGATTTCCATCGCCGCAGGCTAGCGGACGACCGTCAACAATCGGTTGCGGCGCGCCACAGCCTTTTAACGACGCCCGCAGCTTGCCGCCGGCCTCTAGGCCGCGAACGCGGCCTTGTAGGTTTCCGGCTTGAACCCGACCAGCAGCTTGCCGCCGCCAAGCTCCAGCACCGGCCGCTTGATCATCGAGGGCTGCGCCAGCATCAAGGCGATGGCCTTCTTCTCGGTGAGGCCCTCTTTGTCCTTGTCGGGCAGCTTCTTGAAGGTGGTGCCGGCGCGGTTGATGAGCACCTCCCAGCCGGCCTTCTTCGCCCACTTCTCCAGCTTCTCGCGCTCGATGCCGGCGCTCTTGTAGTCGTGGAAGGCGTAGTCGACGCCCTGTTTGTCCAAGAAGGCGCGCGCCTTCTTCATGGTGTCGCAGTTCTTGATGCCGTAGA
>CAYJPU010000059.1:0-1215 GCA_964372105.1 uncultured Undibacter sp.
CGATGCCGCAGGTGCACATCGTCGCCTATTGCGGCGACCTCGGCTACGGCGTGGCACGCGGCGCCGAGATGCTCTCGCTGATGCTCGGCTTCGGCATCATCAGCCGCGTCGCTTCGGGTTTCATCGCCGACCGCATCGGCGGCGTGCGCACGCTGCTGCTCGGCTCCGTGCTGCAAGGCGTGGCGCTGTTCCTGTATCTCTTCTTCGACGGAATGGTGTCGCTCTACATTATCTCGGCGCTGTTCGGCCTGTTCCAAGGCGGCATCGTGCCGAGCTACGCCATGATCGTGCGTGAGTATTTCCCGGCGCGCGAAGCCGGCACCCGCGTCGGCCTGGTGCTGATGGCGACGCTGCTGGGCATGGCGCTGGGCGGCTGGATGTCGGGCGCGATCTTCGACGTCGCCGGGTCGTACCGCGCGGCTTTCCTCAACGGGCTCGCTTTCAATCTAGTCAACGTCATGATCATGCTGTGGCTTCTGGCGCGTACCCGCCGGGGGCCGGCCGTGGCCGCCGCGGCGTAAAACGGCCCCGCGAACTCGCCACAAGATGTGCAGTGAATAAACACACGCTCGCGCTGTTTATCCGGTATTGATAACATCGTTGTCATGTGAAATAGCTGTAACGCTGGGTAGACCGGGGCTCGCCTCATGGAATTCTCGATCGGACGATCGGATGTCGTCCGCGCAATCAACCAGCGTTGGCTCCTCAAGTTCTGGAAACGGCATCTCGGCGCGCACCGCGTGCCGCAGTGGCAGGCGGTGGTGGCCGAGAATCTTTCGGCCATGTCCGGCAATTTGAGTTTCCTCGACGTCTCCGGCTCCGACGGCGGCGCGCGCTTCATGATCCGCTTTAATGGCGCGACGATCGGGCAGGCCTACGGCTCGGCCGACTGCCGCGGCAAATATCTCGATGAGATCATGGCGCCGTCGTGCCGCGCCGCGGGGCTTGTCGCCTATGAGCATGCCGTTAACGACGGCTGCCCGATCTACACCATCCAGGATATTTCCGACCGCGACGGCCGGCTGGTGCACTTTGAGCGGCTATTGCTGCCGTTCGCAGCCGATGGCCAGACGGTCGACCGCATCCTGGCGTCGTTCGAATTCGTATGCCTCGACGGCGCCTTCGATGTCCGCGACCTCATGCGCACGCAATCCGCGCCGCCAACGCTCACGCTGGCGGCCAAGATCGAGCCGCAAGCGCTGGCGTGAAGCCTTG
>CAYJPU010000059.1:1315-15047 GCA_964372105.1 uncultured Undibacter sp.
CGAGGCAAGCGGCGTCAGTTGGGCGCTGGCGCCGGCGGCTCGACGATGCGGCGGTAGAGATGCCAGGTGGTGTGACCGAGCACCGGCAGCGTCACGACCAGGCCGATGAAGAACGGCAAGGCGGAAATAAACAGCAGCACGACGATCACGATCGCCCAGCCGATCATCGGCACCGGGCTCGCCACCACCGCGCGCACGCTGGTGATCATGGCGGTGACGAAGTCGACGTCGCGGTCGAGCAACAGCGGAAACGACACCACCGTGAGCGAGAACAAAATCAGCGACAGTACCGCGCCCTCGATGTTACCGGCGACGAGAAAGGCGAGACCTTCGTTGGTGGTGAGAATGACGCCGATGAACTGATGGATGTTCGAGAACGACGCGTGCAGGCCGAGGAACAGCGCCATCAGGAAGCGTACCTGATACATCCACATCACGAAGATGAAGAGCGTGACGAAGGCCATCCAGCCGAGCTCGCCGCGGCTCCGGATCGCCCGCCAGATTTCGCCGAACGTCGGCACCTCGCCGGCCTCGCGCCGGCGGCTGACTTCATAGAGCGCAATCGCGGCGAACGGACCGATCAGCGCGAAGCCGGCCGCCAGCGGATAGGCCAGATAGGTCATGCCGAGCGCCATCACGCAGAGCACGATCAGCACGCCGCCCAGCGCATAGAGACCGCCGATGGCCAGCCCGTAGAGCGGCAGCGCCTGAAAATCGCGCAGGCCTTTGCCGAGCGCATCGATGACGTCGGCCGCCGTGATGCGGCGCACGATCGGATCGGTCTTGCCGGAAATCGACGCCATGTTCCCTGCCCCAGATTCCCTGCCAACCGTATTTTCAGGCAGTTGGACAGACGCGGCACGGACGCGCTTTGATCGGAATCAAAGCACGCCCGTGAATCCCCGGACCATCCGTCAGGCTCGGCGCGGCTAGATCACCGCGTTCTGATGGGCAACCGCGGACAGCGCGAGGAGCGTCTCGAATTACCGCGCCGACGCGATGTTTCGTCCGGCCTTACGGCCAACCAGCTCAGCGTAGTCATCAATTGGCCGCGGGCGGCCCGTCAGATAGCCCTGCAACTCGTCGCAGCCTTCCCGCACCAGGAAGGCGCGCTGCGCTTCGGTCTCAACGCCTTCGGCCAAGGTCGGAACGCCGAGACTGAGGCCGAGACCGACGACAGCGTGAACGATTGCCATGGAATGGCGGTTGGTTTCCAGATCACCGACAAAGGTCCGGTCGATCTTGATCTTGTCGAACGGAAACGCGTGCAGATAGGACAGCGAGGAGTACCCCGAGCCAAAGTCATCCATCGCGATTTGCACGCCGAGCGATTTGAGCTTGCGAAGGATCGATACCGCGCGCGAGAAATCGTCAATCAGCACGCCCTCGGTGATCTCCAGTTCCAGGCGCCCGGGCGCAAGGCCGGTTTCCAGTAATATGGAATGGACGAGGTTCGGCAGGTCGCCGTGATGGAATTGTACCGGCGAAATATTGACGGCGACGTTGAGCCGTCTCGGCCAGGACGCGGCCTCGCGGCAGGCGTCGCGCAGGATGCGCTCGCCCAACGGAATGATCAGGCTGCTCTCTTCGGCGATCGGGATGAACACGCCGGGCGAAACTGGGCCGCGTTTCGGGCAATGCCACCGAACGAGCGCTTCGAACCCGATGGTTTCGTTGGACGCGATCGCTATTTGCGGTTGATAATGCAAGAATAGGTTGTCGCGGTTGACGGCCAGCCGCAAATCGTTTTGCAGCTCGCGCCGCTCTCGTAGTCGTGCGCCCAGCTCCGCCGCGAAAAACCGAACCGAACCGCGTTTTTCCGCCTTGGCCTGGTAGAGGGCGGCATCGGCGTTGGCCATCAGCGTCTTGGCATCGCGCCCGTCGGCCGGATAAACCGCGCCTCCGATGGTTGTGCCCAAGCTCAACCGGTGGCCATCCACCTCGAAATCGTCTTTGAACACGGCGAGCAGGCGTTCGCCCAGCGCCTGGGCGGTCGCCGGCTGCGGGCCATCGGTCACGATGACCGTGAACTCGTCCCCGCCCACTCGCGCAAGAAACGCGCCCTCCGCTGCCTCCTGCAGACGCAGAGCGACGTCGCGCAGGAGCGCGTCGCCGATCAGGTGACCGTAAACATCGTTGGCCTCTTTGAACCGGTCGAGGTCGAGGCACAGGATCGCGAACGGCTCGCCGTTCTTGGCCGCACAGTCGAGCGTCGCAGCAAAGCGTTCGATGAACGTCGCCCGGTTGGGCAAATCGGTCAACGAATCCTTGTGGGCCAACTGCCAAATAAAATCTTCGGTGCGGCGCCGCTCGGTCACGTCGTCGAGAACCGTGAGCAAGTATTGCGGCTTGTCGTCCCGATTCAGAATCGCGACCTTCTTCGCCGTCACGAGCCGCGTCCCGTTGTTGGGAGTGACCAGCGCATGTTCAGAGACGGTCACCACCTGATTGGATCGAAGCGCCTGATTGTCCGACTCGACGATGCGGTCGGCCCGTTCGGCCGGGTAGAACTCGTGCATCGACTTTCCGATTATTTGATCGCGAGAAACGCCCATGATCTCTTCACAGGCGCGGTTGATCAATGAAAAGCGGCAATCGCGCGCATCTGTCGCCGCGGGCGAAACATCCTTGACGAGTATCGGCAGCGGAACATTCTCGATAATGGTATCGAGGAAGTGCTGCGTGCGCCGGAGCTCGGCTTCGGCCATTCTGCGGGCGGTCACATCGTGAATCGCGACAATGCTCGCCGCACGGCCTTCGTAGGTCATGGCGCGCGAACAGATGGCGACGTCGATCAAGCTACCGTCGGCCTTCTGATGCTGCCAGATCGTCTCTCCGTTGTAGAACCCCTTATGTTCCCGCATGAATTGGACGTATTTTTCGCGCGTTTCGGGCCGGCGAATTTCCATGGTCGACATCGTGAGAAGCTTTTCGACGCTGTATCCGTAATGGGCCGCGGCGGCGGCGTTGACGGCGAGAAAGCGCAGAGTATCGAGATCGACGACCCACATCGGCACCGGATTGTCGTTGAACAGCAGCCGGAACGACTCTTCGCGCTGCTTCGCCTCGGTGACGTCCTCGTGCGTGGTCACCCATCCGCCGCCGGGCAGCGGCCTGCACACAACGGACACAAAGCGCCCGTCGCGCAGATGAATGACTTCTTGAGTAGACTCGCCCCTCGCCACTTCGGCGACTCGGCGTTCGATGTACGCTTTGGCGTTCTCGGGAGTATTGTCTCTGACAGCCCGATGTTCCAGGATCGTCCGGAACGGCGTACCGGGTGCGGTCTGCTCGGGACCCAACCCAAATAGGTCGACGAAGCGCTTGTTGCAGACAATCAACCGTTGCTCGGCGTCGAACATCGAAAGGCCCTGCGATATGTTATCGAGGGCCGCATCGAGCTGAAACTTCTGCTGCTCGCTCCGCTTATCCGCGCGGACCTTGTCGGTCACGTCTTCATGGGTGGCGACCCATCCGCCGCCCGGCATCGGCGCGTTCAATATGCGGAACACGCGGCCGTCCCGCATTTCCGTGACGATGCTTGCGACCTTTCCGTGCGCGATATCGTCCACCAGCGCGGCACGGTATTTATCGATATCCTGTGAAAAATTGCCCCCCTCCTGACGCGCCTGGAGCAGCTCGCGCAAGGTCCGGCCAGGCTGGACAAAGCCCGGCGGAAATTCGAACATTTCAATATAGCGCCGGTTGCACACGACGAGACGCTCGGACGCATCGAACATCGCGAGGCCCTGCGACATGTTGTTCAAAGCCACGTCGAAACGAAGGCTTTGATCACGAATCTGCTCGGCCTTCTCCCGTTCCGCGCGCGCCGCCACCAAGGCCTGGTAGTTCCGGAACAGCCGGATAAAGAGAACCGTAAAAGCGGCGATCACGGCAATGGTGAGAGCCGCGAGAACAGCTACGTGGATCGCGGTCCGCCACCAGCCGGCGAATATCGCGCCGGTGGTCTTTGTCGCGCTGACGACGAGCGGAAACTCGCCGACTCGGTGAGCGGCGACCATCCGAGCTTGGCCGTCGATCACGCCGTCGCTTATCCCCACGCCATGCGCACCCGCGGACACCAGCTTCAGAGCAAGCGCTTGTGAAAATCTCCGTCCGGCCGTGGCGTCGATCAAGGGAAACCGGGTCAGCAGCACGCCGTCCTGTCGGAAAAGGGCGATCGACTCGTAAGCCGCATCGGCGATTTCACCAAAATAATCGACGAGGTATTGCATCTCTATCGCAGCCGACACCAGTCCCAGAAACTCGCCCGCCGGCCCGGACACCTTGCGCGCCAGATGTATGACCCAGCTTCCGGTGGCGCGGTTGCGAACCGGCTGGCCGATGAACGACGTCAAGCTTGGATCGAATTTCAGCGCATTGAAAAAGTCGCGGTCCGAAACGTCGAATTCCGGAGTGGGCCATTGCCGGGAAAAATACAACAAGCGCCCCTGCGCGTTGACGATCGCGAGGGCGGCGAGATAAGGCATGCCGGCAGCCTTGTCGCGCAGCTTCAGATGCAAGTCGTGGCGCGTCAACGGCCGTTGACCGTCTTGATTGATGGCGCTTTCGTAAACCGCCGGTTGCTCGACTATTTCTTTCTGCACGCTCTCCATCGTCGTGAAGATGTGCTCGATCTGCTTTGCCAGAATCAAAGCGGTATTCGAAAGAGCCCGCTGATTTTCGACGAGGACGCGTTTACGAAGATCGTAAAGGAACCCGCCGGCGCCGGTCACGATGGCGAACGACAGCAGCACGGCGCAGAGCAGCGTGAGCCGAATCGGACCGCTGAACCGAAAACGCGACTTTGCCGCCGCAACTCCGTCGCGCGCGTTTGACGCGAACGCTTCCCCAGAATTCCGGACGACCATGCAACCCTACCGAACTAAACGGCTCGTTCTGACGCGGTCACGCCCGAAGAGAGATATCGCTCAATTTTTAAGTATTTGTCTTTCGCTTTGAGACGCATCAAGATTCGTCGATGAAAAGGCACCGGTTGGTGAACAAGGGGAATACGACCGCGTCTCACCGGTTGTGGTACGCGCCGCACGCTCGGAAACGTTGCCCTTAACGTGCGGTTAACAAGCCGTGGCAACAGGCGAAGCCAGCCTGCACGATCTGAACAGGTGGCAGCGTCTCATAGTAGGCACTGCGGCTCGCGAAGGGATCAGAACGCCTCTTCCGGCAATTCCATCGTCGAGGCGGCGCCGGCCTCGATGCGGGCGAGCCGCGTCGCGGTCTCCGGCAGCATCCGCTCCATGAAGAAGCGCGCGGTGACCAGCTTGGCGTTGTAACGCTGCGCCGCGCCGTCCGCTTGCGGCAGCTTCGCCTGCGCGGCTTCCGCGATCCGGCACCACATGTAGCCGAGCGCCACCAGCCCGAAGAGGTGCATGTAGTCGTATGAACCGGCACCGGCGTTGTCGGGCTTGGCCATAGCGTTGTTCATGAACCACATCGAGGCCTTCTGGAGATGATCGAGCGACACGCCGAGCGGCGCGACCAAAGGCTTCATCGGCTCGTTGGCGCCCTTCTCCTTGATGTAGCCTTGCACTTCGCCGAAGAAGCTCATCAGCGCGCGGCCGCCGTCCTTGGCGAGCTTGCGGCCGACCAGATCGAGCGCCTGGATGCCGTTGGCGCCCTCGTAGATCATGGCGATGCGCGCATCGCGCACGAACTGCTCCATGCCGTGCTCGGCGATGTAGCCGTGGCCGCCGAAGATCTGCTGCGCCATCACCGCGCTGGCAAAGCCGCCGTCGGTGAGCACGCCTTTGACCACCGGCGTCAGCAGGCCCATGTGGTCGTCGGCGCCGACGCGTTCCTTCTGGTCTTGCGAACGGTGCGCGATGTCGCCCTTGAGCGCGGTCCAGATGATGAGCGCGCGGCCGGCTTCGTTGAAGGCGCGCATGGTCATCAGCGCGCGGCGCACGTCCGGATGCACGATGATCGGATCGGCCGCCTTGTCGGGAAATTTCACGCCGGAGATGGCGCGGCCCTGCAGGCGGTCCTTGGCGTAGATCGCCGCGTTCTGATAGGCGACCTCGGACAGCGCGAGCCCCTGCACGCCGACGCCGAGGCGGGCCTCGTTCATCATCGTGAACATGGCGTTGAGGCCGCGGTTTTCCTCGCCGATCAGCCAGCCGGTGGCGCCGTCGTAGTTCATGACGCAGGTCGAATTGCCGTGGATGCCCATCTTCTCTTCGAGCGAGCCGCAGGCCACGCCGTTGCGTGCCCCAAGTGAGCCGTCGTCGTTGACCATCAGCTTCGGCACCACGAACAGCGAGATGCCCTTGGTGCCGGCCGGCGCGCCTTCGATGCGCGCCAGCACCAGGTGAACGATGTTCTCCGACATGTCGTGCTCGCCGGCCGAGATGAAGATCTTGGTGCCGGTGATCTTGTAGCTGCCGTCGCTCTGCTTGGCGGCCTTGGTGCGCAGCAGGCCGAGATCCGTGCCGCAATGCGGCTCGGTCAGGTTCATGGTGCCGGTCCATTCGCCGGTGACCATCTTCGGCAGATATTTCGCCTTCAGCTCGGGCGAACCATGCGCCAGCAGCGCCGCGATGGCGCCCTGCGTCAGGCCCGGATACATCGCGAACGCCATGTTGGCCGAGCAGAAGTATTCGTTGACGATCGCCGTCATCGTCGCCGGCAGGCCCTGTCCGCCGAATTCCGCCGGCGCCGAGATGCCGATCCAGCCGCCTTCGACGATCTTCTTGTAGGCGTCCTTGAAGCCGGTCGGCGTGGTGACGCGGCCGTCGGGCTGGCGGGTGCAGCCTTCGCTGTCGCCGACGCGGTTGAGCGGGGTCAACACCTCTTCGCTTAAGGTAGCGGCCTCGCGCAGCACCGCCTCAACGAGGTCGGGCGTGGCGTCGGCGAAACCGGGCAGATTGTTGTAACCGTCGAAGTGAAAGACGTCGTTGAGCAGGAACAGCGTGTCGTCGACAGGCGCTTTATAGGTCGGCATGGCTTCCTTCCCCCGCCGGCGCATGAATCGGCCGGCCTCGAACCGTTAACAACTCGTTAACCATTGAACGGTTGCGACCGATCTGTGACCGGCTGCGTCTGTCCCCGGCGCCGCGATCCCCTGGCGGCCCGCCTGGAGATTGCCCGAGCGGGCTTACAACCGCGTTAAGGGTGCCCTGTCCCCGCCAACCGCGAAAACTCCCGGACAAATCCGGCACTTCCGCCAAACATTAACGGCTTGTTTACCGCAAACGTTAAAAAGTCGCGGGGTGGACTGAGGACCGAGCCCGTATCCACCCTCTGTTAACGGACACCGGTTCCACGAGAGTCGATCGCGGCTCTTTGCGCCTCCACCTAACGTGGGTGTGAGAATGAAATTTGGCGTCCCGTGGAGTGTGAAAGGCATCCGTCCCGAAGCGCGCGAGACGGCGCGGGAAGCCGCGCGCCGGTCGGGCATGTCTTTGGGCGACTGGCTGAACTCCGTCATTCTCCAGCAGGCGCAGGACCGCGCGCACGCCGCGACAATCGACGACGAAGACGACGCCTATGGCGAAGACCTGTCGAGCGTGCATCAGCGGCTCGACGACATCACCCGCCGCATCGAGCAGTTTTCACGCACGGGACCGGCGGCCTATGCGCCCAAGCGAGGCCGCAACGACACCGATCAGCTCGCCGAGCTGATCGGCCGGCTTGACCGGCGCATCGACCAGTTCGTCAGCACCGCGCAGGCCATGCCGCAGGCGATGGTGCCGCATATGGCGCCCGCGATGTCGCCGGCGAAGGCCTATGCGCCGCAACCGATGGCGCAGCCGGCGCCGATGCAGCCGTCGCTCGACCGCGCCATCGCCGAAATCGGCGCGCGCCAGCGCGCGCTCAACGGCGCCCCGGCGCAGGCGCGGCAACTGGCCGCACAGCCGACCTTGGCGCCGCAATGGGCGCCCGAGATGGCGATGCCGGCGCCGCAGCAGCCGCTGCCTGCCGTGCTGATGCCGGTGCCGACGCAGGATCTGTCGGGCCTGGAAGACCAGCTCCGCCGCATCACCGATCAGATCGAGACGCTGCGCAAACCGGGCGTCGAAGAAGCGATCAACGCGCTGCGCGGCGAGCTTGGCGAAATCGGCCGCACGCTCAACGACGCGATGCCGCGTCGCGCCATCGACACCATCGAGAAGCAGATCCAGGGCCTGACCCAGCGCATCGCCGAAGGCCGCCAGGCCGGCGTCGACAGCGGGGCGATCGCGGGCGTCGAGCACGGCCTGGCCGAAGTGCGCGACGCGCTGCGCGGCCTGACACCGGCGGAAAACCTGGTCGGCTTCAACGAGGCGGTCCACGGCCTCGCCCACAAGATCGATCTCATCGTCGCGCAGAAAGACCCGGCGACGCTGGACCAGCTCGAGCACGCCATCACCACGCTGCGCGACATGGCCTCGCATGTCGCCTCGAACGAGACGGTGGGCAGCCTCGCCGCCCAGGTGCAGATGCTCGGCGAAAAGGTCGAGCACATGTCCTACGGCGGGCCGGCCGGGGACGCGCTCAACAGTCTTGAGCATCGCATCGACGCGCTCAGCCGCGCGCTCGCCGAACGCGCGCAGAACGGCAATTCCGTGCCGCCGCGGCTGGAAGCGCTGGTGCAGTCGCTGTCCGACAAGATCGAGCTCATTCAGCAACGGCGCGGCGACAATGTCGCGGTCGACCATCTCGAGGACCGCATCGTCCAGCTGGTCGAGCGCCTGGATCTGTCCGATTCGCGGCTCGGTCATCTCGAGACCATCGAGCGCGGCCTGGCCGACCTGCTGGTGCACATCGAGGACATCCGCTCGAACAAGCAGTCGGACGCGTTGCGCGCCGACAATTCCAGCGTCGATGCGCTCAAGAACGATCTCGCCCGCACCCAGAACGTGCTGGAAGCGGTGAACGGCACGCTCGGCCATGTCGTCGACCGGCTGGCCGTGATCGAGAAGGACATTCGCGGCGAAGCGCGCGGCCGGCCGGCCTTCGAGAGCGAGACGCTCGAACTGTCACAGCCGATTGGCAAGCTCGCGGTGCGCCTGGTCAACGATGCGCCGGAGACGGCGCCGCGCATGCCGCACGCCGCGCAATTGCAAGTGCCGCAGCAAGTGCCGCAAAACGTTCCTCAGCCGATGCCGGCGCCGCCGGTGATGGCGCCGGTGCAGGCCGCACGGCCGCAATCCGTGACCCAGCCGCCGAAGCGGCTGCCGCCCGCAAACCATGGACCGATCGATCCCGATCTGCCGCCCGATCAGCCGCTCGAGCCGGGCTCCGGCCCGCCGCGCCTGCGCGCCAACCCGGGCGCGCGCATCGCCGCGTCCGAAGCAGCGCTCGGCCCGGCGCGGCCAGCGCCGGCCGCAGCCGCCGCCGGCAGCAAATCCAGCTTCATCGCCGCCGCCCGCCGCGCCGCCCAGACCGCCGTGGAAGAGGCGAGCTCTCACCTGCCCCGCTCCACACCCGCTCTGCCGGGCAATGCCGAAGCGCCGTCGCTGCGCGCCAAGTTGATGCCGCGCGTGAAATCGTTGTTCGTCGCCGCCAGCATCGTCGCTGTCGTGATCGGCGCGGTGCAGGTTATGGGCACCATGATCAACCACAGCCCGGCGCCGCCCGCGGTCAAGAGCGACAACGCCGACGTCCTCAAGAGCGAACGGCCGGCGAACCTGGACCAGGATGACGCCGCGCCCGGCGCGCCGGCCAATCCGCTCGCGCCGTCGAAGCCGGCCGACCGGGTTCCGTCGCTGACGATGCCGGCACCGCCGAATCCGCCCTCGCTCGGCAACATGCCGCCGATGAATCTCAATCAGAGCATGCCGTCGCTGCTCAATCCGCCGGCGATGAACCCGCCGCCCGACACCAGAAGCGACGTTACCGGCTCGATCGCAAAACAGGCGAACAACAACGCGCGCCAGCCGGAAACCGGCCCGGCGGTCTACTCCGACCGTCTGCCGGTCGCGCTCGGCGGACCGCGGCTGCGCAACGCCGCGCTCGCCGGCAACAGCGCGGCCGCCTACGAAGTCGCGATGCGCTACGCGGAAGGCCGTGGCGTGCCGGTCAATCTCGAGGAAGCCGCGCGCTGGTTCGAGCGCGCTTCAGCCAAGGGCTTGGCGCCCGCGCAGTTCCGCTACGCCAGCCTTTTGGAGAAGGGCCAGGGCGTCAAGAAGGACCTCGCCCAGGCGCGCCGGCTCTATGTCGCCGCCGCCGCCAAGGGCAACGCCAAGGCCATGCATAACCTCGCCGTGCTCTACGCCGAGGGCATCGAGGGCCGGCCGGACTACACCTCCGCCGCGCAATGGTTCACCAAGGCCGCGCTGCACGGCGTGCCCGACAGCCAATACAATCTCGGCGTCCTCGCCGCGCGCGGGCTCGGCACGCCGAAGAACTTCGCCGACTCGTACAAGTGGTTCGCGCTCGCCGCCGCCCAGGGCGACAAGGAAGCCGCCCGCAAACGCGACGAGGTCGCCGGCCAGCTCGATCCCGCAGCGCTCGCCGCCGCGAAACGCGCGGTGGCGAACTTCGCCCCCGAAAAACAGCCGGCGGACGCGTTCTCCGTGCCCGAGCCGCAAGGCGGTTGGGACAACGCGGGCACCACGCCGGCGCCGCAAGGCAAGGCGCGGCCGGCCGCCCCGATAACGCTCGGCGCCGTCCACACCGGAAAACGGTGAACAAGCGCGGCGGCCCGTTTGATTGCGTGCCTATGCGCGCGTTCATGGCTAAGATCAATTCGACGTCCGAACCAGAATCGATGCCGCCGGTCACCATGGCCCCGACCGCCGGCTGATCGACCGAGCGTCTCGGACCGATCGCCACCCTCACGCCCCCCGGGCAACCTCAAACGCCGGACGCATCGTTTGCAGATTTATCTCCCGATCGCCGACCTACCGGTGAACATCTTCCTGGTTTTGGGAATGGGCATCGCGGTCGGATTCATTTCGGGCATGTTCGGCATCGGCGGCGGCTTCCTGATGACGCCGCTGCTGATCTTCATCGGGATCTCTCCGGCCGTCGCGGTGGCCAGCGTCGCCAGCCACATCTCGGCATCCTCGTTCACCGGCGCCATCACCTACTGGCGCAAGCGCGCCCTCGACGTGGCGCTGGCGATGATGCTCCTGAGCGCGGGCATATTGGGCACCTTTACCGGCGTCTGGCTGTTCACGCTGCTGCGTGCGATGGATCAGCTCGATCTCGTCATCGGGCTTTCCTACGTCACACTGCTGACGCTGGTCGGCGGCATGATGATCAACGAGAGCGTGCGCGCCGAGTTGCGCACCCGTCGAGGCATGCCGGCGACGCTGCGCCGGCCCGGCAGCCACAATTGGGTGCACGGCCTGCCGCTGAAGATGCGCTTCAAGCGCTCGAAGATCTATGTCTCGGCGATCCCGGTCTGGGGCATCGGCTTCTCGATCGGCTTCATCGGTGCGATCCTCGGCATCGGCGGCGGCTTCCTGCTGGTGCCGATGTTGATCTACTTCCTGCGCGTGCCGACTGCGACCGTGATCGGCACCTCGATGGTGCTGACGCTGATCACTATGGCCTCGGCGACCGTGATGCACGCGGTCACCAACCATCTGGTCGACGCCGTGCTGGCGCTGATCCTGATGGTCGGCGGTGTGATCGGCGCGCAATTCGGCGCCCGCACCGGCCAGCGGATGCGCGGTGAGCGGCTGCGCCTGCTGCTCGGCCTGCTGGTGTTCGCGGTCGGCCTGCGCTTCGCCTACGAGCTCGTCGTGCAGCCGGACGATCTGTTCTCGCTGCGCGCGGTGAGGACCGAATGATGCGGCGGCTCGCGCTCTCCCTCCTGCTGCTCACGGCCGGCGTCTCAGCCGCCGCCGCCGAACGGCTGGTGGTGTCGCTCTCCAACCACCGCGTGGCGGTGACGTCGAGCTTCGTCGGCGAGGAACTGGTGCTGTTCGGCACCATCGAGCCGGACCGGCCGCGCACGGCGCTGCGCCCGCCTTACGATCTCGTGGTCACCGTGAGGGGGCCGCTCCAGACCATGCGCACGCGCCGCAAGGAACGCGCGCTCGGCATCTGGGTCAATGTGGATTCGCGCGAGTTCGAACGCGTGCCGGGTTACCTCGCCATCCTGAGCAACCGACCGGTCGAGGCCATCGGCACGCCGGACGTGCGGCGGCGCCTGCAGGTCGGGCTCGACAACTACCTGCTGCCGCAACGCATCGGGCCGGACACCGCCGACACCGTGCCGGACGATCCGTTCCGCGCCGCCTTCGTCCGCCTTGAAACTCGGTCCGGCCTCTACCGTCAGTCCGCGACCGCGGTGACTTTCCTGACGCCGACGGTGTTCCGCGCCGCCATCCCGCTGCCGTCGAACGTGCCGACCGGCAGCTATCCGATCGACGTCAAGCTGTTCGCCGGCGGCGAGATGATCGCGCGCACGAGTTCGGCGCTGGAAGTGATCAAGGCCGGCTTCGAGCAATATGTCGCCGACGCCGCGCGCGACCACGGCCTGCTCTATGGGCTGGCGACGTCGCTGATGGCGCTGCTCACCGGCTGGCTGGCGAGCGTGGTGTTCAGAAGAGATTGAGAGCCTCTCCGTTCCCCTGCAAGGGGGAGGGTCAGGGAGGGGGCATTGCTGCTTCGAAGTGACCCCCACCCGCAACGCGATCTTCCTTCGCCAGCAATTCGAACTGGTGCGCGCGCGGCGACCAACCGCGGCTTTCGAACCAGCGGGCAAAGACGTCCAGCAGCAGCGGCGATTCAGGACGATCGAGCAGAGCCATGACTCACAATCAAGATGACGGCGCCCGCGCCACCACGACCAGCCCGGGCACCGGCACGCCTTTCTCGGCGCGCGCCGCGTCGGAATCGAGGCTGACGAGATCGAGGCCGGCGGCGGCCAACGCGGCGCGCACATGCGCCGCACCATGAGCATAGCGCAAGGTGTCGCGCAGGATCACGCCATCGCCGTCGTGGGTCTCGACCGTGAAGACGAACAGGCCGCCCGGTACCATGATCGGCGCGACCGCCCGCAACTGCATGAGCTCGTGGAAATAAATGAACACGTCGGCGGACAGGATGAGGTCATAGCGCGCCGCCCGCGCGGCCTCGGCGGCGACCAAGGTCATGGCCTCGCCCTCGACCAGCCGGTCGTAGATGGCCTTGGCGCGCGCCGCCGCGAGCATGCGCGGCGATAGATCGACACCGGTCAGCGCATCGCAGAACGGCCGGAACGCCACGCCCACGAGCCCGGTGCCGGACCCGAGATCGAGCGCCCGCGCGAACCGCATCGGCCCGCCGGGGCTGGCCCGCTCGATCGCGCGCAGCATCAGCTCAGGCCCGCGATAGTCCAGCCGTTCGATCAGTATCTGTTCGAATTGCGGCGCGTAGCCGTCGAACAGCGCGCGGATATAGCCGACGGGCATCGGCGCCGGCGGCGTGGCGCCAAGCCGGGCGAGCCGCAGGGCGGCGCCCTGCCCGTCTTGCGGATCGGTGGCCCTGGCGCGCGTGAAGGCCGCGACCGCAGCGGCGCGGTCGCCCAGCCGCTCGCGCGCGTCGCCGAGCAGGAACCAGGCCGGCGCAAACTCCGGCATCGACGCCAGCAATTGGCCCAGCACGTCCGCCGCGCCGGCGGCATCGCCTGCGCCAAGGCTTTCGCGCGCCCATTCGAAGCGGCGGTCGAGGATGATGTCGCCGGTTGAAGCGGCAACCGGCAGTTGGATGTTGGTCACGGAAGGCCTGTCGGAGGGCGGCGGGCATCTCGCATGCGCCGCCCAAGTGCACAGATATAGCCGGCTGGAGACGCTAG
>CAYJPU010000060.1:0-7927 GCA_964372105.1 uncultured Undibacter sp.
TCATGCGCCCGGCGCAGATCGATCCGATGGGCGCCACCAACAACGTCTGCATCGGCCCGCACGAGCGGCCGCGTGTACGCCTGCCGGGGTCGGCCGGCATCCCCGACGCGTCGACCGCGGCGCGCCGTTTCTACTATTACGCGCCGCGCCACACGCGCCAGCTGTTCGTGCCCAAGCTCGACTTCTGCAGCGGCGCCGGCCATCCCGGCGCAGCGGCCGGCAACCCGCGCAGCGTGGTCGTCGTCACGAACCTCGCCCTGCTCGCCAGCGGCCCGTCGGGCCGCCTGCGGGTGACGCAGCTGCACCCCGGCGTGACCCGCGGCGAAGTCGCCGATGCCACCGGCTTCGACCTCGACTGGGCGCCCGAACTCGTGACGTCGACGGCGCCGACCAGCGACGAGATCGAGCGCCTCGACCACACGATCGACCCGCGCGGGCTGCGCTTCCTGGAGGCGCTGACCGGCGCGGCGCGGCGCGAGCGCCTGCGCGCCCTGGCGAGCGAGGAGTTGCCGGCATGATCACCCAGCTCATCATCGGCGGCCTCGCGTCCGGCAGCCTGTACGCGCTGATCGGCATCGCGATCGTGCTGGTCCTGCAGGCGACCGAGGTGCCGAACTTCGCCCAGGGCGAAATGGCGATGTTCGCAACCTTCGTCGCCTACTCGCTGCTGGCCACCTATGGGCTGTCGTGGTGGCTGGTGCTGCCGGCGACGCTGGCCTTCGCCGCGGTGCAGGGCGTCGTCGTCCAGCAGGTCGTGATCCGGCCGCTGCTCGGCGCGCCGATCATCAACGCGGTGATCGCGACGCTGGGCCTGAACCTGGCGCTGCACAGCGTCGCCGGGATGATCTGGGGTAACCAGACCCACGTGCTGCCGAGCCCGGTCGCGAACCTGCAGATGTTTCAGCTGCTCGGCGTCAACGTCTCGCCCGACAGTGCGCTGACGATCGTCGTCTCGGTGGTCATGATCGTTCTCTTCACGCTGATCCTGCGCCACACGCGCGCCGGGATCGCTTTGCGCGCGGCGAGCCAGAACCAGTCGGTCGCCAAGCTGATGGGCATCGCCGTCAGCCGCTCGTTCGCGCTCGCCTGGGCGATGGGCGCGATGGCCGGCGCCGTCGCCGGGCTGCTGGTGGCGCCGATCCTGTTCCTCGACGTCAACCTGATGGGCGCGCTGCTGATCAAAGGTTTCGCCGGCGCGGTGCTCGGCGGCCTGTCGAACCTGGGCGCGGTCTTCGTCGGCGGCCTGTTGCTCGGCATCGTCGAGAACCTGCTCGGCGCGTACGTGTCGGGCAGCTTCGGCGAGGCGCTCTCGTTCACGCTGATCATCATCGTGCTGATCGTCGCGCCGAACGGCATCTTCGGCCGCGTCAAGTCGCAGAAGGTCTGAACGATGGACCGCCCGCTGTCACCCACCTCATCGCGCCGCGACCTGCTGCTCGTCGCGGCGGCCGCGCTCGCCGTCGGCGCGGTGGCGCTCTTCGCCGGCGGCTACTTCGTCTACCTGCTGAACCTGATCGGCATCTTCAGCCTGGTCGCGATCGGCCTCAACATCCTGACCGGCTTCTCCGGGCAGACCAGCCTTGGCCACGCCGGATTCTTCGCGATCGGCGCCTATGCCTCGGGCATCCTGGCGAGCCGCGTCGGCCTGCCGTTCTGGCTTGCGATCCCGCTCGCCGGCGCGGTCGCGACGGTGATCGGCGCCGCGATCGCGCTGCCGGCGCTGCGCCTGAAGAACCTCTACCTCGCGATCGCCACGCTCGGCTTCGGCATCGTCACGCAGAAGCTGATCTTCGAGTGGCGCGGCGTCACCGGCGGCGGCGCCGGGCTGCAGGTGCCGACGCCGACGCTGTTCGGCTTTCCGCTGTCCGAAGGCAGCCGCATGACCTGGGTCATCTGGGCGACGGTGCTGGCCGGCACCTGGGCCGCGTCGCAGATCGCCAGCGGGCGTACCGGGCGGGCGCTGATCATGCTGCGCGAGAGCGAGGCTGCGGCCGGCTGCATCGGCATCCACGTCGCCCGCTTCAAGGTCGTGGCGTTCGCGCTCAGCGCTTTCTACACCGCGGTCGCGGGCGGCCTGTACGCGAACCTGGTGCGCTACATCAACCCCGAGAGCTTCGACGTCAACATGTCGATCATGTTCCTGGCGATGATCGTCATCGGCGGTCTCGGCAACGTTCGCGGCGCGCTGCTCGGCGCCGCGTTCTACGTCGCGGTGCCCGAGGCGGTGCGCGGATTCAAGGACGCCCCGGGCCTGATCTTCGGCCTGTCGCTGATGCTCGTGATGATCCTGCTGCCGGGCGGGCTGATCAGCCTGTTCCGCAAGCGCAAGGCGGTCCGCGCATGATCCGCCCGGCCGTTCCGCAGGCGAACGCCGCAGCGCCTCGGCGCGAAGACGGTCCGGTCGGCATGGCGGGCGTCGGCGGCACCGCGGCGGCGGTCGCACCCGCCACGCTGTCGGTGCGGTCGCTCGGCGTCAGTTTCGGCGGCGTGCGTGCGCTGCAGGACGTCACGCTGTCGGTCGCCGGGGGCCAGATCGTCGGCCTGATCGGCCCCAACGGCGCCGGCAAGAGCACGCTGCTCAACTGCGTCTCCGGCATCACCCGGCCGACCACCGGCACGGTCCGGCTCGGCGATGTCGAGCTCGCCGGCCTGCGGCCCGACCAGATCGCCGCGATGGGGCTGGGCCGCGTGTTCCAGCACCCGCAGGTGATCGCCGAACTCAGCGTGCTCGACAACCTGCTCGTCGCCTGCCACCGGCGGCTCGGCTTTTCGGTGGTCGCCGAGATGATCCGTCTGCCGGCCGTGCGTCGCGCCGAGGAAGCGGCGCGTGTCGAAGCGCTCGCGGTCGCGCGCCGCATCGGTCTGGCCGGCAGCCTCGACGTGCTGACCGGCAGCCTGCCGTACGGCCACCGCAAGCTGCTCGAACTCGGCCGCGTGATCCTGATGGGCGCGCGGCTGCTGCTGCTCGACGAACCGATCGCCGGCCTCAACGAGGGCGAGATCGATCACCTGGCGGATCTGGTGCTCGACCTGCGCAGCGCCAGCGGCCTGTCGATCCTGCTGGTCGAACACAACATGGGCCTGGTGCGGCGCCTGTGCGACAGCGCCGTCGTGCTCGACGCGGGTCAGGTGATCGCCGAGGGCACTCCCGATGCGGTGCTGAACGACCCGCGGGTGCTGCTCGCGTACCTCGGCGAGGTGCCGGCAGATGCTTGAGATCTCGGGACTCTCGGTCGACTACGGCCCGATCGCCGCGCTGCGTGAGGTCTCGCTGCGTGTCGCCGAGGGCCAACTCGTCGGCGTGCTCGGCGCCAACGGCGCCGGCAAGACCAGCCTGCTGCGCACGATCAGCGGCCTGGTCCGCAGCAGCGCCGGTTCGATCCGCTTCCACGGCAAGGACATCGGCCAAGTCACCCCGGACGAGATCGTGCGCCGCGGCATCGTCCACGTGCCGGAGG
Source organism: uncultured Undibacter sp. (assembly GCA_964372105.1). Taxonomy (GTDB): domain Bacteria; phylum Pseudomonadota; class Alphaproteobacteria; order Rhizobiales; family Xanthobacteraceae; genus Pseudolabrys. The sequence goes on from CAYJPU010000060.1 coordinate 3,459, forward strand.
GCCGCGGCATCTTTCCGGACCTGACGGTGCGCGAGAACGTGCTCGTCGGCGCACACACGCGCCACGACCGCGCCGGCATCGCCGCCGACTACGCCCGCATGCTCGAGATGTTCCCTTCTCTGGCGCGGCGCGAGAAGCTTGACGGCTCCAGGCTGAGCGGCGGCGAGCAGCAGATGCTGGCGCTGGCGCGCGCGATGATGGGTCGTCCCAAGCTGCTGCTGGCCGACGAGGTCAGCCTCGGCCTCGCGCCGGTGATCACGAAGCAGGTGTTCGGTCACCTGCAGACGCTGCGCGAGCAGGGCATGACGATCGTCGTCGTCGAGCAGAACGCGCATCTGGTGCTGAAGATGGCCGATTACATCTACGTGCTCAAGCAGGGCCGCGTCGCGCTCGAGGGCAGGGCCGACGAGATGGCCTCGCACCGCGAACTGACCGAAGCCTACCTCGGTGAGTGAACTGGAAGAGCTGGCCCCGATGCGCGACTACGACCTCGAAGAACGAACGATCGGCCGCATCCTGGCCGACAAGGCCGATCGCATCGGCGACAAGACCTTCCTGATCTGGCAGGGCCGCAGAATCAGCTATGCCGAGCTCGACGCGATGACCAATCGCTATGCGAACGGCTTTGCCGCGCACGGCATCGGCCATGGCGACCACGTCGCGGTGATGCTGCCGAACTGCCCCGAGTTCTTCGGCGTCGTCTGGGGGCTGGGCAAGCTGGGCGCGGTCGCGGTGCCGCTGAACACCGCGGCCAAGGGCGACATGCTGCGCTACTTCATCGAACAGTCGGATGCGACCAGCGTCGTCGTCGACGACGAATGGGTCGACCGGGTGGCGGCGATCGCTGCGCAGCTGACAAAGGTCAGCAGCTACGTCTACCGCGGTCCCAGGCCGGTCGCTGACTGTGGCGTCGGTACCGCGGCAACGCCGGCACGCGCACTGCACGAGCTCGAGTCGGCCGACGCGTCGCGGCTGCCGCTCGATCGCGTCCGCCACGACGACGTCCACCTGATCATGTACACCTCGGGAACGACTGGTCCGTCGAAGGGTGTGATGTGCCCGCATTCGCAGGGTTTGGCGGTCGGCCGCGCGTTGGCGATCGACTTCGGCTACCGCGCCGACGACGTGCTCTACACCTGCCTGCCTCTCTTCCACGGCAACGCGATCTGGTACACGTGTTATGCGGCGCTGTGGGCCGACGCCGCGGTCGCGCTGGCGCCGCGCTTTTCGGCGAGCCGCTTCTGGGACGAGATCCGCGACAGCGGCGCGACCCAGTTCAACACCCTCGGCGCGATGACGAACATCATCTGGAAGCTGCCGCCCGGTCCGCACGAGCGGGCCACGGCGCTGCGCCTGTGCATGGCGGTGCCGGTGCCCAAGGAGATCTACGCCGAGATGCAGGCTCGTTACGGCGTGACGCTGACCTCCGTCTACGCGATGACCGAAAACTTCGCGATGACCCGCTTCACTCCCGACGACCCGGCCGACAAGGCCGGCTCGGCCGGTTCGACGCGCGGCGCCTGCGAGCTGCGCATCGTCGACGACGAACTGCACGATCTGGCGGCCGGCGAGGTCGGCGAGATCTTGATGCGGCCGCTCATCGCCGGCGCGATGATGAAGGGCTATTACAAGATGCCGGTCGAGACGGCACGCGAGTTCGTCGACGGCTGGTTCCGCACCGGCGACCGCGGTTACCTAGACGCCGACGGCTACCTCTATTTCGTCGACCGCAAGAAGGAGGCGATCCGTCGCCGTGGCGAGAACATCTCGGCCTACGAGGTCGAGCTGATCCTGGCGCGGCATCCTTCGATCCTCGAGGTCGCGGCGATTCCGGTCGCCTCCGAGATGAGCGAGGACGACGTGATGGTCTACGTCGTCAGGAAGCCGGGCGCGACGCTGTCGCACGCCGAGGTCGTGCAGTTCGCCGCCGAGCACATGAGCTACTTCATGGTCCCGCGCTTCGTCGACTTCATCGACCAGCTGCCGAAGACCGCGAGCGAGAAGATCGAGAAGTACAAGCTGAAGCAGGAAGCGCAGGCGCACCGCGCCGGGCTGTGGGACCGCGAGCGCGAAGGCATCGAGGTCAAGCGCTGAGCCCCGCGCCGAGGAGCTCGCGATGACCGATGCCGCCCCGATCGTCGTCAGCCGCGCCGGACCGGTCGGCATCGTCGAGCTGGCGCGTCCGGAGAAGTACAACACCCTGTCGATCGCGGTCACCGAAGGCCTGCAGGCCGCGCTCGACGAGTTCGAGCGGCCCGGCTCGGGCATCCGCGCGGTGCTGGTCCGGGCCCAGGGCAAGAACTTCTGCACCGGGGCCGACCTCGACGAGGTGCTGGCGCTACGCGGCGACGCCGAGCAGGTTCGGCGCTTCATCGCGCCCGCGCACCGCACGCTGCGTCGCTTCGAAGCCAGCGCGCTGCCAGTCGTCGCCGCCTGCCAGGGCCTGGCGCTGGCCGGTGGGCTCGAACTGATGATGGCCTGCGACGTCGCCTTCGCCGCGCAGGACGCGCGCTTTGGCGACCAGCACGCGCAGTACGGGCTGCTGCCGGGCTTCGGCGGCAGCCAGCGGCTGCCGCGCCTCGTCGGCGTGCGGCGCGCGCTCGATCTGTGCTTCAGCGCGCGCTGGATCGATGCCGAGACCGCACTGCAGTGGGGCCTGGTGAACTACGTGGTCGCGCCAGAGGCGCTCGCCGTCGCGGCGCTCGACTACTGCCGCACGCTGGCGACGCGCAGCGGGCCCGGCCTCGCGACGATGAAGCGGCTGGTCCGCGCTGGCCTCGAGGGCTCGCTCGACGCCGGTCTCGCGCTCGAGGAGGCGTCGGTGATCGACGGCCTGCTGCACGACGACGCGAGCGAAGGCCTGGCGTCGTTCCGTGCGCGACGCACGCCGCAGTTCGGCCGATGACCCCGACCACGCCCCCGGCCGACGCCTATCTGCGGGCGCTGGCCGCGCACGCCGGCATCGATGCCAGCGGCGTCGCGTCGCCGGCCGAGCGCCGGATCGAAATCGACGGTCGCGAGTTCCGCTACCTCGACTGGGGCCCGGCCGAGGCGCCGCCGATCGTGCTGCTGCACGGTGGCGGCCAGTCGGCGCACACCTGGGACGCCTGCTGCCTGCTGCTGGCGCGGCGCTATCGGTGCTACGCGCTCGACCAGCGCGGCCATGGCGATTCCGACTGGTCCGCCGACGGCGCCTACGGCTTCGACGACCATGCGCGCGACGTCGCCGGTTTCATCGATGTGCTGAAGCTGAAGACCCCGCTGCTGGCCGGGATGTCGATGGGCGGCATCAACGCCACCGCCTACGCCACGCGTCACGCGGCGACACTGCGCGCGCTGGTCGCGGTCGACGTCGGGCCCGATGTCCGCTTCGAGGCGGTCGAGCGCCTGATGCGCGGGCTCGGCGCCTACCGCTACTTTGCCAGCCCGGAAGACGCCGCGCTGCGCCTGTCCGGCCTCGGCGCGCGGCGGCCACGCGCGCTGCTGCAGGCGACGCTGGCGCAGAACCTGCGGCAGCAAGGCGACGAACAATGGACCTGGAAATACGATCCACGGACCTTGAGCGAGCGCACGGCGACCGAGATCCTCGCCCCGCGCCAGGCGCTTTGGGCGCTCCTGTCGTCGATCACCTGCCCGACGCTGGTGATCCGCGGCGCCGACAGCGAGATCTTCGCACCGGCCGACGCCGAGCGATTCACGCGCGCGCTGCCTCGCGGCACCTGCGTGACGGTGCCGGCGGCACGCCATTCGGTGCAGACCGACAACCCCAAGGGGCTGGTCGCCGCGATCGAGGCGTTCGACGCGAGTCTGTGAACGGCGATCGTCGCCCGCAGCAGCCGTCAGCAGGACGCCGCCGGCCCCCGCCGTCACCAGCTGTCGAAGGTCGGCGCGCGCTTCTCGTTGAACGCACCCATGCCTTCCTGCCACTCCTTGCCACCGACCAGGATCGACAACGCCTCGATGCCGAAGCGGCGCGCGGTGCGCAGGTCGGCGTCCTCGCTGACGTAGATGCTGCGCTTGGATTGCGCGACCGCGCGCGGCCCGAGCTGGCGCAGTTCGACCGCCAGGTCGATCGCGGTCTGAAGCAGCCTGTCGCCCGGCACGACCGACGAGCACAGGCCCCAGCGGTCGGCGGTCGCGGCGTCGAGGTGGGTGCCGCGCAGGATCCAGTCGAGCGCCTTGCCGCGGCCGACATGGCGCAACAGCTTCTGCACACCGCCGGCGCCGGCCACGGCGCCGATCTTGGTTTCCGGCAGGCCGATCCTGGCGGTCTCGGCGAGGACGCGGAAGTCGCACGACAGCGCCAGCTCGCAGCCGCCGCCGAGCGCGAAGCCGTTGACGGCCGCGATGGTCGGGAAGGCCAGCTCCTCGAGTCGGTCGAACAGTACCGCGATGCGCGCGAAGTACGGATCGCGCGACGCGAACGGGTCGAGGATCGACGCCTGCGGGCCGGCGAAGTAGCGCAGGTG
>CAYJPU010000060.1:8027-15025 GCA_964372105.1 uncultured Undibacter sp.
ATGGATGTGTATGTGATGGGGGTGTCAATCCACCCCGCCGCCGACGTGATCGGCGACACGCGGCTCGAGGAGATGGCGTACCGCACGGCGCGCGCGGCGCTCGACGACGCCGGCATCGAGCGCGCGCAGATCGACCACGTGACGCTTGCCGGCAGCGACGAGCTCGACGCGCGCGGCATCAGCAGCATGCTGCTCGCCGCACCGTCCGGCGCCTACCTCAAGGACGAGATGCGGGTCACCGATTCCGGGCTGACGGGGCTGCACCTCGGCGCGATGCGCGTGGCTTCGGGCCACCTGCAGCTCGGCCTGGTCGTCAGCACCGGCCAGACGTCGGCGGTGCCGCTCGAGGACATCGCGCGGATGCGCGCCGAGCCGTTCTTCCTGCGCCCGATCGGCCTCAATTTCGCGATCGCCGACGGACTGTTCGCCAATACGATGGCCGAGCGCCGCGGCATCACCGAACACGCGGTTGCCGAGCGCGTGCGCCTGCGCCTCGCGGCGGCGGCCCGGAATCCGCGCGCGGTCAAACGCGCGCTGCCCGAACTCGACACGATCGCCGGCTCGCCGCTGCTGGCCCATCCGCTGCGCAGCGGCCACTGCGCGCCGGTCACCGACGGCGCCGTCGCCATGGTGCTTGCATCGGGCGACTGGGTCCGCGCCAACCCGCAGCGGCGGCCGCTGGCCCGCATCGCCGGCGCTGAGTGGTCGGTCGACCGCTACCAGCTCGACGGCGATCGGCTCGCCGGCCTCGACCTCTTTCGCGCCACGCTGGCCGCCGTACTCGCCCGCGCCGGCATCGACAGCGTTGACGCGCTCGATGTCGTCGAGCTCGAGGCGCAGACGGGCTGGGCCGACATCGCGCTGGTCGATGCGCTGGAGGCCGGCAGCCGCGTCGCGGTCAATCCGTCGGGCGGCGCGTGGGCGCAGAACCCGATCTTCTGCACCGGCCTCGTCCACGCCGCCGAAGCGGTGCTGCAGGTTGCCGGCCGCGCCGGTGGCCACCAGGTCGCGAACGCCAAGCGAGCACTCGCGCACGGCAGCTCCGGCTTCGCACAACAGACCCACGGCTTCGTCGTGATGGAAGGAGTCGCGGCATGAACGCGCACAACGTCGCCGTCATCGGCGTCGGCCAGACCGCATTCCGGTCGCGCTACGACGACAAGACCTATCCCGAGCTGGCGCAGGAGGCCGTCGTGCTGGCGCTGGCCGACGCCAAGCTCCAGCCCGAGCAGATCGATGCGGTCGTGTTCTCGATGGCGCCGACCACGTTCATGGGCGTCGCCGACGCGGACAAGTGGGCGGTCGACTACACCTGGGCGCGCGGCAAGCCGTTCATGCGCGTGCACACCGGCGGCGCGACGGGCGGTTCGGCGCTGCAGGCCGCGCACGCGCACGTGGCCTCCGGCCAGTACGGCACCGTCCTGGTGGTCGGCGCCGATCGCATTACCGAGACGCCGGACGCGCAGTTCGTGCTGAACCTGATCTGGGACCCGTTCTACGAGCAGGACTTCGCGCTCAACACGGTGACGATGACGGCGGTCGCGACCCAGCGCTACATGCACAAGTACGGCACCACCGAGGAGCAGTACGCCAACGTCGTCGTGCGCGCACGCCGCAACGCGCTGAACAACCCGTCGGCGCATCTGAAGGGCGCGATCGACGTCGCCGCGGTGATGAATTCGCCGCGCATCTCGTGGCCGTACAAGCTGTTCGACATCTGCCCGCGCTCGGCAGGGGCGGCCGCGGTGGTCATCAGCAACGAGACGCTGGCCCGCGAGCGCTGCACACGGCCGGCCTTCATCACCGGGACCGCCGGCGTCTCGAACACGGTGTTCATGGGCGACCGCATGGGTCCCTACGCCGACACCGATTTCGCCGATTACGCCGAGCTGAAACAGGCCGCCCGCCAGTGTTACCGGCAGGCCGGCATCACCGACCCGATGCGCGACATCCAGACCGTCGAGATCTACGACCCGTTCAGCTCGTTCCAGTTTCCGCAGCTCGAATCGCTCGGTTTCTGCGCCAGCGGCAGCGCGCAGCGGCTTAGCGACGAGGGCGCGTTCGACATGGACGGCCAGCTCGCGGTGAACCCGTCGGGGGGCACGCTGTGCACGAACCCGATCGGCGTCACCGGGCTCGTGCGTGCCGCCGAGGCGGCGCGCCAGGTCATGGGGCGGGCCGGCGCGATGCAGGTGCCGAACGTGCACAACGCGCTCGCCACCGCGATTGGCGGCTCGACCCAATTCTTCACCGTCACGATGCTGAGCGACGAGCCGCGCCGCGCCGCCGCCTGAGAGGAACATTCACCATGAACACCAAGACCGCGACCCCGACCCCGCCGCACCACATCGTCCACGGCGAGTGGCATGTGCGCTACAACTACCCGGTCGGCGAGGTCGGCGCGAGGTTCTTCGACGCGCTGAAGGAAAAGCGCATCGTCGCGACGCGCTGCAGCACCTCGGGCATCACCTACCTGCCGCCTCGTGCGTACTGCGAGCGCAGCTTCGAACGCTGCGACGGTTTCGTCGACGCCGGCATGGAAGGCACGATCGAGGCCGCGACGATCGTCAGCGCGGCGTTCGACAATCTGCCGAAACCACCGTACGCGATCGCCTTCGTGCGCCTCGACGGCGTCAGCACCGCGATGGCCAACTTCGTGCGCGGCATGGACCTCGGCGATGTGCCCGCGGCGGCTGCCCGCTTGAAGCCCGGCACCCGCGTCAGGGTCGAGTTCATCGACCACCCGCAGGGCAAGGTCACCGACTTCCACTACGTTCTGGCGTGAATCTGGCGTGAGCACCATCGTCTCGCGCATCGATCGCCACGCCCCCGGTTTCAAGGCCAACACCGCGCACTACGACGCGCTGCTCGCCGAGTTGCGCACGCGTCATGCGCATGCGCTGGCGGGCGGCGGCGCGCGCTTGGTCGAGCGCCACCACGAGCGCAACAAGATGCTGGCGCGCGAGCGCATCGACCTGCTGCTCGATCCGCTGTCGCCGTTCCTCGAGTTGTCGCCGCTGGCGGCCTGGGGCCTGTACGGCAACGCAGTGCCGTCGGCCGGCATCGTCACCGGCATCGGCGTGATCGCCGGCACGCCGTGCATGCTGATCGCGAACGACGCGACGGTGAAGGGCGGTTCGTTCTTCTCAGAAACGGTCAAGAAACACGTGCGCGCGCAGGACATCGCCGGGCATCACCGCCTGCCGGTGATCTACCTGGTCGACTGTGGCGGCGCCTACCTGCCCGAGCAGGACCGCGTCTTCCCCGACAAGGACCACTTCGGCAACACCTTCTACCGCCAGTGCCAGATGTCGGCCGCCGGCATCCCGCAGATCGCCGCGGTGTTCGGCGGCTGCACGGCCGGCGGCGCCTACATCCCGGCGCTGTCGGACGAGGTCGTGATGGTGCGCGGCCAGGCCCGCATCCACCTCGGCGGGCCGCAGATCGTCAAGGCTGCGATCAATGAGATCGTCGACGGCGAGACCCTGGGCGGTGCCGAGATGCACACGCGGGTCTCGGGGGTCTCCGACTACCTAGCCGAGAACGAGGCGCAGGCGCTGGTCCGGGTGCGCGACATCGTCGCCAACCTGAACCGGCCGCGGCCGCTGCACGGTGCGGTGCGCGAGGTGAAGCCGCCGCGCTACGACATCGGCGAGCTGACCGGCATCGTGCCGCCGGGCCTGAAGGAGTCGTACGACGTCCGCGAGGTCATCGCGCGGCTGGTCGACGACTCGCAGTTCCAGGAGTTCAAGCCGGAGTACGGGTCGACGCTGGTCTGCGGCACCGCGACCTGGTGCGGCCACCCGGTCGGCATCCTGGCCAACAACGGCGTGCTGTTCTCGGAGTCGGCGGTCAAGGGCGCTCACTTCATCGAGCTCTGCAACCAGCGCCAGATCCCGCTCGTCTTCCTCCAGAACATCACCGGCTTCATGGTCGGCACCGAAGCCGAGCGCGGCGGCATCGCGCGCCACAGCGCCAAGCTGGTCTACGCGATGGCGACCGCGCGCGTGCCGCGCCTGACAGTGATCATCGGCGGCTCGTTCGGAGCCGGCAACTACGGCATGTGCGGCCGCGGCTTCGACCCGCGCTTCCTGTTCGCCTGGCCCAATTCGCGCATCGCGACGATGAGCGCCGACGTTGCCGCGACGGTGCTGACCGACCTGCGGCGCAGCAGCATGAAGGCCAGCGCCGACGATGCCGAGATCGCCGAGATCGACCGCACGACGCGCGCCCAGTTCACCGAGCAGAGCGATCCGTACTACGCGACGGCGCGACTGTGGGACGACGGCTTGATCGAGCCGTCCGAGACCCGCGAGGTAATCGGCCTGTGCCTCGCGCTGGCCGCCGCAGAACCGCCGCAAACCGGCCCGTCCCCTGTCTTCCGGATGTAGGCCCCGCATGTTCGAATCCGTCCTGATCGCCAACCGCGGCGAGATTGCCTGCCGCATCGCCCGCACCTGCCGGCGCCTCGGTATCCGCACGATCGCGGTCTATTCCGATGCCGACGCCGGCGCCCGCCATGTCCGCGCGGCCGACAGCGCCGTGCGCATCGGCCCCCCCGACGCGACCCGAAGCTACCTCGACGCCGACGCGATCATCGAGGCCGCTCTGGCCGCCGGGGCGACCGCGATACATCCGGGTTACGGCTTCCTGTCCGAGAGCACGCGGCTGGTCGGGCGCTGCAACGACAACGGCATCATCTGGATCGGTCCGCGCGCCGAGGTCATCGAGAAGATGGGCTCGAAGATCGAATCCAAGCGCATCGCCGAGCAGGCCGGTGTGCCGAGCGTACCGGGCTATCACGGCGACAACCAGCAGCCGCAGCACCTGCTCGCGCAGGCGCGCAGGATCGGCGCGCCGCTGCTGATCAAGGCCAGCGCCGGCGGCGGCGGCAAGGGCATGCGCCGGGTCGACGACCTCGACGATTTCGTGGCGCAGCTCGAGCTGGCGAAGAAGGAGGCGATGCGCGCGTTCGGCGACGAGCGCGTGCTGATCGAAAAGCTCATCCTGCGCCCACGCCACCTCGAGGTGCAGCTCGCCGGTGACCAGCACGGCAACTTGGTCCACCTGTACGAGCGCGAGTGCTCGATCCAGCGCAACTACCAGAAGGTGATCGAGGAGGCGCCTGCGCCGCGCCTGACGCCGGCGGTGCGCGTTCAGCTGTTCGACGCCGCGCTCAAACTCGGCCGCGAGATCGGCTACGACTCGCTGGGCACCGTCGAGTTCGTGCTCGGCGAGGGGGCAGAGACGCCCTACTTCCTCGAGATGAATACGCGGCTGCAGGTCGAGCACCCGGTGACCGAGACGGTGACCGGCCTCGACCTCGTCGAGTGGCAGATCCGCATCGCCCAGGGCGAGACGCTGCCTCTTGAGCAGTCGGCGATCGGCGTCTCGGGTTGGGCGATCGAAGCCCGCATCAACTGCGAGGACCCGGCACGCGGTCACCGACCTGAGCTCGGCACCGTCGGGCGCTACGTCGAGCCCAGCGGCGCCGGCATGCGGACCGACAGCGGCATCGCCACCGGCTCCGAGATCCCACCCCAGTACGACTCGATGGTCGCCAAGTTGATCGGCTCCGGCGCGACGCGCGCCGAGGCCGTCGACCGACTGTGCGACGCATTGACCGGCTTCGAGGCGGCCGGCATCGGCACCAACCAGTCGCTGCTGCGCGCGGTCGTCGAGCACAGCCTGTTCCGCAGTGGCCGGCTGACCACCGGTTTTCTCGGCGAAGCCTTCCCGGGCGGCTGGGCCGACGACCCGTCGCTGCTGCGCGGCGCCCGCATCGCCGCCGCGATGGCCACGCTGCGCGCCAGCGCCTCGGTTTCCGACACCGGCGGCAACCCCGACTACTGGCAGCGCCAGAGCGGCTACCGCTTCATGGCGGCCGCCGGGAGGCGCGCCGAGGCGCGTCTGCGCGTCGAGCTCGAAGGCGACACCGAAGCGCTGGCGATCGCGCGCGATGGCGATGCCTGGCAGGTCCGCATCGGCGAGGACCCGCCGCTGCGGCTGCGCGCCGAGTGGCCGGCCGCCGACCAGCTGGTACTGACGCCGGCGCACGGCACGCCGCGCCGCTTCACGCTTGGCGCCGAGCACGACGTCACGGTCGTCAACCACTTCGGCACGCGCTGGCGCATGCACGTGACCAGCGAGGTGCTGGCGCTGGCGCGCGTCGCCGCGCAGGAAGCGGCGCTGGGCAGCGAGGTGATCTCCGAGATGCCCGGTGCGATCACGACGATCAACGCCAAGGCCGGCGACGCGGTCGAGGCCGGCGACGTGCTGGTCGTGATGGAAGCGATGAAGCTGATCTTCCCGCTGGCCGCGCCGCGCGCCGGCACAGTCGCGGCGGTGCGCTGCGAGATTGGCGAGATCGTGCCGCGCGGCCAGACGCTTGTGCAGCTCGAACCGCTACCGGTGGCCGAGCAGCCGGGGCCGCCGGCCTGAACCGGATCAATGAGGAGACGCCGCGATGCGTGGACTGTATTTCGAGGAATTCACCGTCGGCATGCGCTTCGAGCATGCGCTGACGCGCACCGTCACCGAGTGGGACAACGTCCAGTTCTCGACGATGACGCTGAATCCGCAGCCGCTGCACATCGACGCTCACTTCGCGGCGAAGACCGAGTTCGGCCGGCCGCTCGTCAACAGCCTGTTCACTCTCGGGCTGATGATCGGCATCTCGGTCGCCGAGACGACGCTGCGCACGACCATCGCCAACCTCGGCATGAAGGAGGTGCTGTTCCCGGCGCCTGTGTTCCACGGCGACACGATCCGCGTCACGACCGAGGTGCTGTCGCTGCGGGCCAGCGGCTCGCGGCCCGAGGCCGGCATCGTCGAGTTCATGCACCACGCCTGGAACCAGGACGATGTTGAGGTCGCGCGCTGCACGCGGTCGGCCTTCATGCACCGGCTGCCGAAGTGAGCGTGGCGCGCTCGTGGCTGTTCGTTCCGGGTGACAGCGGGCGCAAGATCGAACGCGCGCTCGCCGGCGACGCCGACGC
>CAYJPU010000061.1:0-10423 GCA_964372105.1 uncultured Undibacter sp.
GCGCGGTGCGGTTGACCTCGGCCTTGTCGCCGTTGGTGCGCCAGACCAGGTCGGGGTCGAGCCCGATGATCGAATAGCGGCCGCGCACGGCGCCGCCTTCCACCGACTCCAGCAGAAAGCTCATCGGCTTGCCGCCGCCGAGTTTCAGGAAAGCCGAGACCGGCGTTTCCAGATCGGCGACCAGCGTCGTCCAGACGACCTGGGCTTCGCCGCGCGCGTAGCGGTCGGCGAAGGCTTGCTCCGACGGCTCGATCTGCATGTCACTGATCGGTGGCGCCGCCGACGACCTGGTTGACCGCCGCCTGGTTGATGGTGACGCCGTAGTCGGCTTCGAGCCGCGCGATGTATTCGCCGATGAGGTCGTCGGCAATCGAGTTCTGCAGCGTGGTGGCGAGTTGCTTGCCCTGCGGCGCTTCGGGATCGAAGGTCGGCAGCGTCACCTCGACGACGCGGAACACGTAGCGCTCGGACGCGGCATTGCCCTCGGCGGTGGCGGCGGCGTTTTTCGCGGTCTTGAACACGGCGTCGACCAGCTTCGGCGGCGTGTTGGGCGCGGGCTGGCCGCGTTGCAGGTTCTTCACGGCCTCGACCTTGAGATTGTTCTCGGCCGCAAGCTGCGCGAGCGCCGTTCCGGCCTTGAGCTTGCCGAGCAGTTCGTCGGCCTTGGCCTGCAGGCGCTTGGCGACCTCGTCGTCGCGCCAGCGCGCGGCGACCTGCTCCTTGACCTCGTCGAGCGCGCGGTCGCGCGCCGGCGTGACGCCGACGACGTCGTAATAGAGGTAACCGCCGTTCGGCAGTTGCAGCGCCTCGGTGTCGACACCGACATCGCTCGCGAAAGCAGCGTTGACCACGTTCGGATTGGTCGGCACGCCGGCGACCGGCTTACCGTCGGGGCCGCGGCCGGAACGGTCGATGGCGTCGATCGCAAGCGCCTTGAGGCCGAACTTCTTACCGGTCTCGATGAGCGTCGCACCGGCGGCGCGTTCGTCCTCGACCTTGTCGCGCAGTTCGCCAAGCGCGGTGCGGGCACGGGCTTCGGCCAGTTCGCGCTTGATCTGCGCCGACACCTCCCCAAAGCTCTTTTGTTCGCCCGGCTCGGTCTTGCCGATCAGCAGCAGCACGGTGCCGAAGCGGCCCTTGATCGGCTGGCTGACGGTGCCCGGCGCAAGCGCAAAGGCGGCGTCGGCCACGGCCGGATCGATGATGTCGGACTTGGCCACCATGCCGACGTCGGTGTCCGACGTCTTCAGGTCGCGTTCCTTGGCGATGTCGTCGAAGGTCGCGCCCTTGGTGATTTTCTCGCGCGCGGCGGCGGCGTCGGCGTCGTTCGGGAACACGACCTGCCGCAGCTCGCGCTTCTCCGGCTTGCCGTAAGCCGTTTTGTTCTTGTCGTAGGCGGCCTTGGCGTCGGCGTCCGACACGTCCTCGGGCTTGGCGAGATCGGAAGGCGCCAGCGACAGCAGCGTGAGCTTGCGATACTCCGGTGCGCGGAACAGCACCTTGCGCTCGTCGAAATAGGCGGCGAGTTGCTCCGGCGAAGGCGCCGCAACGTCGCCGGCCTGCGCCGCGCCGAGGGCGACGAATTCAATGTCGCGCCGTTCGTTCTGGTACTGGTTGATCGCCTGCATGGCGACGGCGGGCACCTTCAGCTCGCCGCTCACGCTTTGCGCGATCTGGCGGCGCAGCAGCACACGGCGCTGCTCGTCGACGAAGCGCGTCTCGGTGTAGCCGGCGTTGCGGATGATCTGCTGGAAGCGGTCGCGGTCGAACTGGCCGTTGAGACCTTTGAAGGTCGGGTCCTCGGTGATGCGGCGGGCGATCTCCGGATCGGACAGGCCGAGATGCAGCTTGCGCGTTTCCTCGTCGAGCGTGTTTTCGGCGACCATCTGGCCGAGGATCTGGCGGTCGAGGCCGAGCCCGCGCGCCTGGTCGGGCGTCACCGGCCGGCCCATCTGGCGGCCGAGCTGTTGCAGCCGATCGGTGTAATACTGCCGGAACTGCTCGATCGAGATTTCGGTGCCGCCGATCTTGGCCACCGAATTGCGGCCGAAGCCACGGAACATGTCGCCGATGCCCCAGATCGCGAAGCTGATCACCAGGAAACCCATGATGACGGCCATGACGGCCTTGCCGAGCCAGGTTGATGAGGCTTTGTGAATTCCGCGGAGCATGCGCGCGTTTCTTCCCTGGCTGAGCGTGAGCGTAACGATTGGCCGCTTTAGCGCGCGCCCTTTTAAGCCCCGGGTCAACTCCTTGCAACTCAAGAGGGATCGGCTGCGGCGTAAGGTCCACGCTGGCGCCGCCGGGGCGCGTCTGATAACCGCAGGTGGGAACAAGGCGTTACGGACCTGAACGGGGCATGTCATGGCGGCTGAGACGATCCGCCCGCTGGTCGCGGGCAACTGGAAGATGAACGGGCTTTCGGCGTCCGTCGGCGAGTTTCTCAAGATGATTGCCGGAGCGGGGGCGGTTGCCGGCAAGGCCGATCTGATGATCTGCCCGCCGGCCACCCTGCTGGCCGCCTTCGCCAAGGCCGCCGAGGGCTCGCCCTTCATGACCGGAGGGCAGGATTGCCACCCCGCCGCCTCCGGCGCCCACACCGGCGACCTCGCCGCCGAAATGCTGGCCGATGCCGGCGCCCGCTCCGCCATCGTGGGCCATTCCGAACGCCGCACCGACCACCACGAGGACGACGCCACGGTGCGGGCCAAGGCGCAGGCCGCCTGGCGCGCCGGCCTGACCGCGATCGTCTGTGTCGGCGAGCAGCGGGCCGAGCGCGAGGCGGGTCGGACCCTCGACGTGGTCGGCCGCCAGCTCGACGGCTCGCTGCCCGACGGCGCGACCGGGGCAAACCTGGTGGTTGCCTACGAGCCGGTCTGGGCGATCGGCACCGGGCTGACCCCGACGGCAAAGGATGTGGCCGAGGTGCACGCCTTCATCCGCGGCCGCCTGACGGCGCGCTTTGGCGCGGCGGGCGCGACCGTCCGCATCCTCTATGGCGGCTCGGTCAAGCCATCCAATGCGGGCGAACTGCTCACCATTCCCGACGTGAACGGCGCCCTGGTCGGCGGCGCCAGCCTCAAGGCCGAGGATTTCCTCGGCATTGCCGCGGTTTACCGGTAGACAACCGTGCGGGACCGCCGGTGGTCCCCTAGGGTGGAAATCGGCGGTGCGATCGTGTAGAGACGCCGCGAATTCCTATATGGAGCGCGTGGCGCCGCTTGTCGCGGACGGCCCGGCTCGGGTTTGAAACGGATTTTGGCCTCAATGCAGCACGTGATCATCGTCATTCATCTCATGCTGGTGCTGTCGCTGATCGGCGTGGTGCTGCTGCAGCGCTCCGAAGGCGGCGGACTGGGAATTGGCGGTGGCGGCGGTGGCGGCTTCATGTCCAGCCGCGGCACCGCCAACGTGCTGACCCGTGCGACCGCGATCCTCGCCGGCCTGTTCTTCGTGACCAGCCTGATCCTGTCGATCCTGGCGAGCGCGGACCGCAAGCCGGCCTCGATCCTGCAAGGCGCCCCCAGCGGGCCGAGCGCGCCCGCGCCCGGTGGCGTGCCGCCGCTCGGTGGCGGCCAGGGCGGGCTGCTCAACCAGCTGCAGGGGGCGCCCACCGCGCCGGCCGCACCGTCCGGACCACAGGTGCCGCAGTCGAAGTAGGTTCGAGCGAAGGGCCGGGCAATCCGGCCCTTCGGCGTTCTGGGCCGGGCGTGCGTTCCGCCCGGGGCGCAAACTTGGTTCAGGAGCAGTGTTAAGGCCGCGATGCAAAGTTCGGTAAAACAATACAATTCACAGGCTACACACAGGCGCGCAGCGGCTCAGCGCTTTTCGCGCTCGTCGAATCGATTCGCGGGGGCTAAAGGTTAGGCCCCATGGCGCGGTACATTTTTATCACCGGCGGCGTGGTCTCCTCACTCGGCAAGGGTCTCGCCTCCGCGGCGCTCGGCGCGGTGCTGCAGGCGCGCGGCTACAAGGTCCGGCTGCGCAAGCTCGACCCGTATCTCAACGTCGATCCCGGCACGATGTCGCCGTATCAGCACGGCGAAGTTTTCGTCACCGACGACGGCGCCGAGACCGACCTCGACCTTGGCCACTACGAGCGCTTCACCGGCCGGCCGGCGACCAAGCGCGACAACATCACCACCGGCCGCATCTATCAGGACATCCTCACCAAGGAGCGGCGCGGCGACTATCTCGGCGCCACCATCCAGGTGATCCCGCACGTCACCAACGCCATCAAGGACTTCGTCCGCGAGGGCAATGACGACTTCGACTTCGTGCTGTGCGAAATCGGCGGCACCGTCGGCGATATCGAGGGCCTGCCGTTCTTCGAGGCGATTCGCCAACTCGGCAATGACCTGCCGCGCAATCACGCGGTCTACATCCACCTGACCCTGCTGCCCTATATCCCGAGCGCCGGCGAGCTGAAGACCAAGCCGACCCAGCACTCGGTCAAGGAACTGCGCTCGATCGGCATCCAGCCCGACATCCTGTTGTGCCGCACCGACCGGCCGATCCCGGAAAGCGAGCGGCGCAAGCTGGCTTTGTTCTGCAACGTGCGCGAGAGCGCCGTGATCGAGGCGCGCGACGTCGACAACATCTACGCCGTGCCGGAAGCCTATTCGGCCGAAGGGCTCGACCGCGAAGTGCTGGCGGCCTTCGGCATCGAGCCGGGTCACAAGGCGCCCGATCTCGAGCGCTGGCGCGTGATCAACGAGCGCGTGCGCAATCCGGAAGGCGACGTCACCATCGCCATCGTCGGCAAATACACCGGCATGAAGGACGCCTACAAATCGCTGATCGAGGCGCTCTCGCACGGCGGCATCGCCAACAAGGTGAAGGTCAAGCTCGACTGGATCGAGTCGGAAGTGTTCGAGAACGAAGACCCGGCGCCGTTCCTCGAACACGTCAACGGCATCCTGGTGCCCGGCGGTTTCGGCCAGCGCGGCGCCGAGGGCAAAATCCGCGCGGCGCGGTTCGCGCGCGAGCGCGCGGTGCCGTATTTCGGCATCTGCTTCGGTATGCAGATGGCCTGCATCGAGGCGGCGCGAAACCTGTGCGGCATCGCGGAAGCCAACTCGACCGAGTTCGGCCCGACGCTTGAGCCGGTGGTCGGCCTGATGACCGAATGGCTCAAGGGCAACGAACTGCAACAGCGCGCCGCCGGCGGCGATCTCGGCGGCACCATGCGGTTAGGGGCTTTCCCCGCCACGCTGACGCGCGGCAGCCGGGTCGCTGCGATCTACGGCGCGACCGACATCTCCGAGCGCCACCGCCACCGCTACGAGGTCAACACCGCCTACAAAGGCCGGCTCGAGCAGCACGGCATGCGTTTCTCCGGCATGTCGCCGGACGGCATCCTGCCGGAGATCGTCGAGTACGAGGACCATCCGTGGTTCATCGGCGTCCAGTTCCACCCGGAGCTCAAATCGCGGCCGTTCGAGCCGCACCCGCTGTTCGCCTCGTTCATCGAAGCGGCGGTGGAGCGTAGCCGGCTGGTGTAATTCGAGTTGTCGATGGCCTCTGCTCATTCTAGCATAGGTAGTATTATATTTTATTTGGCAAGTCGTTTAGGGGCTAAAGATGCCCAAGAAAACGTTGCTTTTTGCTTGGGCGGTACCGGCGGCCGGCCTTGCGGGCGGGCCGGATCACACCTGGGTTTCGACCTTCGATTGTACAGGACACGATTATAAGTCAATCGATAACGTCAAGGCAGCCGGGGAGCTTTTTTGGTTTAGCTGGGGCGACTTCCACCGGAAATGCCGGGCCGGCGGCGATCTCGGGAAGGCTCTGGGAGATCATGCGCTCGCTCAGTGCTTGGTTCTGGCTAATGTTCCGCCGCAATCGCAGCGGAATGCTTGTGGGACCATTTTCCGCTACGGAATCGACGGCGTATGCCATCAATTGGCCAATCAAGTACTCTACGCGACAGCGAACGGCCACGGAAAGCCACTGATCGTCAAGAAGGCGCGAGGCTATTGGGCGAGCAGTTTTCGATACGACGACTATGGCATACCGTCGGCGGCCGCGGCTTTCAGAGCCAAGGTGCAGGCCTGTGGCGGGCGCTCGCAACGCGCAACAAGAGACCCAAAAATGACGACGGTTTCTGACGAATTCGAAGCTCACGCGCAGGAAGTCCTCGGCGAGAAATCGCCCAAACTCCTGGCCGAGCTGTTGGACTTGCGCACCAGGGCCATGCGCACCACCATTCGCTCAAACAACCCAAGCGCGGCAACATTGAACGCACAAAATCAGCGGCTCTTCGATGAGGCTGCAAAACTGCTCGGCCCGGAGCGGTTTTATGACGTGTTTGGTTTTCATCCTGGTGAGAAAATAGAATTGGTTGATCCGGCTTTTATGGCGGTGCGACCTTCTCAACAGAAACGCGGCGGTTTAGCCGTTCCGGTCGCCGTCAGCCGGTCAGCATCGACGATGCCAACCGTCACGCTGAAGCATCTGGCCGCCGCGCTCGCGGAATCGCATGAGATGTCCAAGCGCCAGGCGGAAGCCGTGCTTGGCGATTTCGTCGGCAATGTCGTCAAACATCTCAAAAAGGGCGAACGTGTTCGGATTGGCGGGCTGGGTATTTTGCAAGTGCGCAAACGCGCGGCGCGCATGGGTCGCAATCCCGCAACAGGCGAACAGATCAAAATCAAGACCAGCAAAAAGGTCGCGTTCCGGGCGGCTAAAGAACTTAAAGAATCGATTTAGTCGGTGAGCGGATTGACCGCCGGCGGGATCCTGCCCCGGGATCGTTGATCGTGAAAATTGCATCGAACTCAAAGATTCCGTCCGCAACCAGCGCCGTTTAAATTATAGTCGGCGCAACACCGAGTTCGAGCGACCGCATCGCCGACTCAAGATTATCGGGAAGCATGAGATGCCGCGCGGCCTCGACCATATCGTCCATGCGGTGCGCGACCTCGACGCCGCCGCCGATCTGTACCGCCGCCTCGGCTTCACGGTCGGCGCGCGCAACAAGCACCCGTGGGGCACGCACAACCACATCGTGCAGCTGCCGGGCTTCTTCATCGAGCTGTTGACGTTCGCCGAACCCGACAAGCTCGGCGACGACGGATTCTCCAAGCTGTTCGCCGCCTATAACCGCGACTTCATCGCGCGCGGGCAGGGCTTCTCGCTGCTCATTCTGGAGTCGGCCGATGCGGCCGCCGACGAAGCGGCGTTCCGGGCGGCGACTATCTCGGCCTCGCCGGTCATGCGGTTCGAGCGCGAAGGCAAGCGGCCGGACGGCTCGGCCGTGAAGGTCGGCTTCTCGTTGACGTTCGCCAACGACGCCCACGCGCCCGACATCCATTTTTGCACCTGCCAGCAGCATTTTCCGGAAAACTTCTGGAATCCGGCGTTCCAAAAGCACGCCAACACCGCCGTCGGCGTCGCGGGCGTGGTCGCAGTCGCAGACCAGCCGGCGCAACACAAAAGCTTCTTCGAGGCTTTGACCGGCGCGCCGGCAGCGGCGATCGACGGCGGCTTCATGATCGTCACGCCGCGCGGAACCATCGACGTGCAGACGCCTGCCGCCTTCGTTCGTCGCTTCGGCGTCAAGGCGCCGGACACGGCACGTGGTGCGCGGCTTGCGGCGCTGCGCTTTCAGGTCGCCGATGCGAGCCTGATGCAAGCGGCTTCGGAACTGGCGGGCCTTGCCGGGCTCTATGCCGGCAACCCGGCGGTGATCGGGCCTGAGGACGCCATGGGCGCGGTGCTGGTATTTGAACCGGCCAGCGCATGATCCCGAAAAGTGGGGACCGGTTTTCGGACAAGATCATGCGCAGCAATTGACATTGACCGGAGGCTAAGCCCGCTTCATGGTCGCGGCCCGCGAGGAAATCGATTTGGATCAGGCCGCCAACCCCGTCGTCACCGTCGGCTCCGTGCGCTTCGGCAACGCTCTGCCGCTGGCGCTGATCGCCGGACCGTGCCAGCTCGAGAGCCGCGCGCATGCGCTGGAGACGGCGTCGGCGCTCAAGGAGATCGCGGCGCGCGTCGGCATCGGCCTCGTCTACAAGACGTCGTTCGACAAGGCCAACCGCACCTCGTCGACGAGCGCGCGCGGCATCGGTTTGGAGGCGGCGCTGCCTATTTTTGCCGAGATCCGCGACAGCCTGAAGCTGCCGGTGCTGACCGACGTGCATGACGCTGGGCAATGCGCGCGCGCGGCGCAGGCGGTGGACGTGCTGCAAATCCCGGCTTTCCTGTGCCGGCAGACCGATCTCTTGCTGGCGGCGGCCGCGACCGGCAAGACCGTCAACGTGAAGAAGGGCCAGTTCCTGGCGCCCTGGGACATGCAGAACGTGGTCGCCAAGCTGACCGGCGCCGGCAACCGCAATGTGCTGGTCACCGAGCGCGGCGTTTCGTTCGGCTACAACACGCTGGTCTCCGACATGCGCGCGCT
This sequence comes from uncultured Undibacter sp., assembly GCA_964372105.1. Lineage (GTDB taxonomy): Bacteria > Pseudomonadota > Alphaproteobacteria > Rhizobiales > Xanthobacteraceae > Pseudolabrys. The sequence goes on from CAYJPU010000061.1 coordinate 8,411, forward strand.
GCCGATCCTCAAGCGCACCACCGGCGCGCCGGTGGTCTTCGACGCCACCCATTCGGTGCAGCAACCAGGCGGGCAGGGCGCGACCTCGGGCGGCGAGCGCGAATTCGTAGCCGTCCTGGCGCGCGCCGCGGTCGCGGTCGGTGTCGCCGGCGTCTTCATCGAAACCCACCAGGATCCGGACAAGGCGCCGTCCGACGGCCCTAACATGGTGCCGTTGAAGGAGATGGAAGGCCTGCTGCGCACGCTTGTCGAGTTCGACCGCCTCGCCAAGCGCTAGGGCGGGGTTCTCGATGAACCGCACGCTCAACCTCATTGCGGTGGTCGTATTCGCCAGTTCGCTGTTCATGCGGTCGACCGATCCGGTCATTCCGCAGATCGCCTTCGGGCTCAACGTCGAGCCGACCACCGCGGCCCTGCTGACGACCGCCTTCACCTTGCCCTATGCGCTCGTGCAGCCGGTGCTCGGCGCGCTTGCCGACATGTTCAGCAAGTCGCGGCTGATGCTGCTCTGCCTGCTGGTCCTTACCGCAGCCTCGCTGGTCTGCGGGCTGGCGAGCAGCTTCGAAGTCCTGGTGGCCGGACGCATGGTGGCGGGGCTTGCCGCCGGCGGCGTGGTGCCGATCTCCTTCGCGCTCATCGGCGACAAGTTTCCGGTGGCGGAGCGCCAGGTGGCGATGGGCCGCCTGCTGTTCGCCATCATGACGGGGAACTTGCTGGGCGCGACCTGCGCCGGCGTGGTCAGCGATCTGGTCGGCTGGCGCGGCATTTTTTTCGTGCTGAGCGGGTTCGGCGCCCTCGTATTCGTGGCGGCCATTCCCGGCTTCCGCGGTTTCAAGGAAGCGACCGGCCGGTTCGACCTGTCAACGCTCGCGCCGAATTACCGCGCCATCTTCAGCAATCCGTTGGCCAAGATATGTTTCGGCGCGGTGTTCTTAGAGGCTGTCTTCATGTACGGCGTGTTCCCCTATATGGCGACGATGCTGCATCAGGCCGGCGAAACGCGCGCCTCGATCGCCGGCGTCGTGATCGCCGGCTTCGGTCTCGGCGGTGCGCTCTACGGTGTGCTGGTGTCGCGGCTGCTGGCGTGGTTCGGCGAGACCAACATGATGCGGATCGGTGGCGCAATAATGGGGCTGTGCCTGATGGTGATCGCCTTGCGCGTCTGGTGGCCCATCGAGCTTGTCAATTTTGCCGTGCTCGGATTCGGCTTCTACATGCTGCACGCCGTCATTCAGATTTACGCCAGCGAGCTGGCGCCGGCCGCGCGCGGCTCGGCCATGGCGCTGCACTCGTTTTTCTTCTTTCTCGGCCAGGCCGCCGGTCCGATCGTTTACGGCATCGGCCTCGACAGTATCGGCGTCACGCCGATCTTGCTGTTGGGGACCGTGGTGCTGACCGGCGTCGGACTGGTCTGCGCGCACTTCCTGCGGCGGCCGGCCTCGTCGGCCGCCTAGCCAGCTCATGCGCCGTCCAGCTCAGCCGCGGCCGCGATAGGGCGCGACGCCCTGTTCCGGCACCCAGACGTCCTTCGGCAGTTTGCCGGCCTGCCAGAACACGTCGATCGGGATGCCGCCGCGCGGGTACCAGTAGCCGCCGATGCGCAGCCATTTCGGCTGCAACAGGTTGAACAGCCGCTTGCCGACGGCGACCGTGCAGTCCTCGTGGAACGAGCCGTGGTTGCGGAAGCTCACCAAATAGAGCTTGAGCGACTTCGACTCCACCAGGAAACGGCGCGGCACGTAGTCGATCACCAGGTGCGCGAAGTCCGGCTGGGCGGTGATCGGACAGAGGGTGGTGAATTCCGGCGCGGTGAAGCGTGCGACGTAGTTGGTGTCGCGGTGGGGGTTCGGCACGCGGTCGAGCACCGCCTCGGCTGGCGAGGCGGGCATCGCGGTCGGCTGACCGAGCTGCAGGGGTTTCTTGGCCATAGAGGTTGTCATTGCCGGGTTTGTCCCGGCAATCCCGTTTCGGAGAGCTCAGCGTGTCACTTATCGGGATGCGCGGGTCAAGCCC